>JAQWMC010000069.1 GCA_029246985.1 Pirellulales bacterium
TGACCGCCACTGGATGGGCCCTGGTGAACTTGCCTACCACAAGGCACCGAATCACAAGCCATGCACAAGAGACCACACACGTGTTTTTCGTACTGAGTTTCCTGGACGTCTCTGGTTTTCAACTGAGTATCTTGTCTGGGCCACAACCGGGCAGGCCGTTCCTCCACTTATAACCAGTAGCTCCAACGGTACTACAGCGACTGAAATCGGTGTTCTTGGGTTCCCAACAACACGTGTTCTTTTTGGAAATACCAACTTTGAAGGACCGATGCGATCTGGTGCTCGACTCACAGCCGGATTCTGGTTTACACCCCGACAGGAACGCGGCATTGAAGCATCCTGGTTTGGTCTCGCTATTGCGAAAGAGTCTTTTAATAGTTCAACGAATGGTGGAACTTCTTATCTAGCGCGACCTTATACCGATGCAACAAATCTGCCACAACAAGCCGCTGTTGTCATCCCTTCACCCGGGCCAGCGTTTCCTACTGCTGACCCATCACTTCTTGATCAGACCGTTGATGCGTCGCTCGAGAGTCAATTTGGAAGTGTTGCTGTTCTCTTCAAAACCAACAGAACACAGGGCGAAGACTTTCACAGGCGGTACCTGGTTGGTGGATTTCGATATCTAATGCTTGAAGATCGACTTGCTGTGAATATGACTTCAAGTGTTTCACCAGATAGCACAACTGTCTCTGACTCCTTTCGGACACTAAATCAGTTCTACGGAGGGGAATTTGGCATGGTTGAAAAGTGGTGGCGCGACCGATGGTCACTCCAGGTTCTTGGCAAAGTTGCACTTGGAGCAACAACAGTGACGACTCGAATCAACGGTTCGACAACGACCACAGTTACGACGCCACCAACCTATCCGAACGGTGTCCTCGCGCAACCGACGAACCCAGGGAATGAACAGTCTTTATTCGCGGCTGCAGGTGAATTCGGTGTTACGGCTGACTATGCCATCTGGTCACAGTTTCGACTCTCGGTCGGTTATTCACTGATCTGCTGGTCGACGGTCGGTCGGGTCACTGATCAGATCAATCCTTCCGTCAACCCGACACAATTTGGTGGTGGAACACTTGTGGGAACACCTGAGCCGAGCTTCAATTTATCGACAACTGGTTTCTGGGCCCAGGGCGTCAATGCCGGACTTGAGTACCAGTTTTAATCTGGAAGTTATTGCTGATTATCTTCATACCGTGCCCACATCGACTTCTCATCGTAGTCACTCTGGGTGCGAAGTTTACCAACAACATCGCGTCCAAGTATGCCACGGATCTTAAAAGCAAGTGTTGGTCGCTTATCAAGCAATTCATTGAGTCGTTCTTGAGACCAAACCAACACACGACTCGGTTCAGAGGCACGGACATCTGCTGTCGCCGTGTCACCCGTCAGAAAGCTCATCTCACCAATAAATTGGCCCGGTCGTAATTGTGCAATGACTCGGTCTTCAACAAGCACCTCCATTGCCCCTTGCTTCAAGACCATCATGTCACCAACCACAGTATCTTTTTGAACAAGAACAGTCCCTGCTTCGATATCTTTCCAATCACCGTGACGCAACAATCTGCGAAATTCACCAGGGGCAAGATCGGCAAAAACCTTGTCATAGAGTTCTTGCTCTGATCCGCCGAGTGGCTTTGGTCGACGCTCACGTAACAGGATGGCAATCTGCACAGAATTGACTGCCATAAACAAAAGATTCCAGGTGATCGGCGCCCAAAGAATATGGTCACTGCAATTGCAATAAAATGGAAGGAGTGACAAGCCAGCAAAAATCGTGAGCACACGCAACCAGAGAATGTCACGAACAAGATACGACGTGAGATACAAAACATTGGCAACGTGTACCATGTCCTCTACGCATGGACAGTACATCATGACCGCGAATAAAATAGCTGGATCCATCGACACCACCCCCCCCAGAAACACTTCAAACACTACACATGCATCATTTCAACTACAACGTTTTCTATTTACAGCGTCCGTCTCGTTTGACTCAGTAATCTCTTCTTCGTCAGTTGCAATCTTAAATCTCCAGCCATCAATAACCGTTCCTTCTGTTTTGAGATGTGACATCAAGAAGAACAGACGACGACGCGCATCCCCTTCCGGACCTTCAGGGATATCGCTGAAGCGATCTCGAAGATAGTACGGGGCCCATGCCTGCGAGTAGAGCGTGGCTTTCAAACGTAACTTTCGGCAATCAAAACATTCTGGAACCGTTACGCGATAACTGACAATATCTGTACCCTGGCCATCAGCATATTGCGGATCTTCTCCCACACCATGTGGGTGTGTCGCTTCAACAAATGCTGCTGGCATCTCACTACTCGGCCCCTTTGCTGACCACCCACGAGGCAGAAGCCTATTATCTTTTGCGTCATGTGTCCGATGCAGAAAACTTGTTGTAAATTTTCCAGAAGCATCGCGTGTTAACTCCTCATAAATCTGAACCTGATTTGGATTACTGATAACACGATGGTGCGGTTGGTACGCTTGCTGTTGACGTTGCCCGTTCCCGACATCATCAAAGAATTCTGAGGGCAACACTCGGCCATTCTCGCCAACAATAACGCCAGCGCCATTTGTTAATCCCGAAGACCAGATAATCCGATCACGTCCATAGGTGCTATCCACCAGCAGAAACTCGATCCACACGCGACGAAATCCAACGCCACTTGGCAGACGATGACCTGTCAGATTCGTCACTTTCACATCGGCTGCTATGGTCTGCCCAGCCGTTTCTACATTAAGTATTTCAACGGTGGCCGTATTTTTCTGTGCGTTTTGTACGTAGTTGTCGATGGCGAAGTGAATCCCTTCCACGCCGGTTTCATAATCGGGCAAGCGAACTCCGAGCACATCATTAAATTGCCTGAAAATTTCAAGCAGAAAGACATTCATGCCCTGAAACGTATGTCGCCGAAAACCTTCTTCACGAAATCGAACATGATGATCCTCCCGTGCGAGTGCATGATCGGATTCCGGATATTCGTGGTCTTGAAGAACAGCTATCTTGGTTGCAATTTGATCGATTGAGATATCGCCCTCAGGACTTTCATATCCTTTGGGCATATGACACTCCTGACAGCTTCGTGATTCAGATGTCCGACCAAATTCATCCTGAAAACTACTATTGAGCCACTCTAAATACGTCGCCTGCTCAATCTTGTGTGTAAAACCTTGGAATTGTGGTGTCTTCTCAGATGCTAGTAATTGTTCCAACTGATCTTGCGGTGGTTGTTCAACCCCGGCAGGAGGATGACCCAACGGCCAGTCGAGGACTGGCAGGTTGATCACATGACACGTCGCACACATTCGTGATGATTGAATAAATGGACTGTGTTTTGGAGCGGCTCCGAGTACCTTGAGCATGGGCTTCGTAACAACATCCTTAAAAGGTCCATAAATTTCATTTGCAGGGCCAGTTTTAAATTGACCCGTTATTGAATTAGCGAGAAATCCTTGAAGATCTGCATATTCCTCAACCATTCCGTGACAGACGGTGCAACTGATGCCATCCCGAGCGAGACCACCGTATTTATGGTGCGGGTGATTCGGATCGGCAACGTGAAACCAATCGAGACTTTCCTTGCCCTTTGTTTCCCAAGGTTGTAGCCCTGTGTCATGTTCATGCTGTCGTTTTCCAAGAGCACCATGACACCGCAAGCAGGTATTCACTACTTGATCTCCGTATGCATCGGCCTGCTCACTTGGTAATTCTCGTGTGAGTTGTGACAACTCACTTTCAAGCTGTGCATGAAAAACAGGATCTCGTCCCGCAAGGCCCATTGGTGACCATCTCCACTCACCATACGGTGAAACGTTGAGACCTCCTCGCTTGGTTTCAAGAAACATGACGGGGCTTGCACTATGCCGACCAGTTGCAGCGCTATGACACATCAGACACTGATCAGATGTCAGAAATCGCTCAGGAATCGAGGCATGTGGCGTGACATGATCATTCGATTCCGCTGGAAACTTCTTCACCTCTGGATACGTAACGTATTCTGCAGATTTGTAGGTATTAAGAAATTCAAAACGTGGTCGTGTTGGACCCGGCCCCTGTGGGGCACGCAACTTGGGAGGGTCTGGATCATGGCGGAAGTCATAGGGCTGCAGCGCAGTTGGAATTTCTCGCCATGTGTTATCGACGAAATATTGTATCGGCTCACCCGGGAAACCTGTGATATTCCGAAGTGACGAAAAGGTCCCGCCCTCTTCAGCAACAGAATGACACCGTACACAGGCAAGAACAAACCCAGCCTGTGGATACTCAAAAGAGTCCGAGCTATCGTATTCCTGACCCTCATACACACTTGCCCAGAACCAACCATCTGGTGATCCAGAATTATCTTTGATCATTACATCACAGCCAGCTGAGGCTGGAAGCTGCAACACGGCAAGAATCTCGTCTTCTGTCATCCCTTCGTACCGAGCGGCTGGTGGCGGGAGCATCTCTTTAATGATCATCCCACCATCCGGAATAGTACCTTCACGAGGTGCTTTTTTTGGAGCCTGCCCTGCATCCCGACCCTCGGGCCAAAAATCTGGATTGCCGGTTAACCAGTACATCACCTTCGGTGAATAAAAGCACCGGACTGCGGGATGCGTTCCGTAGTATTTCCCTTTCACATACGCACCGGTATCGCGCACGTACTTGTCGTGACTCCATCCCAGCTGCGACGCATATGCTCGGCTCTTGATAAATGGGAAGAGTATCTTCTCGTACTCGATATGGCTCATCGTTGTAGGCAACGGCAGCGAATGTTCCCCGGCATGCAGGCCTGGCACCTTTTTTGAAACTGTCATGTGGCGGGTGTACTCAGCTACCTGAGGTGATTCAGCTGCCTGTGTCAGACCAGCCAGCAGGAATACACCACACACAAATACCAATACCACACGAATTGATCTCATAGTCTCTCTTTCACAAAAGCTCATTCCGACAGATTCTCATTAAAAAATATCGTCATATCTACAAACGCATCTTGCGACTCGTCTGCGGCCAGATTACTGAATTACTGATAATGTGCGATTCCCTCGATAAGGTGCAACGACACTGACACCCCGAAACGGTGAAGTTTGCGGGGTGCGAGGACAGTAAGGCTTAAAAACAGATACCTTGTGCCCGAAAGTAGCATTGTTGGCGGCGACCATTCAAGACGTCCCCAAAGTGGCGAGAGATAGAAATTCGTACGATCACAACTGTGCGAGTAGAGGTTTGCTAGCCGCACTGGCAAAGCACAGTAGCTGAGCAAAACATCATCAAGCCACTTTGTTCGTCGTGAAACTGATGTCACAAATATTGACATCAACGCAGTGAGTTCAATTAATGAAAGGCCGCTCTTTTCTATGCTACTGCGAAGATATCGCTTTTGATAGGCTTAGGTTCTTGTTGATGTTGTGTGTGTTGGCACGAAATAAACGTGCACCGCACTGGCTCTCGAGAATGAATCTCATTATCACTATCTGGTAAAAGATTTTTCACGAAAGTTAAGAGATTCCTCTGCCCGAACTCTTCTTACACTGCTAGAATTATTGAGCATCCTGTTAACGATCTTTCACTTACCTGTTTTGAAAGCTGGAGAATTTGATGAGTTTTCGACTATCACTGAATGAAGAAGTTGCCGCCGCTCTGAACGAACAAATTCGTATCGAGTCCTCCGCAGCATTCCTTTATTTTTCAATGGCTTCGTGGGCCAGTGTTCGTGGATTAACCGGAATGGCAAAATGGTTTCGTACTGAAGCAGCTGGTGAACTGACTCACATGGGTCTCTTCGTCGACTACCTGAATGATCGAGACTGTCAGGCAAAATTTGCAACTATTGAAGCGCCTGCATGGGAATGGGACAATCCTGTTGAAGCTTTTGATCAAGTTCGAAGCCAAGAGCATAAATTGATGCAGCGTATGAATGACTTGATCGACTTGGCAGACAAACACAATGACCATCTCACACACAGTTTCATAACGCAGTTTGTTCCACAACAAATTGCTGATACGGCTGAAGCTGATGATGTCCACGACCGTCTCTCTCTCGTTGGAGGAGACGGCCACGGACTTATTCTGATTGATCAGGAACTCGGTAAAGACGCTGAGGAACATTAAGAATCACTTCATAGCACTGTGAACTGATTTTCCATGGTTTTCGGCTGACCACGACCAAACGAGAATGACTCTGAACCAGTACAGCATGTGTCATCAATATTCTGATAATATTGGTTGTCCTGCCCGCTTTCCTGCAACTGGTAATGGGCCTCTTGGGGTCTATGTTGTCGCCTCTTCTGACAGAACCTATGATTAAAAGTGTCAGGAGAGAGTCGAAAGACCGCCGAAGGCCGAACGCTCAGGCAAAAGTACTGACATTTTATAATTCTGTTGGAGAGTGACGTCACAAAAGTGGCGTCCACCGAAGGGGCAAACCCTGAGCCGATGCTCACGGGTGAATCTCTCAGGTTCAAGGACAACAGGGTTCCCAGCATGGTCTTGGCCATGCTGTTTCCTCTGGCGGATAGAACACAACGTCAGTTGCCATGGCACGTACAACACGCGTCGGCACAGTCAGGAAAGGAACCTTCTATGTCTTCTGGCACAGTTTCTCCACACGCTCTTTCATCTGAATCTCTCACTCCCACGTGCAACAAGACAACTGCAACTCCAGATAATCTGGAATTTGCAGGCCGTCACATTGGCCTTTCACCCACCGATGAGCAGTTCATGCTTAAAGCCATCGGAGCAAAAAGTCGAGACGCGTTGATTGAAGAAATTGTGCCAGCAAGCATCCTGAGGCGAACGGCAATGGATTTACCGTCGGCCGTCTCAGAGCGAGAAGCACTTGCTGAACTGAAGGCAGTCGCCCAGCAAAACAACGTCTACAAAAGTTTCTTGGGACAGGGATACTACGGCACTCATACTCCAGCGGTTATCCAAAGAAATGTTTTAGAGAATCCAGCCTGGTACACCGCCTACACACCGTATCAAGCAGAAATTTCTCAGGGCCGTATGGAAGCAGTGCTTGCATTTCAAACAATGATTTGTGACCTCTCTGGGATGCCGATCGCGAATGCTTCTCTCCTTGATGAAGCAACGGCCGCTGCCGAAGCGATGACGTTAGCTCACAGAATGCATAAAGGTCAGGAGTCTACATTCATAGCCGACCGAAGGTGCCATCCACAGACACTGGAAGTTCTGGCCACACGAGCTGAGCCGCTGGGTATTGATCTCATCATTGGTGATGTCGCGGACATGGTTGATGAGGAAACGTATTTTGGTGCCCTCGTACAGTACCCAACTACAGAAGGTGACATACCGGATTGGCATGGCCTTGCAGATCGAGTTCACGCACACAAGGCGCTCCTTTGTGTTGCTGCAGACCCTTTATCATTGACACTCCTCACACCACCAGGTGAATGGGGTGCGGATATCGTTGTCGGCTCAACGCAACGCTTCGGCATGCCTATGGGCTGCGGGGGCCCGCATGCGGCCTACTTTGCCTGTCGCGACGCCTTTAAACGGTCACTGCCTGGACGACTTGTTGGTGTCAGCGTCGATCATTCTGGACGGCCAGCATATCGCCTGGCTTTGCAGACTCGAGAGCAGCACATCCGGCGAGAAAAAGCGACGTCAAACATTTGTACCGCTCAGGTTCTGCCTGCTGTCGTTGCCGCAATGTACGCTGTCTATCATGGCCCCGTAGGCCTCAAGAAAATTGCGGAGGATATTTCAAAGAAGACTGCTCTCCTCGCAGCTGGCCTGCAGAAGCTGGGTATCAAAATCACCAATCAACACGCCTTCGATACGCTGTGTCTCCGAACTGGCGAGGCAACGGATTCGTTCATAAAACGTGCACAGGACACTGGAATAAATCTCCGAAAGATTGATGCAAATCATATCGGAATCAGTCTTGACGAAACAACGTGTGATGCCGACGTGATCACTCTGTGCAATATTTTCACACCACCAGAAAAATCTATCGAAGACGTGGAGCCATCGGAACTACCTACTCATTCACTTCTTCCGGATACCTGCATTCGTAAAAGTGACTTCCTCACGCATTCTGTCTTTCACTCACATCGCAGTGAGACCCAATTACTCCGCTATCTTCGTGAATTAGCTGATCGTGACCTTGCACTCGATCGAACAATGATTCCATTGGGAAGCTGCACGATGAAGCTGAATGCAACCAGTGAAATGATTCCGATCAGCTGGCCTGAGTTTGCTGACATCCATCCCTTTGCACCCTCCCACCAGCGTCAGGGATATCAGATTCTCCAAGAGCAACTCTGTGAATGGCTGAGTGAAGCCACTGGATATGCTGGCATCAGTCTTCAACCGAATGCTGGCAGCCAAGGAGAGTATGCCGGACTCCTTGTCATTCGAGCCTGGCAACGTGCTCGAGGAGAAGGTCACAGAAATATCTGCCTGATTCCAGCATCAGCTCATGGAACAAATCCTGCAAGTGCACAAATGGCCGGCATGAAGGTTGTTGTTACTGGTTGTGATGATCAAGGAAACGTAGACCTTGTCGAACTTCGGGAAAAGTGTGAGCAGTTCACTGATCAGTTGGCTGCTGTGATGATTACCTACCCAAGTACACATGGCGTCTTCGAATCTGAAATCAAGAATCTTTGTGATATTGTTCACAATCATGGTGGGCGGGTGTACATCGATGGTGCCAACATGAATGCATTAGTTGGAACCGCCGAACCGGGGCACTTTGGCGGTGATGTGAGTCATCTCAATCTTCACAAAACATTTTGTATTCCACACGGTGGTGGAGGACCTGGCGTTGGCCCAGTCTGTGTTGTTGAAGACCTCGTGCCTTTTTTGCCTGGCCATGAAACCACTGGCATCCAAACGTGTGGTGGAGTCGGTGCGGTTTCTGCCGCACCTTTGGGAAATGCCGGAGTTCTCCCGATTAGTTGGATGTACTGTCGCATGATGGGTAGCTCAGGTTTACGACACGCGACAGAAGCTGCAATTTTGGCGGCCAATTACGTCAGCGTACGGCTTCGAGATCAGTACCCCACGCTCTATACAGGGGCACATGGCCGCATTGCCCACGAATGCATTCTGGATCTTCGGCCGCTGAAGGAAACAAGTGGCATCTCTGCAGAAGATGTTGCCAAACGTCTTATTGACTACGGCTTCCATGCACCGACGCTCAGTTTCCCAGTACCTGGCACTCTGATGGTTGAACCAACAGAGAGCGAAGATCTCAATGAGCTTGATCGATTCATTGAAGCAATGATTGCTATTCGTGAAGAGATTCGACACATCGAGGAAGGCACGTGGCCACAAGATAATAACCCTGTCATCAACGCACCACATACCGCAATGTGCATTGCAGAGCATGACTGGACAAGGCCTTATACTCGAGAGGAAGCAGTCTTTCCTATAGCTGACTTAAAGCGAAGGAAATACTGGCCTCCAGTGGGTCGAGTCGATAATGTGCACGGGGACCGGAATCTGTTTTGTAGCTGTGTTCCCGTCTCGGCATGGCAGGATTCTGAGTCATAACGTGTGGACTAAAAATGCTTGATTCATCTTTTTTTGTCGGCTGGGGCACACTTTCCCTGATCAATGCCGGCTTAGCCCAAGGAAAAGGTCGGAGTGGATTGGCATGGTGTCTTATCTCATTGCTTGTGGGGCCAATCGCCACGTTTTTAATTGTAATACTTAGTCGCGTTGAGAATGACTAGCATGTGAGAGTACTGACGACCTCACGCACGGCCAGAGCACCACCGCAACTACAACAATGGCAAGAATTCCACCACATTGCCATGGATCATGCCATCCATACAGCACGGCGAAGAGAAGTGTCGCGCTGCAGTAAATCACCGCAGCAGCCAACACGAACCGTGATGGCCGTGATGAATCATCAGGTACATCTTGGGGCTGTGTCTTCGAAAAGAAGAGCGTTCCTACCGTCATGGCTGAACACAACGAAAGCGTCACGCCAAGAGAGCCCAGTAAATCTCGCAACGTTGTTAAATAAACAAGAATCAAGGCGAGACTCGTTTGAAGTACAACTGCCCTGCTTCGACCAGTCTGCCCTCGTAGCCATCCGGGCAAAAATCCATCGTCTGCCATTGCCGTTGCGACACGTGAACCGGCCATCGTCATTCCTGCTGCAGCAGACAGGGTCGAAAGGACAATCACAACTCGCATCCACCACTCAGCAGTTTGACCACCAAGAGCTGCAGCTGCGACCGCTGCAACCTGTGGCTGACCAGTCAAATCGGCAACTGGTGCTGAACGAAGAAAAACATCATTCAGTGCAATATAAAGAAGCGTCGTAATCAGTGTGCCCACAAGCAGAGCCAGCGGTACAGTTCTTCGTCCAACACGAGCTTCTGAGGCAACATAGATCGCTTCATTAAACCCTGTGTAACTAAACATGACCCACACGACTGTCATCGCAAATTCACCGATGGTTGCACGTGTGAGTGGTTCATCGATCGGCTTTCCTGTGGCTTCCAGTGGCCAGCCGACAATTGAATACCCAAACACAATGAGACAAAGAATTGTCAGAACCTTCAGAAAAACAATACTGGTATTGAGTCGTGCTGCAACCCGCCCCGCCTCGACATGGATCAGGCAACAGAGAATGAGTGCCGCAGTTGCAATCGTTTGGCTTGGCATCCATGCCGGGAACGCCAGGACACCTTTGGCATACTCCTGACATGTCATCACAGCAAAGGCTATCCCTCCACTAAATCCAGCTGTTAACGAAACAATACCAGCAAGAAATCCACAAAACGGATGGAGTGAACGGGAAAGATAGAGATACTCTCCACCAGACTTTGGTAATCGACGTGCAAGGCCACCATAGGCGACCGCACCACACAGAGCGATAAGGCCACCAACGAACCAAGCCGCCAGTACAAACGCCCGTGATCCCAGTGATTCAAGCGCGAAGCCTGATGTCACAAAAACACCTGAGCCTATCATGCCTGTGATAACTAACGCTGTTAATGTCGTCAGGCCAAAACCATCTGTTGGCGAACTCTTGTTCGAGAAAGATCTCATATTTTTGTTAACCGAGCACGAACTTTTCATCAAGTTTCTAGACAATAAGCCTACGCAAAGTGTTCTACAAAAAAGCCGGCATGAGAAAGTGCGTAAAACGTAACACAATTCAATCAAATTCGAGGATTCTGGATCTCCCAGAAGCCTTCGTGCTAGAATTCGAAGATGCGACGTATATGTTTTTTTGGTTTTCTTTTTTTACTTTGGGGCTGCTCGGAACACGCTCGTTTCGATCAAGACAAGATAATGCGTGAGCAGGAGCATTCTCATTATCACGTTCATAGCTCAGATATTGAACATGGGCATAAACACACCGACTTTCAATTAGGAGGACATAAACATGGGCACCATGGACATCAATAAAACGGTTCGCCTAAGGCTGGGATTTACGCTTATCGAGCTTTTAGTTGTCATTGCGATCATCGGAGTCCTCGTTGGCCTTTTGTTGCCAGCTATTCAACAGGTTCGTGAATCAGCGAGACTCCTGCATTGCAAAAACAATCTCAAACAGTTCGGTGTCGCAATGCATAACTACGAAACGGCACGAAAACACCTGCCCACTGGATATGAATATGAGTACTCCACAAACGGTAATACTCGTGGGTACTCGTGGGGAACACTCCTGCTTCCTCTCCTTGAGGAGACGGCGACTTTTGATCGCATTGATTTCTCAAAGCCTCTTCATGACGTCGCCAATACCGTTATCCGCGAAAGACACCTTGCAGGTTTTCTTTGCCCGACTGACATAACATCCTTCGACGGATACGTTGAAATGGGTCCAGAGCGATATGCTATGGCCAGTTATGCTGCGAATTTTGGTCCACCAGATCTCGATGTGACACAAGAACAACGAAAAGGTGTCTTCAGTCGTAACAGCACGACACGACTTGCTGATATTACTGATGGGCTTTCCGCAACACTTATGCTGGGAGAGAGACAGAATGGTCCTTTCCGGGCAGCAGCAAACAACGGGAATCATTTCGAATATGAAACCGCTTGGAGTGGGGCCATTCGTGATCAGATCGACCCACGTGACGACCATGGGCACATGGTTCTGTTTCAGACTGGGCATACGCCAAATCACCCAGCAAGTGACGACCGCGATATTTCAGCATCACATTCTGGCTTAGCGGTATTTCTGATGTGCGACGGATCAGTCACACCACTTTCAGATTCGATTGATCAGACGGTCTATGATGCCTATGGGACACGTGGTGGGAAAGAAATTATTAATCATTAGGTGACATGCTATTCGTTTCTGACACACTACTTGGAGTAATGAACTGTGGCGAATAACTCACTGCGGCGACACATAATTTTTTTTGAGTTTTTGATGGTACTTATGACAGCAGCACTTGTAAGTGAAGCGGCAGATAATGGAATTCCATTCGTCGGGCGCGTCGAGCGATTGCATTCAGACATTGACGCACTTGTTCCCATTGATGCCACAATTGACGTGCTTGCAATGGGCTTTAAGTGGTCAGAAGGGCCAGTCTGGATTCCAAATGGAGATGGGGGCCTTCCTCCTCAATCTTTGTTATTTAGTGACATTCCAAATAATCGCATTCATTGCTGGAACACACAAAGTGGGCTCTCTGTTTTTCTTGAACCCGCTGGGTTTACTGGCCCGGCGAGTTATGGAAAAGAACGAGGAAGCAACGGTCTTGCACTCGATACAGAAGGCAGACTGCTCTGTTGCGAGCATGGCGACCGAAGAATCAGTGTGCTTGAAAAAAATGGTGGTAAACGAACGCTTGCTGACTCATGGGATGGCAAGCGTTTTAACAGCCCCAACGACTTGGCTATTCATGCCTCTGGAGCAATTTATTTCACAGATCCTCCATACGGACTTCCTGATGGATTCGATGATGCACGACGGGAAATAGATTTTTGTGGAGTCTTTCGGATTCAGCCAAATGGCAGTGTTGATCTCCTCTGTAAGACCATGACACGGCCGAATGGTATTGCTTTTTCACCCGATCAGAAAAAACTTTATGTCGCACAGTCTGATCCTGACTCGCCTATCTTGAAAGTGTTCAATGTTGGAGACAATGGAACACTTGATGCTGGAAAAACGTTTTTTGATGCTACGACGCTTTCAGCAACACGAAAAGGGAGCCTCGATGGGTTGGCAGTTGATACGCAAGGGAATTTGTTTGCAACAGGACCAGGTGGAGTCTTGGTCATAGCAGCAGATGGAACTCACCTCGGAACGATTCTCACTGGACAGAGAACAGCGAATTGCTGCTTTGGTGAAGATGGGCGATCGTTATTTATGACAGCCGATATGCATCTATGCCGCATCCGACTCACAACCAGTGGATGGTAAACTATTCTTCTTCATTGTGAGATGATTTTCTGAGGACACGATCTTAGACTGTTGGCCACGCAAAAATCCGAAGTAGATTTCCATCGGGGTCATTGGTCACAAGTTCTCGAAATCCCTCAGGATGTGTTTTTGGTTCGGCAATATTTTCATTTGCTTCTCGAAGACGAATATATGCAGCCTCTAAATCCGTTACCTCGAAGCCAAGACTCCAACGCCCACTAGCCTCACCGGCATTCTCTCGACTGAGGATTGCGACCCGCGTATCACCCGCCTCAAATAATGCATATCCATCATCGATAACTCGGACCAAAACCCTGAGGCCGAGAATATTTCGGTACCAATACACCATACCTTCCCACTGGGACGTCCGTAATTCGACGCTAAATAATGCCGGTCTATGGTGGGCTCGAAGATCCATTATTACTAGTTACTCTGAGGTCTCAGGCTCGTCTCGTGATTATTTCATTATAGGTCCGGGTTGTACCTTGAATGCCCCGTATTCGACTAGACACCGGCTATGGCTTCTCTCTGGGATGGCTGCCCTTTCGAAATTTGTGAGAAAAGCAGACAATGATTTATTCCGTTGTTGGAAGTCCTCCGTATCCTCAGGAAACCTAGAACCGACTGATGTCTTCTCCGTCACCAATTGATACTGATCAGCCTTCGTCCACTGTTACTGCTCTTCTTCAGGCACGTCGAGATAAACTGGCAAAACTTCAGGAACTAGGGATCGATCCATGGGGGAGTCGATTCGATAGCTCCCAAGCTGTTGCATCGGTCCGAAAAGAGGGAGAATCCATCGCTCAGGATGCTGATGATGGGCCCACCGTTCGTGTTGCGGGTCGAATCATGCTGCTCCGCAATGCTGGCCGATTGGTATTTCTTGATCTTGTCGACCGCACTGGCCGCCTCCAGGTCATGATCGGTAAAAAGCAGGTCGGCCCAGATGCCTGGCCGGTCGTAGGCTGCCTTGATCTTGGAGATATTATCGGAGTCGAAGGCAGACTTGGTTATTCAAACTCTGGTGAAATGACAATCTTCGCCAGCAGTCTGACATTCCTTACGAAGTCACTTGAAACACCTCCCGATAAATACCACGGCCTCGTTGATCCAGAATTGCGTCAACGGATGCGTTATCTTGATCTGATTCACGGCGAGGGTGTGCGCGACAGATTTGTTGCTCGAAGCCGAATTATTGAGGCAATACGTCGCGTCCTTACCGACCGTGGGTATCTTGAAGTTGAAGGACCGACACTTCAAGAGACCGCAGGTGGGGCGGCTGCTCGTCCTTTCACAACCCATCACAATGCACTCGACATGCCTCTGGTGATGCGAATCGCTTTAGAGCTCCATCTCAAGCGATTACTGGTTGGTGGCATGGAACGAGTTTTTGAGCTGGGTCGTGTCTATCGTAATGAAGGCATTAGCCCCCGTCACAATCCTGAGTTCACCATGATGGAGGCATACGAGGCCTATGGTGATTACGCCTCCATGATGGATCTCACAGAAGCTGTACTCGTTGCAGCCGCTGAGGCTGCAGGCACACCGGAGACATTCACCTGGATGGGGCATGACGTCAGCCTGAAGCCACCCTTTCCTCGCAAGCGGTACGATGACTTGCTTGCCGAGGTGACGGGCTGTGACCCAGAGGATCCAGCGAGCGTGGCAACTGAGGCGTCAAAGCACGACATTGAAACAGCGGGCCGGCACCCAGATGTCATCAAGAGTGAACTTTTTGAGGAAACAGTTGAAAAGACCCTCTCCGGCCCAATCTTCGTCATTGATTATCCGGCTGCGGTCTGCCCACTGACCAAGAGAAAAAGTGATGCTCCGGACATTGCCGAACGATTTGAGCTGTACGTTGCCGGTATGGAACTAGCGAATGCCTATACAGAACTCAATGATCCTGATCTCCAGGAAGAGCTTTTTCGGACACAATTAGCTGGTCTTTCCGACGATGAATCCATGGCCCGAATGGACCATGATTTCATCAAATCGCTTCGACACGGCATGCCACCAGCCGGTGGCCTCGGCATTGGAATTGATCGCCTTGTGATGTTCTTGACACAGGCCAGTTCAATCCGTGATGTCATCCTATTCCCGATTCATCGTCCCCACACTAGCGGCTGATGCTGCAATTGGCGCTATGTACAAACTCCTTCTCTGTTGGCGATATCTTCGTACGCGATGGATTGCACTGGCAAGCGTCATTAGCGTGACGCTCGGTGTGGCAACAATGATCGTAGTCAACGCCGTCATGGCTGGTTTTTCCAATGAGATGCAGACTCGTATCCATGGAATTCTCTCCGACATTGTTTTTGAAAGTCACTCTCTCTCTGGTTTTCAGGATCCACAATGGCACATCGATGAAATCAAACGAGCTGCAGGCGATCAGATAGCCGGTATGACTCCAACCGTTGCTGTACCGGCCATGCTCAGTTTTCAGGTCCGTGGCCAGTGGGTTACACGGCAAGTGATGTTCATTGGAATCGATCCGAAAACCCACGCACAAGTAAGTGACTTTGGGAGATATCTTCAGCACCCTGCAAACCGGGAACAGCTTTCTTTTGATCTACGAGAAGGTGGTTACGACACGATTGACAGTCAGAATCCAACCGAGACTCCAACCCGACCTGCTCTTGAGCATGCCGGCTGGCCACACCGTCGAATGCGAGTGAATCGGGAACGTCTCTGGAAAGAGCGGCTTGATTCAAAAAAATCTGCAGAGAACGCTCCAGCACGATCTGTCGACCAGCAGGTTGATGCCGTGCTTGCCGCAACCAGTCCTCGTGGAGACTCTTCTGAGACACCTCCTGAAGCAGCAGCCACGAATGAAAAGCGAACAAATCCATTCCAGACAGCTCGGCCAAACCAAGGGCATGTCATGGACCTCGCTGAAGAACAGTTCACAGGTATTGTGCCCGGTATTGGATTGGCAAGCTTTCGAAACCGTCAGGGCGTTGATCAATTCCTCTCACTACCGGGTGATGATGTCAAAATAACTTTCCCGACAGCCGGCACGCCACCGAAAGCTGTCAGTGACAATTTTACAATTGTTGATTTCTACGAAAGCAAAATGAGTGAATATGACTCGAACTTTGTTTTTGTTCCCATTGATGCACTCCAGCGAATGCGAGGAATGATTGATCCGCAAACTGGCATCCCTAGTGTGAATTCCATCCAGATTCGCCTGAAACCAGATGCAAAACTCAATGAGGTGCGAGATCGTTTACGAGAAGTCTTTCCGGCAGATCTTTATGCGATTGCAACGTGGAGAGATAAACAGGGGCCGCTTCTGTCAGCGGTTGACATGGAGATGGCTGTTCTCAATATTCTGCTCTTCCTTATTATCGCCGTTGCAGGATTCGGCATTCTCGCAATCTTTTTTATGATTGTCGTTGAAAAGACGCGTGATATTGGAATTCTGAAAGCTCTTGGGGCAACGTCTTCCGGTATTGCTGGAATTTTTCTGGGATACGGGCTTTTCCTTGGGCTCGTCGGTGCGGGTGCTGGTCTTGTTCTTGGTCTGAGTATCACTCAGAACATCAATCAAATTCGACAAGCTGTCGAATGGTGCACTGGTTCGAGAGTATTTGACCCATCTATTTACTACTTCTTTCAGATACCAACGATCATTGACCCAGTGACAATTAGTTGGATCATCGCCGGTGCAGTAGCCATTGCTATTGGTTCAAGCGTCTTACCTGCTGTGCGAGCAGCCCGTCTCCATGCAGTCGAGGCTTTGCGACATGACTGATTTGGAAATGCCATCAAATGAGACGCCGATATTGGAAACTCGGCAGATATATAAGCGGTATCAGTCTGGGACAACTACTCTGGAGGTTCTTCGGGGCGTTGACTTCAGCCTGGAACAGGGTGGTTTTCTTGCCGTGGTCGGTCAAAGCGGATCCGGAAAAAGTACGCTGCTTCATGTCATGGGACTCCTTGATGCCCCTGACAGTGGCGAGGTCTGGATCAATGGACAACGAATTGACAATCTTCCTGCTCGGGACAAAGACCGGCTCCGAAATAACTCGATTGGCATGGTCTTTCAGGCATACCACCTACTTCCTGAATTCACTGCTTTGGAAAATGTACTCGCACCCCTACTGATTCGGCATGGCATAGTCAATTGGTTCTCACAAAAGCGAGCGGCGCAAGAACAGGCAGAAGCGCTCCTTGAGCGATTTGGCCTGAGCGACAGGCTTCATCATCGGCCAAGGCAGTTGTCCGGTGGCGAGATGCAGCGAGTGGCCATTGCCCGTGCTTTAATTACCAAGCCACAAGTCTTGCTTGCTGATGAACCAACAGGCAACCTCGATGAAGAAAGTGGTGCTGGTATCATCGAAGCGCTGGCCGAGTTGAACCGCGACAACGGTCTATCTATAGTGCTCGTCACACATGATGCTGATATTGCCAGCCAGGCTCGTGGTATTGTTCGCCTTGCTGCCGGTACCGTCGATATGATGAATCCGGGGGCAACCGGATCAGCAGCCTGATTGACGTCGAAAAAATCTGCCAAAAGGATACTGAAAACAATGTCTCGAACCATCTTCATGAATGACCGCCTCGTCCCTGAAGAGGACGCTCGCGTCAGTGTTTTTGATCATGGACTGCTTTACGGAGATGGTGTTTTTGAAGGACTCCGCAGCTACTCAGGCCGGGTCTTTCGACTGGATGCCCACCTCGATCGACTGTGGGCGAGTGCCCAAGCAATCTGTCTCGAGATTCCGATGAGTAAAGACCGCATGACGCAAGCAGTACTTGATACGCTCTCTGCAAACAACCTGGAAGACGGCTACATACGACTGATCATCACGCGTGGTGCTGGGACGCTTGGGCTCGACCCAAACAAGTGCAGTCATCCGCAGGTTATTGTTATTGCCGATACTATTAGTCTGTATCCAAAGGAATTCTATGATGACGGGCTTCGGATCGTCACTGCTGCAACGCAAAGGATTCAAACAGCAGCGCTCTCTCCTCGAATCAAGTCGCTGAATTACCTGAATAACATCATGGCAAAGCTTGAAGGCCTTCAGGCTGGCTGTGTCGAGGCACTTATGCTCAATCACAAGGGAGAAGTCGCTGAATGCACAGGAGATAATATATTTGTTGTTCGGGGAGAGCGTTTACTTACACCACCTCCCGATGCGGGCATTCTTGAAGGTATAACCCGGGCAGCTGTCATCGAGTTAGCAGGTAAAGAAGGCATCGATTGCCGAGAGGCTACCCTGACACGACACGATCTGTACACTGCTGAAGAATGTTTCTTGACTGGAACAGCAGCTGAAGTCATACCGGTCGTAGAGATTGATGGACGCACAGTTGGCGAGGGTGCTCCTGGTCCAATCACCCGAAAACTTAAGGATTGTTTCCATACCCTTGTCAGACAGGATGGTTGAACGAGAGCGCCTTTCCAGGCTACTCGTCACCAAAATCTTCATACAGTGACACATATCCAGGCTCCTGTGCTCTGACCAATTCGGCTTCGTACTCAGCCAGCACTCGATCCTGAATCAGTTCACGGCAGTCTGTATTGATTGGATGAGCAATATCCGCGTACAGACGCACACGGCCATCTTCATCGCGAGGAAGATATTGGCTCTGTATTTTATTTCCACAGGCATTACAAAATCCAGCTTTCAGTGGATTTTTAGAACTACATTTCCTGCAATGGATACATAACTTCCGACTCGGCATTGCCACAAAGAGACCGTGGGGGCCACCGATCAATTTCAAATCTCGAATGACAAATGCGCCATCAATAGTAATTGAGCAGAAGGCCATAAGCCTCTCAGTTGTCTTCTCAACAAGCTTGATTCTGACCTCAGTGATTTCCATGGCATTCCCCCATCGGCCATCTCACCGATATCCCCAAGACGATAGTACATCATGTTATTCCCAAATTACCAAGGGCGATGTTATCCTTGCCGTGGTGCGAGTCGAGTAGAGACCACATAAGGCCATCCAGCGGCTTCAAGACTCGCCGCCAACTGCCTTGCTTCATGTGTTGTTCGGCACAGACTAAAACAGGCACTCCCACTCCCCGTCAGGACCGGATGCAATGCATTGTGCTTTGCCATATCCGTAAGTAATCGATCCACAGATGGTGCAAGATTTCTGGCTGGTTGTTGAAGACTGTTGTGCATGAGCGGAAGAGCCTGTCGGAGTGAGTCCCCCTGCAAGGCTAAAGCCAGCGCTGACGCTTGACCACGACGATGAGCATCTGGTTCGCACGCCGCGTATACACGTGCGGTCGAGAGGCCCACTGATGGGCAGGCAATCACGACATCATATGCGGGAATACCCTCTACCGGTGTAACCTGTTCACCTCGCCCACCAACAACACCAGCCATTCCTGCAAAAAACCAAGGAATGTCACTTCCAAGCTCTGCAGACAACGTTGCAAGCTGATCCAAGGACCAATCAAGATTCCACAGTTTCACTGCCGCAAGAAAGGTAGCTGCCGCGTCACTCGAGCCGCCACCAAGACCAGCACCGGACGGAATGTGCTTCTCGAGACGAATTGTCAGGCCAGCATCACTACGTGCCCGCTCAGCCAGTAGACGCGCTGCACGGAGCACAAGATTGCTCTCATCGTCGGGAACATCATGAGCAAGAGACTGACCCGTTTTACATCGAATTTTTCCAGCAAAAGTGACTTCGAGTGAAAACACTCCAGCCGGTGCTCGCCGCACATGTAGCCGATCAGAAACAGAGACAGGGACCATGAGACTCTCAATCTCATGAAAACCATCCTGACGACGGTCGAGAACCGCCAGTGAGAGATTCAGCTTGGCAGGTGCATCAAGTACCAGTTCATCCACTCCGCCCGCCTGTAATGACTTGTGATGCTCCATAGTATTCACTGACCAACACCAGTAAAAATTGTGGCAACTTCTCTGGTCTTCAGCTCATGCGCCCACGTGGTTTTATCAAAGAGTTTCACTTGTCATGTAGGATAAAAATTGATGCATCCCGATTCCAGAACGATCACATGGTAGGGTACGTAGTGCCGAAGGAAGAACAAAAGAGCACTTCCTACAAACTCTGAGCCACGACTATTGCCAGTTCGTTACAAAGTTAATGGTAAGGCCAGCCAGAACCAGACCGATTGCGACCAGAGAGGCCAGCAAAATTGCAATACTACGACCCGCATAAAGATCTTCTCGAATCATCTCGGTACGGTCATCTTTGTCAAACGACTCATTCCAGACCGGAAAAGCCTGTTCGTCATAAACCCACTTCGTTCGTTCTTCAAATTGCTGCTGGCTCATTGGCGACGATTAGTATTCTCAGAAGGATAGAAAACGACGGAGAACGTTCTCCCTTTCATTAGCACTTTACATGCTTCTCCGACCTCACGCCAGTCGGTCTTTCACCGGAAATGACTCATGCCACCCAATACGACTCCACTCACGATGGTACCTGCCCCGCCAAATAACCAACCACATGTGCTTGATCCGGAGTTTGATCTTCCGGCATGGCTTTCCAATGCAGGCCAACCAGCATGGCGGGCAAAGGCGATCTATCGATGGCTTCATGCCCGGCGAGCAGAATCGTTCTCTGACATGACCGATCTGCCGAATGATCTCAGGTTGCGATTAGAGGCTGAAATGCAGATTTGGACGACTGATGTTGCTCGCCATCAAGTCGCTGAAGATGGGACAGAAAAGTTGTTACTGCAACTCCATGACAAGCAACAGATCGAATGTGTTCTCTTGCGCGATGGAATTCGACGTACGGTTTGTATTTCATCACAGGTTGGTTGCGCCATGGGTTGTGTATTTTGTGCAAGTGGTCTCGATGGAGTAATCCGAAACCTGACAACTGGTGAGATCATCGAACAATTATTACGGCTCACACGGTTACTGCCACAGGATGAACGTTTAAGCCATATTGTTGTCATGGGAATGGGTGAACCTCTTGCAAATCTTGATCGCTTATTGCCTGCTCTTGCAGTGGCACAAAATCCCGACGGACTTGGGATTTCACAAAGACGAATCACTATTTCAACTGTTGGATTGCCATCAGCAATTGACAGACTCTGCCACGAGAATCCTGGTTATCATCTTGCGGTTTCCCTCCATGCTGCTGACGATCTGCTACGAACGAAACTTGTTCCCGTAAATAAATCGATCGGTATTGATGCGATTCTTGCGGCGGCGGATCGGTATTGGGAAACATCAGGCCGACGTCTCACCTTTGAATATGTTTTACTGGGGAATCTCAATGATTCTCCTGACAATGCTCGAGCATTGGCTCGCTTTCTGGGCAAACGAGCAGCCTTGGTGAATGTCATTCCGTACAATGCAGTTGCTGGCCTTCCATGGGAAGAACCCACCAATGCATCTCGTGAGCGATTTCTTGATGTCCTTCGCAATGCCGGCGTCAATGTCCAGACTCGCAGGAGGAAAGGCTCCAGAATTGATGCTGCCTGCGGCCAGTTACGTCGCCTGGCAATCCAGGAGAATTCCGTACCCGCAGAGTCTGATGCGTGACATTACGCTAATTGACTGAGAATAAAGACAACCAGAAGGACGCCGCCGAGAATACCAGCCAACCACATTGCCCATTCAGCAGTTGCCCTCCAGATAACTGGTGGCGACTCGTGGTGCGTTGCCGCAAATACCACGCTGGCTGCTGCAATCAAGGGCAGGCTAAAAAAGAGCATTGGTATATTTTCAAGAAAAAGCGCAAACATGATGATGTTGTTAAATTCCATTATTCATCTCCCTTGAAAATCATCATCGTGACACGGCATCTGCATCAACCACTTCATTACTCATCCTGCTGTACCGTCATTGCTCTCTTCATCAGGATTCACTGGTGATTTTTCTTCCTTCACGAATGGGTGCATCGGCCCCGCCCAGGCATCATAGATAACAAGCATATTAAGCATGCCGGCAAGCACTGTGTACAGTGTTCCGAGTTCAAAAAATCGTCCCAACTTATGATGCCACATAGAAATCTGATTAGCTCGAAACTGCTTGTAAGGCGGACGATCCCAAAAGTCTTGTTCAAAGATGTACGGATCATATGTCACAAGTCGATCAGCAAATTCACGTGAAACAAGCTGTCCTTCTGTAAGTGGCGGCGTCATCCATCCTGTGAGCCAAAACGGCTCATGAGTTGTACCCGTCATAGAGACCGACTGAACAACTGCGGGCGCTGCAACAACTCCAATACCTGCCTGGCAGACAAACCACCATCGAGTATCGTTTGGGCGCCATGATGCATACACCACTCGACCATCACCCAGCCACAGGCCAACGACAAAAAGTGTCAGGATAACGGACATATAGACCGCGCCTTTTTTGGTACGTCCCTGATAAAAATGCCCCAGACCAGGAACCAACCACGCAAGGAGTGCCGCAAATTCGGGCTGCTTTAGATCGATTGCTGAACCATCATCAGGGGATACCGCAACAATTCGGCGGCGTGATGGTGGCTGCATGGAAGGTGAGACACGTTTTGCCACAAATAAATTCCGTAAAAACAGGATGAAGTTATTAATTGTTGTGCATCTTAGCCAAATGACAACAGACTTCAGTAGCTCCCGCGAATATCCCTATTTATTCAAATAATTTGCGAACAGCCCGGACACGTCCCCCCGTCCGCTCCAAACCGGCATCATGGGCACCGTCAGTTCTGGTGATTGAATCATGTGGTGCACTTACCGGGTACAGTTCTCGCCAGACTCGTTCAACCGTCGAAGAATCAACATGCGCAAGCCCATCTCCAGCTGCAGCAGCTAAGGAAAGATGCGCCAAGCGGCTTACAAGCCGAGGAAGTCCTCCTACAAAACGAGCAACGGTATCAGCTGTGGCAGATGGAATAATGGCTGGATCGCCACCAACTCGTGTTATTGCTGCCGATAAAAACGCATACACATCATCTGTGTCCCATGGATCAAGATGGACACGCATAGCAGCCTGATTTCGAAGTGAATGAGGAATATTTTCTACTGAGGATGCCGTTGCAGTCCCTACGACGGTTGTCCAACTAAACCGTGGTTCGGCGCTGTTTACGAGACGCTCTATCCCTGCGACAGCATCGGCTGGAGCGTGGTCAATATCATCTACAAGGATGACCGTTGGCCTCTCCATGAGTCTATTCTCACGAAGCCTGTTTTCTAATTTTTGCCAATTCGTTATCGACTCACAACGACTCGCGTAATCCAGTGGAAACCTCTCGAGGAGAAGCGGGAGCCATTCTCCTTCAGGTATACCACGCAATGAGAGCAAGACTGTCTCAGCACCCAATCCACTCACGCGGCGGAGTGCCGTCGTAGACAGATGGCTCTTCCCAACCCCCTCAACACCAACCACGATTGCTAAACGTTGCCGTTCCTGGCAGATCCATTCCAGACGAGCAAGAGCCTCTTCCTGAGGCTTCCCACAATAAAAAGAAGCCGGAGTAAGGGTTGCCTCGAACGGATTCGCAGTAAAGTTCCAGTTGTCGCGTACCATAAGAGAAGGTTGTACGAACTTGACGCACCTGCGTCATGACGAATCGACGCCTATTTTTGATTATTTATTCGCAGAGATTGTATTTTATGAGCCACCGTTTCTTTCTTTCCCAAACTCCCAAAGAGAATGTTGCTCGTCTTGAGGGCGATGAAGCTCGTCATCTCACCCGGGTTATGCGAGCAAAAACTGGTGATACGGTTGAATTGTTTGACGGACAGGGTACATCATGGCCTGCTACTGTGGAGAGTATTGAACGTAATCTCGTCAGGCTGAGTCTTGGGCACAAGCACTCAGAAAGGTCTTCCAACAAGCCAGCACTCACACTCGCAGTAGCCCTACCAAAGGGTGATCGGCAGAAATGGCTGATTGAAAAAATCACAGAACTTGGCACGGACTCTCTTGTGCCTCTCACGACAACACGCTCAGTTGCCGAACCAACTGCTGCGGCAACGAGCCGTCTCCAACGTGGAGTCATCGAATCGTGCAAGCAATCTGGACGCAATCGACTTCTCGAAATTACCCCACCGCAATCCTTACACAATCTTCTCACAACTTCATCTGCCAGCTTGCGGATCCTAGCATGTCCTGATGGAAACCCAATGCAGTCGATACTTTCAAAACCGATTGACAATCTCCTCATTGTTATCGGACCTGAGGGAGGATTTACTGATGAAGAGATCAGCGCCGCGCAGGCTCATGGTTTTCAACAAATGTCACTTTGTCAAAATATTCTCCGCATCGAAACCGCTGCTGTGGCAGCAGCCGTAATCGCTGGGCAATGCCAAAACACTCAGTAAGAGGTGGTGTCGTTTCCTCGGAGACCCCTCATAGGCTTGCGACTTCTCCTCCAGCTCTGGTTCCGAGTGCTTTAAATAATGGATAGTCGATATCATCACGAATAAAGTGTGTTGATCCATCGCATAGAAGAAACACAACGCCACCAAAGTGACTACTGCTAAAGTGCACGATATGGTTTGTATGGTTTGGTGTCTTCCCTGACATCATTCCACTTTGTCCGACATGCCCAAGTACCAGTGAGCCAGGTCCTTCTTTCATCATGGGCATCATTGCCATGCCGGCATCCCGAAGAACTCCAGGAACGGCTGCATACCACGTGCTATTAGCAGCATGTGGTCCCTGATCAAAAAAATCATGGATATGCTTACGCTCTCCTACACAGATTGTTGTTGAGAGTCCATCACGAATGTCTCGAAATCGAATATCACTATTACGAAAAAACACTCCATTCCCCTGCCCAACTTCAGTCGTCACATTATTCCAGCCGAGAATGGCTACGTAATTCGACGTGGGGAGATCAACTGTTCCGCTCCCATTATTTACTGAGAAAGACACCGGTGCTGAATCTGTCGGACAACGATAGCCCCCAAGGTTTGCCTCTGCTGCTTTAGCTTCATTTGATGTGCCGACAGCCTCACGTGTCTGATCGATCGAATCAAAGAGTGATGGTTGCTCCATATATGGCAAAAGTACGAAGCCCCACGCATACCCTTTGGCTGTCTCACTTGCCGATGGAGCTGTGGACGCAACACCAGGAGAGACGTAGCCCGATGGCAACTGACGGTTTGAATCATAATAACCGTGCATGGCGATCCCGGTCTGCTTGAGGTTGTTTACGCAGGTCATTCTGCGAGCAGCCTCACGGGCCTGCTGAACTGCCGGCAGAAGAAGTCCCACCAACACACCAATAATTGCGATCACCACAAGCAGTTCAATGAGTGTAAATCCTCTATATCGATAACGTACGAACATAATAGTCCTCCTGGCATAAAAGAGAGTGAAGCAGCTCGTATGAACACATACCTGCTTCAACGGGTGAAAGGAATTGAATCAACCTTCAACCGAGACAAGGAGGTGGTGTCGGAGGAGCAGAGCGGATACCGCAGAGAACGAGAGGGCGTTGCCCAGGCGACTCAAGAAAGAGTTGGCCACAGCACACCATCTCAACAGGGCTTGGCAATAGTGCCAGGCCAGATGCAAACCACTCACTTACGAGGCCTCCGCAGGCAAGAAGTGACTTGAGAATAATTGAGTGTTCGGACATGACTTCGATGTGCACAGCATCGTGTTTATCATCCTGCAATACATCTTGTGATGAATGTCCCGAAGATGATTCCTTGTCTCCTGCAGACGATAGATACTCATACTCAAAACAAATGTCTTCGCCACACATATCATTGCCGGTAACTTCTTCAGCAGAAGTCGTAGCTGATACGACCGGTTTCAGGTCACCTGTATGGCAGCATGTTTCTTGAACCTTCGGGCCAGATTTATTCTGGTTCTGTTTTGCATGGGTGAGTTGGTCCACGCGTCGCTGTAATACACGCAGAACTTCCGGAGAGAGATCATGTTGCTCTGCCCATGCGAGGGTCTCAGCCGGTGTATGGCAGCAACATTTCTGAAAACACTGCTTCGCAGACAGACAGCCACATGGCTTATTCATACATGGAAATGGCTTTGTTCGATCTTTTGAGGCAATTCTTTCTGAAGCCACGCCAAGAGGTGCCATCGAAGAAGAAAACGCATCAACCGGAAGCGGTAAGCCAGATATCACCAGTGCGTGCCAACAAACGATGGACCACACCGCCACCTGCCACAAGGTATTCCGTTTCCACATCATTTTTTCAGTGTACTAAGGACGGCCTGAAGCTCTATGCCCTGGTCGGAAAAACTAGCCACGAAGATGGTTCAGAGCTGATGCGATCTCACGAGCAGCCTCTTCTCGCTGAGGTGTGGTGGCCTCCACGCCTACCCACCCTCGATACCCTCGCTCTTCAAGGATCGCCAGAACAGGTGGCAGATCGACCTGCCCGGTCCCCAACGGAACAGCTCGTCCATGGCCAGCATATGCTCCGGCGACAGCATCTGTTGCATGGACATAACCGATATCCGCAGCCAATGTTGTGGCAGCTTCAGCTGGATCATGCCCATGTACCAAAAGCGCACCGGTAACCAGATGAACTTGAAGGCTACCATCTGGTAAAGCCTCGATAACCCGTCGTAGTTCTTCTGGGCCTGCCCGACCAGCTTCGGCGCAGAAAAATGCACCGGTTTGCTGTCCAGTTCGCCCAAGATCGGTACACACATCAATGAGAATCTGCCAATTTACAACGTCTTCTACCGAAGGAATATCGCCTAAGCGACCGAGCAAGGCTGCAGCACCGAGTCGATGCGCCTGAAGCATTGCCTGCTTTGTTGCCACAACTCGGGCTTCAAGTCGGTCTTGCTCTGCGTACCCTCCTCGAGTTGGAAATGACACAGCCGCTACGTGCAGACCTGCATCATCGAGCCACTTTCGGATCTGACGAATTCCCGTATCGGAGAGCGTGACAAGATCGATGCCGTGGCGACCATCAATTTCAATTCCACCAGCACCAAACTCACGTGCGATTGAAAGTGACCGCCGAAAGTCAGAGGCAAGAGGTAATACTGGAACAGCGAGGCGTGAAGAATTCATAAGACGTCCATAGATTGTTCAGGGGGTCTGGCGAGGCCAGCCAACAGTGAAAGAGTTGCTTTTCATCGACTGTATCTCTCTCCTCTCACTGTATGGTACTTGGTCGCTGCATACTTCACGAGTAGGACCACACAGGACAAACGTACGACTGATTTCGTGCTGGCCTATAGCCTACTGCTGAACAACCGATTCTTGTGAGAATGCCATACGAGGGTAGCAGAACAAGACCTCTGTTCCCTGATCCTGTTTCTCGCAATCGGTATGTGTATCATAGAAGATATGTTGAATCTTGCTGATGTCATTGCCTCGCTCGAACACCTTGCCCCTCTCAGACTTGCTGCTGACTGGGATAATGTTGGTCTGCTTGTTGCCACAAAAAAACCTGTCATACACCGTGTGATGACCTGCCTGACGCTTACCATTGATGTCGCTCGCGAAGCTGTGTCCCAAAAAGCCGATCTGGTTGTGACCCATCACCCCCTTCCTTTTCGTCCGGTCAATCGCATCACTGAAGAAACTCCTACAGGTGCAACGCTCGTGGAGTTAGTCACAGCTGGCATTGGTGTCTGGAGTGGCCATACTGCCTGGGACTCAGCTCCGCATGGAATCAATGCAATGCTTGCTGAAATCCTGTCGCTCCAAGACGTAGCGCCTCTTGAGCCTGATGAGAGAGATCCCAGTGTTGGGTTTGGACGCATGGGCACAGCGTCTTCGCACGATACGATTGACGCCGTCACCCAACAACTCACATCCGCCTTAGGATGTCCAGGGTGCACAGTTGCCGGTGACCCAAACCTCTTCGCTGGCCGTATTGGTATTGTCTGTGGCAGTGGTGGTGAATCCGTACCGGTGGCTGCTGCTGCCGGATGCCAGACACTC
>JAQWMC010000070.1 GCA_029246985.1 Pirellulales bacterium
TCTCATAAATGCTTCTGATGAAGAATGGCCGGCAACATCGCCCGCGTGTCCCAAGACTCTTCTGTTTCATTGAATCCGAATCGGGCTGGCAGACTTTCTATCGGCATTTTATCATCTGATTCAACAATCAGCCGACTCTTGTCAGGAGCAATGGCAGCGAGAGCGTTGAGTAATGAATTTATTTCAGCCAATCGTGAATGAAAAAAGTTCCATGGTGGTGATATAAAAATAATCCATGGGCTGTCTGCTGATAACGGTGGCATCCTTCGCGACCAGAGCAAGACATCTCCAGGCATGATATCCACACGGTCAACAAGACCGAGTTCTCGACTACTCCGACGTAAACAATCTGCTGTTGGAAAATGCCGTTCGGCAAAAATTGCTCGTTGAGCTCCGCGGCTCAGTGCTTCAAAGCCTAGAGCTCCGGTGCCCGCAAAAAGATCGAGTACTGTTGCACCACGAACCGCGGTGCCCAGCAGGTCGAATGTCATCTCACGAACACGGTCTTTCATCGGCCTTGTTGGACCTCCTGGCCGAAATGCTAACCGACGCCCCTTCAGATCACCCCCTATAATCCGTGGAGGACTCACCGCCTCTGCTTTCACTTGACTATTGCTGCGACGATTCTTTGTACGAAAAGCACCGGATTCACGTTGCGTGAGCTTTGTTTTAGGCGTCATACATATACTTCCAAGGTTCGGCTGCAAAAAAACACAAAAAGTTTCATACCAATCCAATATGTCGTGACATGGTATCGTAAACAAAAAGGGCATGAGTCACCTATCGTCACTGATTCAAAAGTCCTGTACAAGACTATCGCAATGTCACAAAGGAGAAAAACCGTGCAAAGACGTTTCCAATTACCATTGTTGATAGCGGGGTTTCTTTATTCGTCGCTGGCATCCAACCTGCCTCAAGTCACCGCAGAGCCTCCTGCCCAATCTAAAAAAGAGAAAACGAACTCTTCTCCTTCACAAACCGACTCTGATTTTAGTCAGGCCCAAGAAGAACTCAAAAAACTTGTAGGAGAATTGACCTCGCTTCAGGCTGAATACCAGCAGCCTAACGCAGATAAAACTTCGATAGAAAATAGATTTAATGCTACACGAGACAAGGCACGTCAGGCGGCTCTTGCACTTGAACAAAGTGCTTCAGCGGCTGTGCTTGCAAACCCAGACAATGACGACGCGTGTGCTGTTGTAAGAGATGTACTGCAGTCTGCAATGCAAGCAGATGACCCGAAAAAGGTAATATCGCTTGTAAAAACACTCGACGATGCGGGCAAAATAAATGAAGAACTGCTGCTTACTGGTGCAACTGCAGCGATGATAACTTCCGAACTTGATCTGGCAGAGAAATTCCTGAAGGCTGCCAAAGAAGCCGGTATGAGTGCCGACAAAATTGATTCTCTTCAAAAAGCAATTGATCGCGAGCGTCCAAAAGTTGATGCTGAAATGGCTGCCCGGGCAACCGAAGAGAAAGCCGATGACTTACCCCAAGTTAAAATTGAAACCACAAAAGGCACAATCGTTGTTGAACTTTTTGAAAACCAAGCACCAAATACAGTTGCAAATTTCATAAGTCTTGTTGAAAGTCACTTTTATGACGGCACACCGTTCCATCGTGTTATCCCGCAGTTTATGGCACAGGGTGGTGACCCGACTGGGACGGGAACAAGTGGCCCTGGGTACACAATCGATTGCGAATGTGAACTTCCAGATGCGCGTAAGCATTTCTTGGGAAGCCTATCGATGGCACATGCCGGGAAAGATACAGGAGGCTCGCAGTTTTTCCTTACGTTCCGACCAACCGAGCACCTAGACGGGCGGCATACCGTGTTTGGCCGAGTGATTAAAGGGTTCGACGTTCTTCCGAAGCTCACACGCACGGAAGGGCCGCAAGCTCGTCCGACGAAAGATAAAATCATTTCTGCTGAGATCATTCGCAAACGGGACCATGCGTATGAACCAAAGAAATCACAAAAAAGCTAACAATCGGTTCCTCGTCAGCAACTGGCTTTTTCGAACAGACTGCTGCTGTACCTCGTAATAATGATGACGTCTTGAGTGGGCCAAAAGGAGGATTATCAATGAGATTTTTATTCACCATTGATCAAGAATCACGACGTTTAGTCACAGGTATCTTGATACGTTCGTCAGTCGTAATGCTACTATTAATTTGTGGCAGCATCACGATTGCAGAGCAGAACAATCAAAACCGAGGGGATCGTATGAAGCAAAATTCAAACAAGAATCCGGCGGTTACAGGACGCATACCTGATTCCGAGATTCCTAAAACAAATGTGGAGTGGAGAAAACGACTGACGACGGAACAATTTGAAGTAGCGCGGAAGAAGGGAACCGAGCGTGCCTTTTCCGGCACATACTGGAACACAAAAACGCCGGGCACGTATCGCTGTATTTGCTGTGGCGAACCCTTGTTTCGCTCCGGTGAAAAATTTGAGAGTGGATGTGGTTGGCCAAGTTTTTATGCACCAATTGATGCAAAAAAAGAGGACACCAAAGGGAACGTTGTTGCCGAACATGAAGACCGTTCACTCGCTGGCATTCCAGGGTTTGGCGTACGTACTGAAGTAACCTGTCGTCGATGTGGAGCCCATCTTGGTCACGTTTTCAATGATGGACCACCTCCTACCGGATTACGTTACTGCATCAATTCGGCATCCATCATTCTTGACCCCAAGGCACAGAACGACAAATCGAAAGAAAAGGAAGACTCCACAAAAAGCCGCTAATTTAACAGTTTTCGCTTAAAAAAATGCTTCATACTCGTCGGCCTGCCTTTCTGTACCGGCTTTTAAAGGCTAGAATGACATGTTTCGATGAGACCGACGATGTCGGTAGAGGAGCACACCCTTGGCCGATCCGTTTATTAGCCTGACTCACAAACAAGCCATCGAAAAGGCTGACACGCTAATAGAAGCGCTTGGTTGGATACGTAAATTCCGTGATACAACCACCGTCATAAAACTGGGTGGCAGCATCTTGGAACATCCTGATGCCCTGCGACATTTGCTGCTTGATATTGTCTTCATGACCACATTGGGCATGCGGGTGATAGTCGTGCATGGTGGTGGTAAAGCAATATCGCGAGCGATGGATGCCGCCGGTATCTCCCCCAAGTTTGTACAAGGCAGACGGTATACCGATGCTGCAACACTTGAAATTGTGGAAAAAGTTCTGGCAACTGAACTCAATCATGAATTAGTCGCAAATATCGAGGAGTTTGGTGGCCGTGCAATGTCACTCAATTTTCTTTCCACGAATGTTTTGTTTGGTGAACCTCTCACGCTTCATGACGACAACGGTAACGCCATCGACCTTGGTCGAGTTGGTGAAGTGACTGAAGTGGATCGGCTTACGATCGACAATCTTTCATATGCGGGACAAGTCCCCGTCATTCCCTCGATGGCAATGGGCGATGACGGTGAAAAACTCAACATCAATGCTGACACCGCCGCCACAGCGGTAGCCGCTGCTGTTCATGCGGAAAAACTTGTCATTCTCAGTGATATTCCGGGAGTTCTTAAAGACATGAAATCTCCCGAAAGTCTTATTCATTCGCTCACAGCTTCCAATGCCCGAGAACTTATTCGTTCTGGCACAATTGCTGGGGGAATGATTCCAAAGATTGAGGGCTGCCTTAGCACTCTCGATCAAGGTGTCAAAAAAATTCACATTATTGACGGGCGTCTTCGCCACTCACTCCTACTCGAAATTTACACAACAAGCGGGGTCGGTACCGAACTCGTAGCTGATTCGGTTACAGACCCAAATCATCATCCGGAAGAAATACCGGCCGGATAGACGCTTCATTACATCCCTCAACTCCCAAAGAGATTTTCATGGCAACAATCGACGCAATGCAATCGACAGATGCCCACAAACCAGGCCCCGAAACACAAGCAGTCATAAAGACGTTTGACCAGTATGTCGTGCCTAACTATCGACGATTCAATGTATGTCTCGAACGCGGAGAAGGCTCGCGGGTCTGGGATGCAGATGGACAATGCTATCTTGATTTATTCCCGGGCTGGGGCTGCAATTTACTGGGGCATTGCCCCGCCCCTGTCGTGCAAGCCGTTCAAAAGCAAGTGGAAAAGCTTATTCACGTTCCAAACACCTGGTATATGGAGCCTCAGGGAACATGGGCGAAACTTCTTTCTGAGCGTTCATTTGGCGGGCAGGCCTTTTTCTGCAATTCAGGCACTGAAGCAAATGAATCGGCAATTAAGCTTGTCCGATTAAGATCTGAGGGAAAACGTTACAAAATCATTACGTTCCAAGGTGGTTTCCACGGCCGCACGATGGGCAGTGTCTCTGCTACGGCTCAGCCAAAATACCACGAAGGGCTGGGGCCAATGGTCGCAGGTTTTCAATTTGCCCCACACGGAGACCTTGACGCTGTTGCTCGTTTAATTGATGAGCACACGGGTGGCATTCTCATTGAACCCATTCTTGGAGAAGGCGGTATTGTTCCGGCATCTCAGGAATTCTTAAAGGGACTTCGACAGCTTGCAGATGACAATGACTTGTTACTTGTCTTTGATGAAGTTCAATCTGGCTGTGGGCGAACCGGCAAGTGGTTTGGGTATCAGCATACAGACGTCATTCCTGATGTCATGACACTGGCTAAAAGTCTTTGCGCTGGTATCGCTGGTGGCGCAATGCTCACGACGTCCGAACTGGCAAAACATCTCCGCCCCGGAATGCATGCCTCGACTTTTGGCGGTAATCCAATTGCTGCTGTTGCTGGTATCGCCGCAATAGAAATGATTGAAAGCCAAGACCTGCTCGGCAATGTAGCTAAGGCTGCAGAACTTTTCCGTAGTCAACTCAATGCACTAAAAAGTGCATGTGACTCTATAAGCGAGATTCGAATTCAAGGGATGATGATCGGTATTGAGATTTCCGTTGATGGTGCAGCGGTCGTGCAAGCGTGCCTTGATCGGCAACTTCTCGTGAATTGCACGCAAGGCAATGTCATACGGCTGCTTCCAGCAATGACGGTAACCGCGGCTGAGGTTGAAGAAGGATGCCAAAAACTTACAGAAGCTATTCTTGACGTTACGAGCAGAAACTAAAGCGCACCCAGCACTCCTAACAAGCCGCCTACTTACCTGTACAGTATCCAACCAGAATCAATGGTATTTAAATGCGTCATTTATTAGTTGTAGAAGATCTGACTCCACAAGAAATCGAGGGAGTCTTTGCGATCTCTCAAGACCTTGAAACAAAGTACACAGCTGGTGTTCGTGATGCACTTTTCCCAGGTCGCGTTCTCGCACTTGTTTTTGAAAAACAGAGCCTGCGTACACGTGTCAGTTTCCAGACTGCGATGGTACACTTGGGAGGATCGGGGCTCTTTCTCGGAGAGGACACCGGGTTTGCAAGTTCTCGAGAGAGTATTGATGACTTCAGTCGCGTGCTCAGTGAATATGTCGATTGCATTGCATGCCGCTCTAAATCACACGCCACGCTTAAGCAACTAGCCGCGTCATCAAGTGTCCCTGTTATCAACGCCCTCAGTGATTTCAGCCATCCGTGCCAAGCACTCGCAGATCTTTACACGTTGCGCAGGCATATTGGTCGACTGGAAGGACTGACATTCACTTTTGTAGGTGATGGAAACAATGTTGCCAGATCACTTGCAATTGCCTGCGCCTTACTTGGTATGCGTTTTATTCTCGCTGCTCCCAGGCAGTACCAATTCGATGAATCTTTCAAGAAAAGAGTGGCATCGTTGGCTCCCGACGCATTTATCGAACAAACCGAAGATCCAATTGCTGCAGTCCAAGACGCGGTTGCTGTCTATACCGACGTGTGGGCGAGCATGGGGCAGGAAAAAGAGCGGGAAACAAGGCAAACCGCATTTCAGCCGTATCAGATAAATAGCAAATTAATGGCTCATTGCCCAAATGCCATCTTCATGCACTGCCTGCCTGCCCGTCGAGGAGAAGAAGTCACTGATGAGGTGATTGATGGACCGCAAAGCGTTGTGGTCACGCAGGCTGCAAACAGAATGCATGTCCAAAAAGGACTTTTGGCATGGCTTCTTGGCCATCGCTAAGGCCCTGTCTTAAAAACACATTCGAACACTTGCGTAGTTCGCGAATTATGTTATTTTGAATAATCAAAAAGTTTTTTTTGATTATTCAAAATGTTTAATCCATGTCGTTCTACCCTGTGAAAAATAAACCTCTGACTTCTCGACTCGTTGTGCTCAGGGACTGTGACCGTCTCGTGATTCCTGCGAAACATTCTGGCTTCACCCTTATCGAGCTTCTTGTTGTTATTGCAATCATTGGTGTCCTTGTTGGGATTCTACTGCCTGCGGTCCAACAGGCACGTGAAAGTGCTCGACGAATGCAATGTGGATCGAATTTGCGACAACTCATGCTCGCAATGCATAGCTATGAATCGGCTCGTCGACAGTTTCCTGCAGGATATCTCTCGGACACTTCTCGCAACGACCGAAATAGTGAAACGTTTGATGCAGCCCCTGGGACAGGATGGGGACTGCAAATTGCTCCTTATCTTGAAGAGGCGGCCATAGCAGATAACTTTGCTGGCGTAAGTGATCCAAGCCTAGGAATTCTTCACGCAGCAAACCGCAGCCTCGTATCTCAAGAATTCCAATTTTTTCTGTGCCCTACTTCTGCTGGGGACCGAGAACCTTTCGTGGTTAAAGATATTAATGGAAACCCATTAGCGGCTGGAATCGAACTTGGACGATCACACTACGTTGCTAATGCCGGACACGAGGAACCTTGGGGAATGTTTCCTGCATCTTCATCTTGGGATGCGATTGCAAATGGGCCTTTCTACAGGAATTCTGCCACTCGTCAGAGGAGCGTGACCGATGGTATGTCAACAACTGTTTTTCTCGGTGAGCACACCTCAAGTTTATCTGAAAAGGCTTGGGCAGGTATTGTACCGGGCGGAGCAAGTCATCCAACACCAAGATTTGTAAGCCGTATCGGAACGGCAGCGGACTATGCAGCAACGCTGGTTCTTGTGCACAGTGGACCAGCAGCAGCTGAAACTGCTCTCTACGGATATGAAGTAATTCATCCCCCAAACAGTCCGGCAAGTCATGTTTGCCAGATGTACTCAGACCATCCGGGTGGAGCTAATGTTGCAAATGGTGATGGCTCAGTCCGTTTTGTTTCGGAGTTCGTCAATCAAGATGCATGGCGTTATGTCTCCAGTATTGCCGGTGGTGAAGTGATTACATCAGGAGCGTGGTAATGACGACGAGGGCAACACCTCATTTCTGGCTCATCGCCACAACCCTCATGCTCATTTTTCTGGTCGGCTGTAGAAGGCCGTACCCACAGCTTCCGAAGGAACAGCTCAAATTTATTCAAGGCATTAGAACTGCCGCGAATACTCGAAGTAAGCAACGGGTTGATGCTGTCGAACAAGGAATTGAAAAAGCTAACACCGCGGGTGAAATTCCTCCAGAAACGTATCAAATCCTTCAAGATCTCTTGGAAGACTGTTCCAACGAGAACTACAGAAAAGCCGAAAGAAAATGCGTCCTGCTACTGAAAGACCAACTTCTACAGTGAATTGAACAGCGTAAAGAAGTTGGGGGATTTGCGGATTTCGTAGGGAACTGTTCGGTAGTTCTATTTCAACGCTCTTCTGGACAACGATCTTCAGGAAGAGTGTCGGTTTATCGAACCGCACCATCTACGCGGAGTGGCTGCAATGACGACATGGAATGTGAGGGAATTGGCTGGACTTTTTTTCGTACTTTTCATAGCGACTGTCCTTTTCTCTCCTGCTGTTAAGGGCCAACCACCACCACAATCTGACGTACGCCCGGAAGACACCCGAGAGGCCTGGGAGAGGACTGACTATGGAAGTGGTCCGGATCGCCGTCTTGACTTGCCCCGCTTAACCGAGAAAGACATCTATCTCTACGGATGGATCGAATATGGCATAGGCGCGAATAACTGGGGCGCACCGTTTAATGGTCCAATCACACTTGGAGATAGAAGTTGGCAGGGACAACTCAACCAGTTGTATTTCGTTGGAGAACACGAAACTGATGGGTCATTTGGCTGGGATCTGGGGGGCCGGGTAGATCTTTTGTTCGGTACAGACTTTTTCTACACCACAGCACTGGGTCTTGACGCTTACCCACTCCAACCACTTGGGATTGAAAATATTGCGTCCTGGGGATTTTCAAAAGACTATGGATTTGCTTTACCACAATTCTATGCTGACATTGCCTACCATGACATCACCCTTCGGTTTGGACATTTCTACAGCATTTTGGGATTCGAAGAAGTTCCTGCAATAGGCAACTTCTTTTATTCACACTCTTTCTCAATGCAGTTTTCACCGTTCACGTTCACCGGCTTTCTCGGCTCTTGGCAAGCGAATGACCAAACAACTATTTTCGGAGGTATTACTACAGGCTGGAATAACTTTTTTGACGGCCAGCCAACAACTGGAGCATTCCAGATTCTCAATCCTGACTACCCTGGAGCAAGTGACACCTCAAGTTTTCTTGGTGGGATTAACATCGAAAGTAGCGACAAAACACAAACTCTTTCAATCATGACAACGAGCGGCAATGAAATTTCAACAATTGACAGAAACCCCGCAAATGGTTCACTCGTTGGCAATCGAACATTGGTGAGCACGGTTTACACCAATCGTCTAAGTGATCGACTTATCTACGTTTTTCAGAACGACAATGCCTGGCAGTTTCATGCAAATGTCAGTCCCGGAAATGTTGGCCAACAAGCTGGAACAGCTCAATGGTATTCATTTGCTAACTACTTGTTCTGGGAATTCAGTCCTCAATGGGAAGGCGGAGTTCGCCTTGAATACTTCCGTGATAATAACGGGTATATAATCTCTGCCCCACTGCGTAATGAGAGCCAACTAAGCAACCCAGGTTATTGGGCAGACGGATTTGCCGGAACATTCTGGGAACTGACGCTCGGCCTCAATTGGTACCCGAATAATAACTGGGTGATTCGACCTGAGATTCGATACGACTGGTTTTCCCCAAATGCTTCTACGACACCCCGCCCTTACGGCAAGCCCTTGGGTCAAAGCATCGGGGCAGGTGGAAATCAACTTGCGCAATTTTACGCAGGCCTCGATGTCATCTGGCAGTTCTAGTCGAGATAGAGCGAATGCAAACTAATCCCACCACCAGCTGTCCGAAGGAATCGACAAGCTGTTGTGCTCTTCGTGTAATTTTCCGGTCTCGTCAATCTGTAGAGTGCCTTGTGCGAAAGATTCTCGTGGGGTGATAACGACTCCACCACCGATTGGAGTTAATAGCCGACTACCACGTCGCACTGCATTCACCGCACAATCTATTTTCTGTGGGGCAACAAATCGTTCAATCGGATAGGCAGACTCATCCAACAGTACATCTGCGGACCAGCCGGCACTTTCATATGAACCGTGTTCCTGCATATAGGCTGCCACGATCGCTAGATCTATTAAGGTCTTTAATTGTGCATAGACCGGGTGCTGTCTGGCGATCTGAGGGTACTTAAGCGTAAATGCTTGCGTAAAAAGCTTACTCGCACGACTTGGCTGCTGGGCACTCATCCTTCGACCATCGGGCAGGACCATCTCATCAGCCCCAATAAGTTTTACCCCTTCACCAACAAGTTCAATTGCAAGGTCATCTTCACTGACCTTGAGACACTCATAATTTGGGGTGAAAAACCATCGCTGTAATGCATTCTTGGCAACACTTCCCGGAGACGTAAGGTCTATCCACGTACTCATTCTTACCGGTGGTTTTTCTAAACCAATGCCAATAAGTTTCATGCGATAGTCTGCTTCAACCAAAACCTGAGCAAAATGAGTATGAGGTGATACACCTTGTACCGTGACTGTCTGTGGTCCAAGCGATTCGCGCAGACCCCGAACAATATCTCCATCAGTACCCTGTGGATTTACAGTCCCAAGACGCTTCAGATAACTCTGCATGCGGGCCAATCCTTCTTGGGTGGGATCGATCGAGCAGCCGACGAGTTGATCTGATGGCTGCCCTGGCGGAAAAACTCGCATGACTGCAGCCAAATCTTCTAGTTGCACAATTGGAGTTTCAGATTCAACCCCGATTGGTCGCCCGAAAGAGTCTTTCGCCCACGGTTCTGCAGGTCCTGCGAGGACTACTTCACCTGGGCTATCCGAGGTTGCTGGATAGACGAAGACATAACGTATCTGGGTGAGACCGGCGAGGTTGGTCATTTCATCTGACAAAACACCATCTGATTCAAGGGTTGCGGCAAGAGCTGTTTCGAGTCGTCCTAGTGCGACCTTGCGTAGCTTGGAAGGACGCCGAAGATTTTTAGGGAGTCGTTCAATACTGGACCGCTGGCGAATTTTGCTGAGGTTGGAGTCTGACATGGTCAAAACCCGTAGAACTCCTTGCGGATCAACCACAACACCAGATCCTCCTGCCTGACTACCCGTACCACCACCACCTTGCCCTCCGCCACCACCGCCTTGCTGTCCGCCGCCGCCTTGCTGTCCGCCACCACCTTGCTGTCCGCCACCCATGCCGCCACCCTGGCCCTGAGAAATTGCTGATGATGAAAATGCAACTGCACAGATCAGTACACAAGCCAGGCAAAGGCTAGTCACCGAAAGAGAAATCTGTGACATGAAGCGGATTAAATTTCGCATGAAAGAATCCCTCTAGGGAAAAGAAGGGGTATGTTTTTTGCATGTACGACTGGAAAGAGTCTCGTTGTCTCTCACACTGAAGATTAGTCGGCATCAAAGCTCAGAGCAATGCGAGCTTTTGGCCAGAAAACAATGCATTCCTGCAACAGATCGGCTTCGAAACATAAATAGAAGCGGGAATCGAACCCAGAATGATCTCCTCTGCTCTTGAGACATTCACACAAATCATCCGGCACACTCAGGAGGATTGGAATGCTCGTCGCTTTTTGGAATTGCGATTATCCTGGCGACCACCAGAAAGAGAAGTTTGTACACGAACCGCTCCGGCTCCAAGCAAGTCTTCAATTTCATCAAGCAATTCTCCTGACCACTTCACTTTCTGTCCATCTACGTCTAGTAATGCTCGACTTCCATCAAGCAATTGAATGATCATTCGAACTGG
>JAQWMC010000073.1 GCA_029246985.1 Pirellulales bacterium
AGACGGAACAGATGGGTCTTGACCTGACCGAACATCAGGAACAGGCATACGACCTCGTCTAAACCGTGTCGCTATTAAAACAGACAGCCCGTCGATTCCAGTAGAGACCGACGGGCTGCTCTTTTTTTCTAATACTAAATATTGAAACTCGCAACGTATGCAACGCTGAATTATTCGGTTTTGAGACGAACATCTCTGAATTCGGTCCACATGGGCTTCCCTCCGTGGAGTTGTAACCCAATGACGCCTTTTTTACGGACCGTTACCGGGTCGTGATTGACGAAATCAATCACCTGACGCCCATTTAAGTAGTGGCGTATGTGATTTCCTTCAGCAACGATGACGACATCATTCCAACCATCCAGATTGAATAGTTTTTGGAATTGGGGTTCGTCAATAAGTTTTCCGGTAACTTCTTTCTCACCTTTTGCGTTACGAATGCACTTCTCACCGATGGAACAAAGCCGTTTGCCTTTTCCCTTTTCGTCGTAGATGAATGACGAAACGTTAGGAAATTTAATTTCGTTCCGCACCTCATGCTGATATCCAGCAAGAACCCAATCATTTTTTCGTTCAGACAACCATTCGGACCGATATTGGATACCTGAATTATTTGTCGCATTACACCGAAAGGACAGGCGGAGCTCAAAGTCCTCGAACTCTTCTAGCGTATGACCCGACCCTTTATAAATAAGGAATGTATTGCCACTTGTCGGATTTTTTTCTGTTGTTTCTCCATGAACAACTCCATCTCGAACGCTCCAAAGCCGGGAGTCACCAACCCAGCCCGTCAGGTCTTTCCCATTGAAGAGTGGCTTCATGCCAGATGGTTCAGTTGTTTCAGCTACCACTTCAATTGGCATCTCATTCGCACGACCCTTCTGGAGTCCACAGAGAGACAAGACTACAAGAAAAATACTGCCATATTTTCGCACCATGAGGACCTCCCTAGAACTATCGATTATTTTTGGTTTTCCAAGGTATGCTACATCTCAAAAGAACGTGCAGCACCCAGCAGCAGCGGAGTATACATACGCCTCTCATGTTTGCTACGAGAAAAGCTCTATTGTGAAAAATTCAGCCTGGGATCTCTCCCAATACAATGCCTTATCATTCTGGGACTTTTGTAGCTTGCAATTTCATGAAGCCATAGTCTCCGCAAAACATCCATTTCATATTGCAACTGTCAGTACCATTTCATCCAATGGAGACCCGCGTTCACGTTCTGTCGTGCTTCGCCATTTTGATTCCAACACACATGAAATTGCCTTTCACACAGACATTCGTTCACCGAAACTGAAGGACCTCCGGAATTGCCGCACGGCGTGCCTGCATTGGTACAATCCAGCATTACGTGTTCAAATACGACTTATCGCATCGGCCACGGCCCACCACCAGGATAGTCGGGCTGAGCAAGCCTGGCATGCATCACGGACGACAAGCCGCGCTTGTTATGGAACACCAAGCCCACCAGGTACGACGATGACTCAATTCCCGGCTGCTCCTACCATCCCCGACTTAGACGATCACAGTGGCTACGCCCACTTCGTGGTTGTGGTCTGTCATTTTGAAGAACTTGACGTTCTTGCACTGCACGCATCCGGCCATCAGCGTGTCCTTCTCTCCCTCAAGCACGACAAAGTATCCTGGTCCATCATTGCGCCTTAAAGAAACGACTACACCTTTCCATGACCAAACTGGCTTTACATTGGCAAATCGCAATTGGCATGGCAATTGGTGCTATAGCCGGAGTCAGCCTCAATATCTACGGGGGAACTCGCTCTACCGTTGTACAGGGTGAACAACTACCCTCAACACTCACCGCCCTCACGATTCAAGATTCACCAAACCATATTGCAATTAACTGGACAACGGTTTCTGGAGAAGAGCGTTCCGCGATTGTTGATGGAACACGAAAGACTCCGGGCGCAGCAGCCACGGTCGATGAACTTCGGCACACCGAGCCAGCTGCTGCTTCATGGTTTCAACAATTCGGTCGTAGTACCGCCAGAACCGTTGGCGAGGCTGCTCAGCACGTGGGTAATCTCTTTCTCAGACTTTTACAGATGGTTGCCGTCCCTCTTATCATCACCTCACTTATTTGCGGGATAACAGGCCTTGGTGACGCTGCAAGCCTTGGCGGCATGTTCCTCCGCACAATTCTGTATTACGTGTGTACCAGCGCAGCCGCAATCACTATCGGATTAGTAGCTGTTAATATTTTCAGGCCAGGCATCACAGAAAATACTGCACCGCCTGTTGCGGCATTAGAAACAGGCAGCCAGTCTCTTGGGGCCCTGCTCTTCGATCAGGTTGAACGAATGATTCCAACAAATCCCATTGCGGCAATTGCGGACTCACATTTCCTTTCAATCATCTCGTTTACACTGGCATTCTCAATCTTTGCCGTCCTCGTAGGAGGAAAAACACTCAAGTCCGTTCGTGCAGCAGCAGAAGCTGGTTTTGAAGTCATGATGGCCATGACGATGGCGATCATTGCTTTAGCTCCTCTTGGGGTGCTATGCCTCATGCTTTTTGTAACCGCAACCCAAGGTCCGGCTGTATTTAAATCACTCTTTTGGTATCTCCTGACCGTCATTGCAGCATTAATGACACATGCACTGATCGTCCTCCCACTCATTCTCAAATTTGTCGCCCGCCGTGATCCCATTGCATATGCAAAGGCACTTTCCCCAGCCCTACTCACAGCCTTTAGTTCAGCGTCGTCAAATGGCACCCTTCCCCTCACCATGGCTTGCGTTGAGAACAGAGCCGGTGTTGATAACCGCGTTTCCTCATTTGTGCTGCCGCTTGGTGCAACCATCAATATGGACGGCACGGCGCTTTACGAAGCTGTTGCAGTGCTTTTTATCGGCCAGCTTTACCACGGGGCCGTTTTGCCACTTGAACAACAATTGATCGTTGCGATTACTGCATTGCTCGCAAGTATTGGCGCGGCAGGCATTCCCCACGCTGGGCTTGTCATGATGATCGTGATACTCCAAGCAGTTGGCCTACCTATCGAAATGCAGGGCATAATTCTCGCTGTTGATCGAGTGCTGGACATGTTCCGTACGAGCGTCAATGTCTGGAGCGATTCCTGTGGTTGTGCCGTTGTTGCAGCACTCGAACAACGGTCAAACAGCACAAAACCCGCAACAACTCCATAACAGTGAAACGAAATCAAGACACAAAGGATGAAAGATATGACACAAATGACACTTGCTCTGATCCGACGGCTTACTGGTTTTTTTATTGCCGGCGTATTGGCGATTCTGCCGGTGGTTGTCACCGTCGCAGTCGTTGTCTGGGTCGTTGAATATCTCGAATACCTCTGTGGGCCAGAAACGTTTATTGGCAGGCAACTTACTGCCATTGGTATGCAGGTCGGCAAAGACGCGGCAACCCCGTATTTCCTTGGGTGGTCGGTCGTCATTGTCGTTGTTTTTGCCGTTGGGCTCCTCGTGGAATTGGGAGCAAAAAAATGGCTCGGTAAAACAGTCGAAAGCGCATTCAAGCGCATCCCAATCGTAGGAAGTATTTACAGCACAAGCCGCCAAATGATCGATATGATTGGCCCGAATGAAAACGATGCCATGGCGGGTATGACGCCAGTTTTTTGTTCTTTTGGAAAAGACTCGCCGTCACGGGTTCTTGCGCTGCTTGTTTCCCCCGAACGATATACCGTGCTCGATCATGATCATCTTATCGTTATTATCCCGACCGCGCCAGTTCCCTTCGGTGGCGCTATGATGTTCATACCCGTTGAAAACGTAGTTCCAGCGGGCATGCCAATTGACGGTCTGATGAGCATGTATCTCTCTATGGGTGCAACCGCTGGTCAGTTTATGGAAAAGCCAACCTCTGCAGATGACGCATCACAATAACAAAGTAATCTGGCTCTCGATCCTGTTGGCATGTGCAACAGGTTGTCACACCAGTGCAGCAAAAGAAGGAAGATCTATGCCGGGAACCGTTGGCACCAAAGCGCCGAATGTAAGTCTTCACCTCCATGATGGGAGCACAGTAAAGCTTTCTGATTTCGAGAAACACCAACCAGTCGTACTTTTCTTTTACCCGAAGGACAATACACCTGTATGCACAAGCGAAGCCTGTTCCTTCAGGGATGCCTACCAGGACTTTGAAAGTCTCAATGCTATGGTCATTGGGATTAGCAGCGACACGCAAGAAAGCCATAAAGGATTTGCTGAGAAATACACTCTCCCCTACCTGCTGGCGAGCGACCCTGACGGAACTTTACGTACCGCTTTCGGTGTTTCCCGAACTCTCGGAATACTCCCGGGCCGAACAACCTATGTCATTGACCAAAACGGTGTTATTCGCCTTGCATTTTCCAGTCAATTTTCTGCAGCCAAGCATGTAGAAAAAGCAAAAGAGACTCTTCGCAAACTCAACCCAGCGAATTAAATATATTATGCCTGTATTTGACTTTGCATTTGAAGTGAGCGCGCCATTACTTGTGGTTCAAGCGTTCCATCACGATACTTCCGCTCTTAAACAGTTAACCCCGCCACCGACCATTGTGCAGATTCAATCAGTTGAACCACTTGCAGAGGGATCTGTATCGCGATTTACGCTATGGGTTGGGCCACTTCCCTTACGCTGGACGGCGATTCATAAAAATGTCTCTTGTAATGGCTTCACCGACATTCAACAAAGTGGTCCCGCAAAAAAGTGGGAGCACACTCACACGTTTACTGAAGTTGACGCAACTCATACACAGGTCAATGAACACATTGAGTACGAACATAAAAGGGGCTTGTGGGGTATAGTGACAAGGCTTCTTTTTTCGTACCCCAACCTATATTTCATGTTTTGCTATCGTCGCTGGATCACCAAAAGAACGTGTCAGAAAATAGCACAGCAATCCCCTAAAAAAAGTGCGCAGTCAAACTAGAACAAGACGCCGATTAGAACGAGCACTATGCAACCCGATTGGGATGAACGGTATCGTCAAGGTGATACACCCTGGGACAAAGGGCGGGCATCACCGGCATTGATCGCCTGGCTCGAAGACAATCAGGGGCGCATGACAGGGTGCGTTCTCGTCCCGGGATGCGGTACAGGGCATGATGTCCGTGCCATTGCCTCTGCTGAACCCACATCGTTTCCAGTTGGAATTGATATCTCCAAAACAGCTATTGAACAGTGCCGTCACAATAAAGTCCAAGAAAACGAACGATACCAAGAAGAAAATCTTTTCTCACTACCCAAAACTTTTTTGACGACATGTGATTGGCTGTGGGAACATACATGCTTCTGCGCAATCGATCCCAAGGAAAGGCCGGCGTATGTTTCTGCTGTAGCAGCAAGTCTCAAACCAGAAGGATTCCTTCTGGGTATTTTCTATCTGAACCCACAAAGAAACGACACACGAGCAGCCAGTGGTCCACCCCACGGCACGACCATTCAAGAATTAGAATCACTCTTTCTAACTGACGGCGTCTTTTCGTTCATGGAGACGATCATGCCCCGTGACTGTTATCCGGAGAGAGAGGGTCGTGAACAGCTTCTCCTGCTCCGAAGAACAAAAAAACTGGTCTAAATTCAGTGGAATTTAACTTTTTGAGTCCTCTTGAGCCCCGACGATTCGCTCGAACCAAATAGCCATATCCACAGGATCAGACAGACTGCTAAAATAGATCAGTTGGGCAGCAATGCTCGACAAACGAGGTTTCTGGCTTCAGTCAGAATGGTTCGCTCGGCGGCAGTCAGTGCAGTGGTTGCGACTGCTGAGAGTCTCGTAGTAAAGGAGGTGATCCAGTGACGTATGGTGACTGTACAGGTGAATGTTTAGGTGGGTTACCCAACTGAACAATCCGCCTGGTTGACGGGTTCGTGCCTTCGGGTGCGTGACTCGCCTCAACGGCATTCATTTTGACGACTGCCGCCCCAATTTGGGGCGGCAGTTTTTTTCTGTGTATAGTCTTAACTATGACACCACAGGTATTCGCCGAAAGCACAGCCAAACGGAACGTCCGCCTCTTCATGGCGTTCCGGATTCTCTTCAACATCCGGTTTTACTATCCCGTCTTTATGGTGATGTTTCTCCGCTATGGGATCACCTTGGAACAGTTTGGCTTACTGAATGCTGTCTGGGCAGTTGTTATCGTTCTGCTCGAGGTGCCTTCTGGAGCACTGGCTGATCTCCTTGGCAGGAAAGCCCTTCTCGTTACAGCTGCGATCATGATGACCCTCGAAATGCTGTTGCTTGCAATTGTCCCAATTGGTTCGTCATGGGTATTCCCAGCTCTCCTTCTCAACCGAATTCTTAGTGGTGCAGCTGAGGCATTCGCTTCAGGCGCCGACGAAGCACTTGCCTTTGACTCTCTTAAGGCATCTGGAAATGATGGTGACTGGCCACGAGTCCTGGAACGGCTGATGCAAGTTGGTGGACTCGCTACTATCTTTGCAATGGTCACAGGGTCACTCGTTTACAGCCCCGACCTTATCCAAGTGCTAATGAATTGGGCTGGCTTCTCTTTGCAACTCACTCTCGACGACACATTTCGTCTTCCTGTCTGGCTGACGTTCTTTTCGGGATGTGGGGCAATCCTTGTCACGCTCTCAATGGTTGAATTACCGCGGGACGACTCTCAAAAAAATATCACATTGCTTGACCCTTTCAAACAAACGCTCAAGACTGGTCATTGGATCCTTACTAATCCGTTGGTGCTTGTTGTCATTGCTGCCGGTGTTCTTTTCGACCAACCAATCCGTCAACTGCTTGTTGTATCAAGCCAACTCTATGCCCGGATTGACATACCTGTGCTCTACTTCGGCATCATTAGTGCTGGAACGGCTGTGCTCGGGCTCCTCGCCGCAGCACCCATGCGCCGGCTTGCAACAAGCCAATCACCCAGGACGAATTTCCTATTACTTTTCGGCACAGTCACACTTGGACTTTTTGGTACTGCACTACTTATTCCCTGGTGGGGTGTTGGCTTTTTCATGCTTCTCTCATTATCAATGCGGCTCCTGATGTTCTTGCAGAGCCACTATCTGAACCAATTGGTCGACTCCAAGCATCGAGCAACGGTGCTGAGTTTTCGCGGCCTGGCCGTAAATGTAAGTTACGGCTTCATGAGTATCGCTTTCGCAGCAGCGGTCACAGCAGTCGAGAAAGCCGACCCGACAACCACTCAGACGGCTGCATTTGATTGGGTCATCCGCCTCCTTCCGTGGTATTTCCTTCTCGCGGCACTTGTCTTTGTGGCGTGGGCGCGACGACGCGTCCGCTATGAAACAAGTCTAAAAACACCTGACGGATTCACCCCATCTACTGATTTGTCCAGCGACACTCGTACACCATTCCCTCCTTCGGTGTAATCACTGACCACCCAATGAGTGACCCAAAAGGGTGGTCAATTGAAAAACGAGGGTCCATCGGTATCGGCGGAGACGATTTGTCTGCTGGATATCGGACGAGTCTATAGGTCGAGTAGGGCAAATCTTCCGGGAACAGGAGCCAGGAAGTAAGCAGTTCCGTTCGTTTGTTCACGAAGAATGGCAACTGTCCCGTCATTGAGACAGGCACTGTCGCCGTTGTCATAGCCTGTAGCGTCACCCGTTCACCAATTGGCACATTGGAAAGATCGAAGGTCACCTGATGTTGTGCATGCATTGCAGGGGCATTCTCGTCCTCCGAATTCTCTGACTGAACAATCCGTTTGAATTCTCCCTGCGGCTGACTCGCTGGCTGTCGAATTTCAACGACATTCATGGGGAAAATGCCAGTAAATACGACACGCCGGTCACCAACATATTCTTCGTTAAGCCGCACAACAATTCTGTCCCAGGCAGTTACAGTGCCACGCGATGATTCATCGTTTGCATTTGGATCAAAATTCCGAAGATCAAAAATCCTACTCTGTGAAAGTACTTCGACGCCCTCGAGTTGGGCTGTTGCAGCACCTGTCAGTTCACCTAAATCAGCAACCTTCCAATCTGTAGCTGTAGATCCCTCAACAAGGTCAAGGATCTGCCGGATATCTGGATCACCCAAGGCAATCGAGTCAATCATTGTGGTAAGGAGTTCCGTATGTTTTCGCAAACGGTAGACGTAGACGGGACCACACACAAACAACAAGACCGCAATAGCGATGAATACATATGTAGGCCAATCTTTAAAGTCGAAAAGTGTTGACCAAACTTTTCGGCAACTCGAATTGCGAAGTTGTCGCGAGTTTTCGGTTGCGTTGGAAGGACCTCGTTCCGATGCCAGACGTTGCCCGTCGATTACTTTTGGTGACTGTTGTGTTTCGGGACACGGGTCCCAGGGTGCGATTGATTCGTCGTCCTGACTCGTCAGTCCAATTTCATGGCAGATTTTTTTTGTCACCTCATACCCATGACGAACTAGTGCATTCACTTCATAGTCAGAAAACCTATCAAGATCTGTACGAATTGATTGCACCTCTGCCTGAACAACGGGATGCTGTGCTGTTGGATCTTCTTTCCGAGAGACGATCTCCGTGATGGGCAAAAACGAAAATCCTGATTGTTGCCCGAAGTTCTCCCGCTCGAGTTGCCATACTCTGTCCCAGAGAATGTCCGACGCACGTATTGATTGGCCGATGAAACCAAGTGATTGGTCACCAAGAATTTGAAATGGCTTGCCCGCGTCACTTACAAGCACACGATCGAATGTACCAACTTCATCCGCAAGCCATGCAAATGCACGCGTTCCAAGGTTGTCATACACACCACCGTCAGTGAACGATTCAGTTGGAAACTGTCCTTCACGGACGCCGAGGTCTTCTGCCGATATCTCGACAGGCGGGAAGAAACCTGGAAACGCGGAGGAAGCTCCAACCACTCGAGGGAGTGTCGCCATCTGACCTGGAATACGTTCAAACTCAAATTTCCCGGCATTATTCCGTTGCTGAATGTAGAGACCATTTTTATTGAATACAGACAGCACACCATCACTCACATTGGTGGCAAGAACGTGAAGCCGTGGAAGATCAGGGAGTTCATATAAACAGGTATCACCGTACAGGAAATCTCGATAATACCGCTCGAGAACTGCATTTGGCGTGAGATAATTCATCTCGCGACGAGCTAATTTCCCGAACATACGAAGGCTATAGATAAATGGCAGACGCCGGACGATATGGTTGCGAACATCAAATTGAACAAAGTCAATGATCTCAGACGCCGCTGCCGCAAATTCTTCTTCATCACCCGTGTACTTATCCCAATTCAGCACAAGATGGGCACCAACGATCGATCCACCAGAAACCGTGGCAATGTCACTGACTTGCTGCAACGTCCCAGTATCTCTGAGGTAGCGAATCACGCCAAGGTGGTAAAGGGTTGCACGAAAACCGCCACCTGACAGAGCCAGTCCTAGTTTTGGCATGGTGGTGATTTCTCCGTATCGTTTCAGAAACATCCAGTTTTTGCAGGCTGCAGAACTCTCTATCATAGGCCGCGACTTTGCCGGATGGGCAGTCTTTCCGGCCGGTGAACCTGCTATTCCCTGTCCGTCCGCCTGTCTGTAGGGATCGTGATGATTCTCGGCCTCAAGTCGTTCCTCCTGACAGGATGTCCAGCCACTGGCATACTCTCTTTCGTAACGACACTAATTTGTTCATATCTTTTGAGACCGGAAACATTCAAGCGGTCTACAACACGGAGGCAGGTCCCTATGAAAAAGTTCGACACCAGACCCCACCGCGTGCTAACCCTGGGCAAGCTGTACCTCGTAGTGTGTACCATCAGCATCACAATCTGCCCGGCTCTCAGGGCAACCGCCGCAGAGTACCTTCCTGGCATTGAATGGGAGGAGCCCCGGCAGGTGACACCGGGAAAAAATAATCAGGACCCTCCAAGTGACGCCGTTATTCTTTTTGACGGTGTGGATACAAACGCTTGGAATAACGCTGAAACATGGTCCGTAACAGATGGTTTCCTGATTGTTGGAAAAGGCATGATTAGCACAAAAGAGACTTTTGGTGATTGCCAACTCCATGTGGAATGGTCAAGTCCACTCCCGGCTGAGGGAACCGGTCAGGGGCGCGGTAACAGTGGCGTCTTTTTTGGGCCGTATGAAATTCAGGTTCTCGATTCATTCGAGAACGCAACTTATTTCGATGGACAGGCCGCTGCGATCTACAAACAAACACCACCGTTGGTCAACGTCATGAGAAAACCAGGAGCGTGGAACAGCTACGATATTATCTGGAACACCCCACGTTTTGATGCAGAAGGCGGCCTTACAGAACCTGCCACTGTGACTGTGCTTCACAACGGCGTGCTTGTACAAAACAACTTCGAGCTGCTTGGAGACACTCCATTTAATCGGCCTCCTCGGTACAGGCCTCATCCGCCAGACCTCCCAATCCGACTGCAGGACCACAGAAATCCCGTACGTTTCCGAAACATCTGGGTTCGGAAAATAGCCCCAATTCAGGGAAAACGAACACAACCACCGACCCTTCGGGACGAAAAAAAAAGTACGAAGCGACCCAAAAAGGGGTGAAAAGAAAAGAAAAGCAGCGCACGGCTGGGAACTATAGGTAAAGATTGCGGGCAGTCGCATTGTGTCCGGAGGTCGTTATGCCCCCTTCTATGAAGCCCCAAGAGCCGCCTACCCGTTCTCGAAATCGGTGGCCTGTACTCGTTGGGTGTGGTCTCGCTTGTTGTCTGGTTATGTGGTTTGGAGCCGGGAAGTTTTTTCTCGCACCCCAACCAATACTCGTTGGTGTTCTTCATTCACAAACCGGTCCCATTGCTGTCAGTGAACAAGCAATGATTGACGCTGAACGACTGGCATTCGAAGAAATCAATGCCGCTGGTGGACTACTTGGCCGACCAATAAAATGGATAGTTGCAGATGGCGCATCAGACTGGCCAACATTTGCTCGGGAAGCTGACAGGCTGATACACGAAGAGGACGTAACCGTTCTTTTCGGTTGCTGGACAAGTGCAAGTCGAAAAAGTGTTCTCCCTGTTCTCGAAAAATCAGATCATCTTCTTATCTATCCGATGGCGTACGAAGGACTCGAGTCGTGCCCTAATGTAATTTATACCGGCGCGGCGCCAAATCAGCAGATAACTCCGGCTGTACAGTGGTGTCAAAGTGCACTGAATGCCCGTCGGTTTTTTCTACTCGGCTCAGACTACATTTGGCCTCACTGTGTCAACGCAATTATTTCAGATCAACTCATGGGACTCGGTGTTGAAAAAGTGGCTGAAAAATATGTTCCCTTCGGTAGCACTGACCTTAATTCCTACGTGCAAGAAATTGTCGACACACAACCTGATGTAATCCTCTGTTCCGTTGTTGGAGATTCTGCAATAGCATTTTTTCGTGAACTTCGTGAAGCTGGAATATCACCTGACGACATTCCTGTCATTTCTTTTGCGATTGCTGAAGATGAACTTCGTTCAACTAATCATACTGATATGGTCGGGCACTATGCAGCATGGAACTACTTCCAATCAATTGACAGTGAAGAAAATAGACAGTTCGTCTCTGCATTCAAAACACGCTACGGAGCAGATCGAGTCACGAGTGACGTCATTGCCGCTGCGTACAACAGTGTTTATCTCTGGGCGAATGCTGTCCGGGAGAGTGGCAATACTGACGTCCAACAGGTCCGCAACGCACTGCGTCAACAGAGCCTCAATGCGCCGGAAGGAATCATCGCAGTAGACCCAAGCACCCAGCATACATGGCGGCCAGTTTATATAGGCAGAATCAAAGAAGACGCACAATTCGACATCGTCTGGAGCAGCAACGTCTCTGTACGCCCTGTACCGTATCCAATCACACGCTCAAAAACTTCTTGGGACACCTTCGTTCGTGAGCTGAATCGTCGCTGGGGCGGCTGGGCTAACACCGGGACAACTCAACCTGAGGAGACTCCCGAAAATGACTGAGCCCAACTCAACACCACACGCCGGAAAAAAACATCAGCGGCTCGCTCGAAGGCTCTTGTTTTGGTTCCTTCTGATCGCATTGCTACCGTGTGGACTCCTGACAGCGATAACCGCGAGCCTTGCGAATCGTGCGCTTGAAACATCGGTACAAGAAAGACTTGTTCAGATTGCCTCGGCACGTTCCACTCAACTTGAATCATACGCTGCTGAGCGTGTTCGTGATGGAACAACACTGTCCATAGCACCAACGGTTGTGACTGCCATGTCCCAACTTTCTTCTGTCAGACTTTCTGAATCAAACGCCAAAGTTCTTGAAGACGAGGCGACGGCCTATGCGCCATATCTTCGAGACGTCGCAACATCTCGTGGCTACCAAAGCCTGCTCCTCATTCACGTCAACGGCACAGTTCTCTACTCATCCACAGATCAACTCATGCCTGGTGCTAGGCTGACCTCTGAGTCACTTGGATCTACAGAATTAGCAAAAAGCTTTGATCGATCACGGACTCTTCTACAGTCAGAACTGTGCCAGTTTAAACCTTTTGGCAAATCTGCACGCCCGACGGCCTTTGTCACATCTCCAATCTTTCAGCAAGAAAAGGTAATTGGAGTGCTTGCTCTCCAATTGCGCATTGATCACGTGTGGCAAATACTGACAGACACAACTGGTCTTGGGTCCACCGGCGAGATTCTTACAGCAGAAAAAATAGACAACACCGCGAGAATCACAACTCCTCTTCGTCATCGCACTGATGCCGCTTATGAACTCACAATACCGCTCACCGTAGAGAAAGCCGTTGCCGCACGACATGCGTCGAGTGGCAATCGGGGGTATGCGGTTTTCCCTGATTACCGACAAAAGGAAGTTGCTGGAGCGTGGTGCTATCTTCCGAGCTACCGCTGGGGCCTCGTTGCCAAGCAGGACACGAGTGAAGCATTTGCACTAGTACGTTTCCAGCAACTGCTAATTGCTGGGCTGCTGTGCGGCACTGTTCTTCTGGTTGTTTTGGTTGCGCTCTTCGTAGCACGAAGTATTAGCACACCCATCCAACGAGCAATCATTCTGTCAAGAAATGTGGCCGCGGGTGACCTTCGAGAAGATGTCTCTATTTTGTCGCGAGACGAAACAGCAATACTCCTTGAGTCACTCCAAACAATGACACGCGATCTCCGTATATTGATAGGGCGGGTTCAAAACTCAAGCGATGCGTTGACAAACACGTCATCTACCCTCCAGGCAACCGGATCTAATCAGCAGCACGTTATCAAACGACTTAGTGATTCTACGACCCAGACGGTCGCCGCAGTTGAAGAAATCAGTGTGACCGGAAAAGAACTCACACACACCATGGTCACTGTAAATGAGATGGCCGGGAAAACTGGTGCGATGGCGATCGAGGGGAGAGAGAATCTATCGAACATGGACGCCACAATGCGAAAACTTGCGGACAGTACAGAATCATTTGGATCACGCCTCGCCGTAATCAATGAACGCGCCACAACGATTAACCTTGCCGTGACAACAATTGCGAAAGTAGCCGACCAGACCAACCTTCTTTCGATTAATGCTGCAATCGAAGCTGAGAAGGCGGGTGAGTATGGTCTTGGATTCCTCGTGATCGCCCGGGAAATTCGGCGACTCGCAGACCAAACTGCAGTCGCTTCTCTTGAAATTGAACAGGTCGTCAAAGAGATGCAGTTGAGTGTTTCATCCGGCGTAATGGAAATGGATGCCTTCACAAAAAGTGTCGAGACCGGAGCGCAGGAAATTGGTGGAGTTTCTCGGCAACTTGCAGAAATCATCACATCTGTAAAAGGGATATCTGAGCGTTTTGAACAAGTTGCCGAAGGCATGCAAGCCCAGAGCCAAGGTGCCGAGCAGATCCGGATCGCCATGGCTCATCTAGCAGAGAGCGTCTCCGAAAGTGAATCGGCCCTCGACTCCTTCCAAAACGCCACAACCGACGTCCAGCAAGCGGCAAACGATCTCCATGGAGAGATCACGCACTTCAAGCTCTAAGCGATGGGTTTTTACCCACAGCGTCTCTTGGTGTATCGTGTTACTCCCTGAGTATCTTAATCTAACCCTGGAGACACGTTTCCCATGTCACGTACATTGCTTGCTCTCATTGCATCCACTCTTCTCTGCTCTACCGTTTTCGCACACTGTCAGGTCCCGTGTGGGATCTATGGCGATCAGTTACGATTCGAACAATTACTAGAAGACACGAAAACCATTACCAAAGCACAAGGGCAGATCAATGAACTCGCCCCGGCTGCAAAAAGTGGCCAAGACAGTAACCAGCTTGTTCGCTGGGTTGTCACAAAAGAAGCTCATGCAGGGTCAATTCAAAATGTCATCGCTGACTACTTCCTAGCCCAGCGGATCAAATCTGATTCACCGCGCTACACTGATCAACTCAAAGCCGCACATGCCGTGACTGTTGCCGCGATGAAATGCAAACAGTCGACCGATGCAGCGACTGCTTCTGCGCTTGAAAAAGCTATCCATGATCTGTATCGCGCCTATGAAGGAAAAGAGCCTGACTTCCACTAAAACAGACAAGGATTTTCTCCTTTCCGTACCCAAATGCCCGTACCCTCCATTGACCAGGGAGGGTGCGGGCTTTTGGAAATCTTTTGAGAGAACGCAATGACATTTGCCCTTACAGCAAAATTTAGTATCACGGCTTTTGCATTCAGCGTTGTTATTCTTATCGTCTTGTTACTCTTCGTGGCCGTCTCCTTCAATAGATTGGTGCGTTCTAACAATCTTGTTGACGAAGCCTTCAGCGGCATTGATGTTCAACTGAAACGTCGACACGAACTCATTCCAAATCTTGTTGAGTGCGTCAAAGGGTACGCTACCTTTGAACGTTCTCTCCTTGAGAATGTCGTCGCTGCTCGCTCATCAACCGCAACTACAAATGCCATAGCAAGTCTCAATGCCAACGAAAATGGGCTGACTGACAATCTTGTGAAATTTTTCGCCATCGCAGAGGCTTATCCTGAACTCAAAGCAGACACAAGCTTCCTGCAGCTATCTGCTCAACTTGTAGAAATTGAGAACGC
>JAQWMC010000099.1 GCA_029246985.1 Pirellulales bacterium
CGACGATGGATCACCTGTTTACGATGCCGAGTTGATGCGTCGGGCTTTCGAGTATTGTCGAATGTTCGATAAACCAATTCTGGCTCATGAAGAAGTTCTCGAGCTTTCTCATGGTGGCGTAATGAATGAAGGCCTTGTCTCCATGTCGCTTGGCCTGAAAGGTATGCCGGCAGCTGCAGAAGAAGTCATGATTGGGCGAGATATTGCACTCGCAGATGTGACTGGCGGTCGCCTTCATGTCATGCATGTTTCAACAGCTCAGGGCGTCAGTCTCATCCGAGAGGCAAAAGCACGTGGCGTTCGGGTTACTGCGGAGGCCTGCCCGCACCACTTTACACTGACGGACGAATCTCTTCGCGGGTTTGATTCAAACTTCAAAATGAGCCCGCCGCTGCGAACAGCAAAAGATGTCGAAGGGATTCTTGCAGGGCTTGCTGATGGCACAATTGACTGTATTGCAACAGATCACGCTCCACATGCGCCAGAAAAAAAGCTACTCGAATTAGACCGAGCGCCATTTGGCATCCTTGGGCTGGAAACAGCAGTTGGCCTCTCTGTGACACGTCTGATTGAGTCTGGTCGCATTGATTGGCCACGATTTGTCGAAGCCATTAGTCTACTACCGTCGAGAATCCTTGGTATTAATCGAGGTACTCTCAGGCCAGGTGCGATTGCTGATGTGACGATTATCGATCCATCTCGTGAATGGCAAGTAGATGTCAATTCTTTTTCATCGAAAAGCGTGAATTCACCATTTCACGGATGGACGCTACGCGGACGAGCTGTTGCGACAATTGTTCACGGAAAAGTGAAATATCGCCTCTCCAGCTAGTTGTAGAGCAATGATCATTATTGACGGGTACAACCTATTACATGCCTCGGGTGTGTTTGGTGATGCGCGAGGGCCACTTGGATTTGAGCAGTCTCGTCGAGCTCTTCTAGATCACCTTTCCGAGTTACTTGGGGCTGAGGCGGAGCAGACGATTGTCGTTTTTGATGCGGCAGATGCCCCCGATGGTCTTCCTGCAAGATACCTTCACGGATCCATCCGGGTATGGTTTGCACGGGAATATCCAGATGCAGATTCACTCATCGAGGAAATGGTCGAGGAGGAATCACCAACGGGCCTGGTTGTCGTTTCCAGTGATAGGCGAGTGCAGGCAGCAGCACGCCGTCGGCGAGCGAGTGCTGTTGATAGCAATGAATGGCTCACAGGGAAGCGTCGGGCGATGAACGAACGCGCGCGACAGAAAGAAACAAAGCCGACGGAGCCGGGGCCAGGAGACGTTGAAGCATGGAAGCGATATTTTGGTCTTTAGCCAGCTAATCTCTAGTCAGTCGGTCTTGCCCCATCGAGCAAATTTACGATCAAGGGTAGATCGTTCAATGCCCAAGAGTTTCGCTGCTTTTGTCTTGTTGCCACCGGTGCACTCAAGCGTCGCCAGTATGTGACGTTTTTCGATTGTGGCTAATGTTTCTGGAGTGAAAGTATTGCCCACGGATTCTATTCGACCGGTATCGCCCGGCGAGGCAAGAGTGCTCAGAGCAAGGTCGGGAACATCAATGATGCTGCTCGAACTCAGAACGACGGCACGTTCGATGCAGTTTCGTAATTCACGAATGTTTCCGGGCCAATGGTATTCCTGCATTGCACCAATGGCTGCAGAACTGAAGCCCTCAATTTTTCGGCCAGTCTCTCGACTGAATACGTCTACAAAGTGATTTGCAAGTAACTCGATGTCTTCTGGTCGTTTTCTCAGTGGAGGCACTGCAATTTCGACCACACGCAGTCGGAAGTAAAGGTCTCGTCGGAATCCACCACTTGCAACAGCATCTTCGAGGTGACGATTTGTAGCTGCTACGACTCGTACATCAACCTTGAGTCGGGTGCTGCCTCCTACTCGTTCGAATGCATGCCCCTCGAGCACTCGCAAAAATTTTGCCTGGATGGTGGGGCTCATCTCACCGATCTCATCGAGGAAGAGTGTTCCGTTATCAGCAAGTTCAAATTTCCCCGCCTTTTTATCAGTCGCGCCAGTGAAAGCACCTTTCTCGTGACCGAACAGTTCGCTCTCGAGGAGCGTTTCTGACAAAGCAGCACAATTCAGGCAGACAAAAGGGCCACTCTTGCGATCACTTGCATCGTGAATGGCTTGTGCGACTAATTCTTTACCGGCACCACTTTCACCTCGAACAAGGACCGTGGCTTTTGTACTCGCAACACGCTCAACCTGTGTTGTGATTGTTGCAAGGGCAGGGCTGTTACCAACCATGCGTGTTTTTTCACCAAGCCGCTCTTTGAGCAGTTTGTTTTCACTAGCTGCCGTCGCAAGTCGGGTCGAAAGCGTTTCTCGAGCTTCAAGATTTGTGTAAACCTGACCTATGGCGTCGCATACAGCAATTACAAACTCAAGATCGTCAGGAGATTTTTCATCACTACTCGGCTCACTACTGAGGTAGATTGCCCCGACAGGTTTTCCATGCACGCGTATGGGGGCGGCTATGGTTATTGCTGGTGGCTGTGCACCAACCGTCTCCGGCCCTGCTAAAATTGCTTCATCTGTTGCCAGGGCCGCTTCAACCAGGTTCGTTGGAATGTCATCAACGCGAAGGTCTGAGGGTACTGCGGCAACACCGTATAAGTCAGTTACGGTCATCCTCTCTTCATGAATGGCCTCAGGCGTTGGCAGCAAAACCATGCCTTTGCTCGCATTCGATCCAAGCATGGCAGACTCAAGAGCGCGGTTTGCAGCAGACGATACTTCCGTGGCACGACCTAGCGTAAATGCGAGTCGGCACAGTTCTGCAGCTGCCTGCCCTACTTTTGGAGCAGTTCGAGCTGATTCACGTATGTCATCAAGTAAACGACTACGGTTTCGACGATAGCGAATCGTTGAATGCCATTCAGCGATTTCGGCAGACATTTCACCGGTTATGCCAGTGCCATCGGTGTCAGATTCGTCCGCCTCAGATAACGATGGCGGAGGCCCTTCACAGAAAAGGATCGTAATGGATCCGATCTGAATCGTGTCTCCGTCGATAAGCGTATGTTCTGATGTAATTTCGTCGGCACCGACCGTTGTGCCGTTTCGGCTTTTCAGGTCATGAATGACCCATTTCCCGTCGTCGTTAAACCGTATCTCGGCGTGATTTCGACTTGCCCGCTCGTCATGGAGCACAATGGTATTCCCAGGTGCACGACCGAGGCTGAGGACGTCTCCGGGAGTGAGTGGATTAAGCATCGGGCCATTGGCTGGATCCCGAACAAGGACATGAGCATCGGCGAGTGGAGTAGATTTGTCGTTATTCATGCTTACATCATGGCCACTCGGGGCTCTCCTTGCGATATGCACTCACAAGTATCAATCAAAACCGAACCCAAACGTCATCGCATAGTGAGCCCTAATTTAGCAGGAAAAAGTCCGAGAATTCATGAAAACATTGAAGAATAGGCCTTTCGAGCCACAATTACTTCAGTAAAGAGGGTTTGCTCTCAAGGGCGTGCTGAGGCTAGCATCTCAGCTACATTGTCGTGCAATTAGAAATTCATACCGTTGCTCGAACAGTTGGCCTGATTTGAATTCCAGTCGAACGTGATGATGAGGGTTTTTATGCGTAGCTGCACACGAATGAATTTTTTTACGGTCTTTGAGAACAGTTTTGCAACGACGTGTTGTGCTGTTGTGCTGGTTGTAGTCCTGAATGTGTTTTTTACTAAGAATGTATTCGGCCAAGGGGGTGGGTTCGGTGCCCAGGCAGTAGGCGGTATTTCAGTAGATACTGACGGTATTGTTCGTGCCATCAATCCACAGGCACTTGCGAGTATTGCCGCTCAGCGAAAAAAAATTCTCAGTGAAAACCCGTCGGAGACAGGACAGCGTTGTGAGCTTCAAAAGGTTTCACTGAAACGCATTCTCGAAGATGTTCAGCGGGCTGTAACAGAACACAAACTTATTTCTCCAGAAGTCTTGACGCTTGGCGGGCTAGAGCAAATCGAATATGTGTTTGTCGACCCTGACGGACACGATTTGGTTTTGGCTGGACCAAGTGATGAAATTGCTGTTGATGAAAGCGGTATTTTCGTTGGTGCAAGGAGCGGTCGGCCTCTGTTACTGCTTGAAGATTTGGTTGTGGCACTTCGATCAATTGATGCAGCACGCATGGGTGGAATGCGTTGCTCTATTGATCCAACGCCCGAGGGCATTGCTCGGCTGCAGGAAGTTCTGAGTTCAACGAAGCAGATGCCAAATCCACAGAAAATCTTTCGATCAATGGAGGAAGCCTTGGGCCCTCAGCAAGTGACGGTTGGAGGGGTACCCGCAGATACACACTTCGCGCAGGTTCTCGTAGCCGCAGATTATCGAATGAAGAGAATTGGTATGGGTCTGGAGTCATCAGAAATTGCTGAATTGCCGAGTTATCTTTCAATGGTCCAGGCTACCGCCGGCTCAACAATGTTGCCACGTTTCTGGTTGGAAGCGCAATATAGCCCCATTGCACGGGACCCTGATGAACTCGGTTGGAAGCTCACGGGTGGGAAAATGGTATGCCTGACTGAAACCGATCTTCTGGTTCGAGAGGGCATGAAGCGAGGAAGTGGACGTACTGATAAGAATGCTGCACGTTGGTGTGAGCGGATGACAGCGTATTACGATGATCTGTCATCGCAGAAGCCAGTTTTTCGTGAATTGATGAATTGTGTTGATCTGGCAGTTGTCGCAGCTTTAATTGATAGTAGGCAGCTTGCCGATCGAGCAGGGCTGGACCTCTCGCTATTGAAAGATCCCTCTTCGGTTCAGCTCTCACGCTATGAAGTTCCAAAGCAGGTGCCAACGGTTGCGCACGGCATGAAACGAGGGAGTCGGTGGATTCTCAGTGCCTCCGGAGGTGTTCAGTTTCAGCCCTGGGCCTTCCTCGAAGACGTTGTCGAGGTTCAAGATGTTGGCTCTAAACGGCAACTGGCACTCGCATCCCGCCCACAGTCTGGTATCTGCTGGGAATGAACGTGTTCACCGGAGCCGTACTTGGTTGCTGAGAGACGGATACGTTCTACTGCCGCGGTGCTGCCCAGCGAATGTTTTCTAATTTGATGCACGCTTTTTGGAAAGAGTGGTCTACCCATCCTTTGGATGCAAGGCATTCAACGTCATGTGTCGGCGGCGGAGTACTCTTTACGAGCAGTAAAGCAGACTCTGTTGTAGTGGCAATAGCAGCCGCAATTGAGTCGCTTGTTGTGTCCCAGGAATGTGGAAGGGATTCAATTGCATTACCTGCCACGCACTGCTTCCTGATGTCGAGTACGATCGGAGAAACGCCTGTCGCTTCCTCACCAAGTGGTAATTTCAATGTTGTTGCTAGGAGTTGAGCCGTGATCCCCATGGCTTCAAGTGCAAGGTCGTGCATCAAACGATCTGGTAGTGAGCTGTTTGCATCAATGACTCGTAGCCCATCTACAAGGGCACCTCCCCCCGCAAGGATGACTACTGAATGGTTAGACTGTGATTCATGTGCAATGAGAGATTGAACAGCATGTTGCCATCCAGAAGTTGAGAAAAGGCTACCACCGATTTTGATCACAACACGGAGACCTTTACTTCTGTCGCGCGGTTGGCGAAGCCAGCCACGTTGCCATTCCCATGGGCTTTCTTCCTGTGATGTCATTGGATTCATAATATCTGCTGCGCTATCATTGCTACGGCGTGCGCCGGAGCGACACGAGATAGATCAGCGCCCATGATATCTTTGAGAGAAAGTATTTGAGGATCCCAATTCATATGATCAAGAACTCTTCTTGCCAACATCTCACCTTGTCCACTTAGTACGACACGATCTTCCGGGAGCGGGTTTTGGATCATTGGCCCCATGGCACTTTGAATCAAACGAGTCTGCGAGTCGGCAATTGCCGTTGCTGCTTCAATCGCGTCCGCAAAAGTAAATGATGCTGGTTCAAGAAGCATAGAACGAGCCATACGAACGCGAGCCGCATCACGAGTAGCCGGCATGTGGTCGGCTGTGGTGCTTGATTGGGTGTCTTCAGACAGGACACCGAGAAGGAGCCAGACATCGTGTGACGTGGCAAAGCACTCACATGCAACTGGCCGTGAGTCCCCCCGGTGAGGCAGCGACTGTCTGAGTGCAGGTACTGGCGTGCGTTCCATGCCCGTGTAGACGAGTTCACCGCAGAGAAGCCGATCCCAGTCATTCGTCCCCTGAGGAATTGGCTGTCCGCATGCCAGGGGCACAATGTCAGTGGTTGTTGAGCCAATATCAATCAGCCAGCTGCGCCCTGAAGAGACAATTGAGCCAGCGAATCGAGCCAAAGCATGCCAGTTTGAAGCAGCGACTTGGAGCGGTTGGTGCATAGCCTCAGTCGCCCCAAGAAGTGAGCCATCGACGCCATAGAAAACGACGTCTCTTTTGCCTAGGGCAGCGGAACATGATCCAACAATGTGCTTAACGCCCGCTCTGCGGCCAGAAAAGCAGTCGGCAATTTCACCCGTCATGGTGACGGCATAGTGGCTGGACGGGCGGAGGCTTTTTATGTGAGCGAGGACATCGGGGAGTCGCTTCCATTCCTGCCACATTGCAAAAGGTTCACTGTAGGACCACCCGCGTCCGTCAGCAGCCTTGATATTGGCTCCACCAATATCAAAAGCCAGCCATGAATTGATCGACGTTGGTGACATGAATGAAAACCATTACGTGTAAATGTTACGCCAAGGAAAACTCACAAGCTTCAGTATTCCATGGCCCAATGTCGATTTCCACGCCTTGGACGTGATTGAGGAGTGGATGAATGAGGCCACCGTGCTGGGCACGAGATAAGCCAACAAAAGAAGTGGTCAGACGAGGATTGATTTCAAGCACTCGGTCGTCGTGCCCGTCATCGCAACTACCCAGAATCATATCAACTCCGACCCAGCCACGGGCTCTGGATTGCGTTGTTTTGTTGAGAGCGTCGATTGACCGTACTGCAAGAGACTGCATCCGAGTATGAAAACGTTCATGAGTGAGACGACCACCGATGTACACCGGCTGTTGGGCGTCAGTGAACACTTGTTCGAATGGGAGTAGTGGGACGATTGAATCGGCTCGACAGAGACAACAGACACTGCTCGGGATGCCTGGAACGTGGCATTCGAGTCGTGAGTCTGTTTCTGGTGTGACAAAATCAGAGCGGTCCTGGATCATCAACAGGCCGTCAGATCCAGCACTTGTACGAGCTTTGAGGACCGCAGGTAGTCGGAATCCGGTAGGAAGCCTTCCGCCAGTGGCTATTGTGCAACCAGCCGGTGTTGGGATGCCAGCAGCTGCGAGTATCAGGCATGTCATCTGCTTGTCACTCGCGGCATGGATGAAAGGTGTTGGGCAATTAACAAGCCTGTTTCCGAAACCTGCTTGCTCAACGGCGATGATGGTCTGGAGCAGAATGCCATGAGTTTCTGGCGCGATGAGAATGATCTGGTCAGCCTCAGAGGCCATGGTAAGAAGAGACGATCGGTTCTTGCCAGGAGCAATTTTCTTAACAGTAACGTGTTCAGAGAAGTGCGGCACTTCCGTCACGGGAAGGGTTGCGTCAACCATTACAGTGACTTCCATAGCCACGTTTTTTTCAGCATCACATGCGAGTGTCTCAAGCATGAGGCGACCTTCCCTCAGGAAGTCTTCAAGAGGAGCCTTCTGTAGAATGTCACGAGCAATTTCACTCTGCATTCCACCCGAGCAGCACCATTCATAAAGTAAGAGACGCATGCTGAAGTGCAGTTGAAAGAGGAATCAGAAGATTCCCAGTTGGTCGCGGGCATCGTCGGTCATTCGGTCTGGTGTCCACGGTGGTTCCATAACAATCCGAACCTCGACGTCAGCAACTTTTTCGTGCGTGTTGACAACACGTTTTGTGTCGGCAATCAATTGTGGTCCAGCAGGACAGGCTGGACTTGTCATCGTCATGTCAATCGAGACAAGTTGTTTCGATTGATCCGGAGCCGGACTGAAAGAAACGTCATAAATGAGTCCCAAGTCAACGATGTTTACGAATAATTCGGGGTCTTTCACCTGCTTGAGTAATTCACGAACGAGATCCTCAGAGAGAGTCTGAGTTGTAAGGCTTTGCGTTTCAGCTGGTGCACCAACTGTTGTGTTAGCTGATGTTGTGTTAGCTGATGTCCCGTCGTGTGATCTTGTAGTAGTGTCTTCTTTTTGCGATGAGACTGCATGTACGGCTCCTACTGCCGGTACGCTGGCTGGCGCGGGATTTCCGCTTGGCCCCGATCCGGGCTCTCTGATTCGTACAGAAACACTTCCGTTTTCAACCTTTACATCATGTGCAAGGGTGGGTCGTATCGCTGGCATCGAAAGAGCTGCGCCAGTGCGGATGTCGAACTTTGCGCCGTGTCTTGGGCATGCGATTGTGTAGTCCTGAAGTTCGCCGTCGACAAGCGGACCTCCGTCATGAGTGCAAACATCATCAATGGCATAGAACGAACCACCTACATGGAAGAGAGCAATCATTTCGCCATCAACTTCGACAAGTATTTTTCCCGGATCTGAAACGTCAGCTACATCGGCAACATGAAAAAATTCTGGCATGAAAGAAGGGCTTTGGGTGAGCGTTACGGATGACGATTTCTGCTGGATTATGATACTCGACGGATTCGGCTTCCTATAGCCGTTGCCAATGCCTCTCGAACAGAGGCGATTGTTATGCGGTCGAAGACCTGCTGAAAGAATCCTGCGACAACGAGTCTCGCGGCTTCGTCTGCAGACAATCCCCGCGCTTGTGCATAAAAAATTTGCTCTTCATCAACGCGACCGCTGGTTGCTCCATGGGTGCAGCGAACATCATCAGCCTCAATTTCAAGACCGGGAATTGAGTCTGAGCGTGCGGCGTCAGAGAGCATTAGGTTGTCGTTGCGCTGGTAGCCATCTGTTTTCTGAGCAGCCTTGTCAACCTTGATCATTCCGCGCCATACAAGTCGGCTGCGGTCTTGTAGTGCCCCTTTATACAAAAGGTCGCTGCGGCAGGAGGGGGCCTCGTGATGCTGAAGTGTGTTGTAGACAAGTTGTTGCTTGCCTTCAGTAAACATGACACCATTGACTTGAGCCTCAGCATTTTTTCCAACCAGGGCTACATCTTGGGCTACTTGAGACAACCGGCTGCCAAGTGCTGCAAGCGTCCATTGTAATTTCGCGTTTTCGTGAATAACTGCTTTTTGCCGAGCGACGTGCCACACTCCGCGGTCCCAATTTTGAACATTCACCATTCGAAGGAGAGCATTTTTCCCCACGACTATTTCCGTGCCACCGCAGTGGAAACCAGTTCCTGATCCAGTGGTTCCACACGTAGCAGTCTCTGTAAGAACGGTAGCCTCAGCGTCTTCTCCGAGAACAACAAGTACATGCGATGTGTCGACACCACCGTCATCAATGGCAGCAAGGCAATGAATTGGTTCTGCAATGCGGACACCAGGCGGGACATAAAGGACCATGCTGCCTCGGTGAAACGCGCCGTGTAGAGCAGCAAAATAGTCTTCCTTTGAATCAATGATCTGTAGCCAGTGGTTCTTCAGCACGTCACCGCTAGTAGCGAGCACATCTTCGGCAGTACCGAAGAGAACTCCCTGCTCAGCAAGAGCCGGGTCAATTTCATTCTGAACAACGTGGCCGTTTATTGTCTTAAAATGACCTGCATAGTCAGGCCGTCCCATTGTCTGGACATCGTGAGATTGATCATTGGAGGATGGAAATCGTGCCGAAAGAAGCCCCGATGGTGGTTCAGAAGAAGATGCCGGTCGCAGGCCCCACATATCCGGCTTGAACATGCGAAGATCTGTTCGCATCCAGTGTTCTTGACGACGATCTGGTAACACGAGTTTCTCGAGTTGATCCATGCAGGAACGTCGTTGCTGGTCCGCCCATTCGGGCAGAGGATTTTCAGCAAGTAGCTGGTGGAAAGCGTCGCGATTAAATAGTGAGGCAGGGGCGGTTGTCGTCGTCATGAAGCCAGAATAAGTGAAGTCAGGGGAGAGGAGTAAGTTAGCCGACGGAGCCTTCCATCTGTAATTCGATCAGACGGTTCATCTCGACGGCATATTCCATTGGAAGTTCTTTGACAAGTGGCTCGATAAAACCACCTACGATCATCGTGCTCGCTTCAGCCTCGGAGAGACCGCGACTCTTGAGATAAAATAACTGTTCTTCTCCAATCTTTGAAACACTTGCTTCGTGACCAATCGAGACGTCTTGTTCTTCGATTTCAATATATGGATATGTATCACTGCGACTAATATCATCAAGAATCAGTGCATCGCAAACGACACTCGAGCGACTTTTCTTTGCACCCGGCTCAACTCGAACGAGTCCGCGATAGCTTGAGCGACCACCATTTTTTGAGATACTCTTGGAGACAATCCGTCCAGAGGTATTTGGTGCAGCATGAACAAGTTTTGCGCCAGCGTCTTGGTGCTGGCCGGCGGTCGCAAATGCAATGGAAAGGATTTCACCGCGAGCACCAGGCTCCATCATGTACACAGCCGGGTATTTCATGGTGAGTTGACTTCCGAGATTGCCATCAATCCACTCCATCATTGCACCTTCATACGCAAGAGCGCGTTTCGTTACCAAATTGTAAATGTTGTTCGCCCAGTTCTGGATCGTTGTGTACCGGCAACGGCCATGTTTCTTCACAACAATTTCGACAACTGCGGAGTGGAGGCTCTCGGTTGAGTACATCGGAGCGGTGCACCCCTCAACGTAGTGTACGTGAGCGCCCTCATCAACGATAATTAATGTCCGCTCAAATTGCCCCATGCTCTCAGCATTGATGCGGAAGTATGCCTGAAGGGGGAACTCAATAGAGACACCTTTGGGGACATATATGAAAGAGCCACCTGACCAGACCGCCGAGTTGAGAGCCGCAAATTTGTTGTCAGTTGGTGGGATTATTTTTCCAAAGTACTCCCTGAGGAGGTCTGGATGCTCTCGCACCGCGGTGTCAGTGTCGGTAAAGATGACACCTTTTTTTGCAAGGTCTTCCTGAAGTGATCCGTAAACAACCTCGCTCTCAAACTGAGCTTTTACCCCCGAAAGAAATTTTCTTTCGGCTTCTGGAATTCCAAGCCGGTCAAAGGTCTTCTTGATTTCCTCTGGCACTTCCTCCCAGGTTTTACCCTGCTGCTCAGCAGGCTTGAGGTAGTAAAAAATATCCTGAAAATCGATGCCGATATTGCCGCCCCACTTTGGCATGGGCTTCGAGTTGAAAATGTCGAGCGATTTCAGTCGGAAATCTCGCATCCAGGCCGGCTCTTTTTTCATTTCAGAAATCTGTGAAACAATATCTCGGTCGAGTCCTCGACGTGCTTTAAAAACGGTAGGAGTGTTCGTACGAAAATCGTACTTATTGATCTCCCCAAGCGCGAGCGTCGAAGATTCCTCAGTATCAATAGACATCGTATGATTTCCTTTTCAGGGTGTTGGGTGCGTCAGGATGTTGCGGATTCAAGTCGACGTTCTGCTTCCATGGCTTCTTCGGCAGCAGCTGCCTCAGGGTAAGCCTTTCTGATTCGATCATAGCCCTGTTTGTGAAGTTCGGCTGCCAATTCTGGGCCTCCTGATTCAACAATACGTCCACCTAACATGACATGGGTTTGTAAGGGGATGTTGTGTTCTAGAAGTTGCTCATGATGTGTGATAATCAGAATGCCCATTTCTGCTCCACCGATTCGGGCGATACTTTCACTTGCGAGACGCACGGCATCGGCGTCGAGACCACTGTCAGTCTCATCCAAGATGGCGAAGCGGGGTCGAAGCATTGCCAACTGCAAGATCTCTGCCCGCTTCATCTCTCCACCAGAAAAACCATCATTGACGTACCGGCGAGCAAAGTCAGAGTCCATGGACAGTTCTTGCATCTTGTTTTTCAGTTCGCTGCGAAAATCTCGCATTGGCATGAGTTCCTGACCTTCTTTTCGGTCAGGATTACGAACGTTCGTTACAGAATGACGAAGAAAATCTGCGAGCCGGACGCCCGGGATTGCCATAGGTCGTTGAAATGCCAGAAAAACACCGGCTCGTGCTCGTACATCAGGTTCCATGGCGAGTATGTCATGTCGTGTACCATCGCTATCGATCAACTCGACGGAGCCCTCCGTCACCTCGTAAGAAGGGTGCCCCATAATGGCATAACCAAGCGTACTTTTTCCTGATCCGTTTGGCCCCATGAGCGCATGTACTTCGCCCCTGCCTATTGTCAGATCAACTCCTTTGAGGATTTCCTGACCCTCAACGGCAACATGAACATTTTTAATTTCTAGCCGCTCGCTCATTCAATTCACCAGACTTTTCTATTTTGAATTTCCGTAACAAAGAACTATGACTTCACCTTTTGATGACCGTAAACAAGTTCTCCATTATCTTTAACGGCTGAAGAAACGTAACCGGAGTGATGTGGTATTGGGAGTTCATCAGCAATTTTTCCGGCACCGCCAGCCTTCTTTGCAAGTTTCTGCCCCATAATCTTGTCTTGAATTCTCATCAGACCTTCAAGCAGGCTTTCGGGACGTGGCGGGCAGCCGGGAACATACACGTCGACAGGAACAACGAGGTCAACGCCCTTCACAACGTGGTAGCCCCACTTAAAATAAGGCCCACCACCTGTGGTGCACGCACCCATGGCGATAACGTATTTCGGATCGGGCATCATGTTGTAGAGACGCCGTACTCTACTCGCCATTTTGTAAGTGACAGTTCCAGCGACAACCATCAGATCGGCTTGTCGTGGCGTGGCACGGAACGCACCGGCACCAAAGCGGTCCATGTCGTATCGGCTTGCACCCGCTGCCATCATCTCGATTGCACAGCAGGCCAGGCCAAACGTCATCGGCCAAATGCTGGATTGACGAGCCCAATTGATAGCTTGCTCGACCGTTGTCAAAACCATATTTTCTTCAAAACGGCCTTCGATCCAGGGCTGTGTCATTCCGGTAAACTCCAGTGCTACGTTGTAATCAGATCATCTCAACATGTCGGCACGAGATGTACCCTTCAGCACAATCTCTCTGCATAACTACTATACGGTTATTATAGGGTTCCGACAGTTCGGGAACTGAATGTGCGGGGAAATCTACCGAAAACCCCCCATGTCGCCGAATTCTTCAATATTGGTTTCAGAGGGACGGTTGCGAGGCCGTTTGGTTTGTCTTCGTCGGCATCTGGGTGCCGGGAGGCATTGTGTTCGAGGATTCAGGCCCTGATTTCGACAATGAGATCGAGTTATTTTTTCTGAAGACCTCTAGTAGGTGCAGAAAAAACATGTTTTCAGTCTATCTCACGTTTTGGGAAATATTGACGAACAACGTCGAGAAATTCCGGCCGAGTGGTGACACGGGAGACATGTCCTCGGAAGTCTCGTGCTCCAGGAATTCCTTGTGCATAAGAGCACGCAAATTTTCTCATGAGGAGCGTTCCGCGTTCTACACCGAACCGGCTGCAAACGAGTTCGTAGTGGTGGAGGACGATATTCTCTTGTTCATCGGGTGTCGGATCCGGCGGTTTTGGTTCTCCCCTCAGAAGCGCAGCAACCTGTGAAAAAATCCAGGGTTTCGCTAGGCACTCACGCGCGATCATTACTCCGTCGACACCATAATTCTTGAGTCGTGAAACGGCCTCCTCCGCGGAAGTGATGTCGCCGTTGCCAACCACCGGCATGCGCGAGACGCATTGCTTCACCTGACGGATAGCTTCCCAGTCTGCTTCGCCTTTGAAGTATTGAGCTGCAACGCGACCGTGAACAGTAAGACAACTTGCCCCGGCTTCTTCAATGCGCTGAGCAACTTCTATCGCCGTCTGACAATTTTCGGAGCATCCAAGACGGATTTTCGCTGACACAGGTGTGTCTCCACAGGCATCAACAACACGGCGAACAATTTCACCAACACGTTCGGGGTCGCGTAGCAACCACGATCCACTATGCGCTTTTTCCGTTACCTGACGAACAGGACAGCCAAAGTTCAGGTCGATGACACTTACCTGAAAGTCTTGTGCTAGTCGTTTGCCGACTTGAGCTAAATTTTCAGCGTCGTTATCCCACATCTGAACGGCAAGCGGTCGAGGTTCCTCACGTACACCCCAGAGACGATCTGGGTGTTCACTTTTGTTGGTCTCGAGCCAAATGGCACTTCGGGCCGCAATCATTTCTGTTGCCAGCAGCCCAGCACCACCAAATTCTCTGACAACTTGCCGAAAGGCATAATTTGTGTAGCCAGCCATAGGCGCCTGCAAGACTGGAGGATCAACATCGACGCTACCAATCCTGAGATGTTGACGCGTGTGTTTTGGAGTGTCAGAGGATTGGTGGGGTAGCGTCGCAGGCATGCTCTTCGTGTGTGTTTCTGGGAGACGGGTCGTGGCAAGGTCATTTTCTAAAGACGCCAGGCATGCGTGCTGTGAACTTTAGCCCGCCTTTTTACAGATTGCAGATTGGGTGCCAATGGAGTTCTGACGCAAGCCAAGGTGATTCGCGAATCAGTATCGCGTAAGTTACCTATCAGGTCATGGCTGCGGGAGTGTTGTTGTCTGCTCAATCGGTTGGAGTCCAGTTGCGGGGATAACGTTCGAAGCAGGTTGTGGTTTCCATTGGATGGGTGTTCCAATGAGCATCGATACATATCGGTCGTCGGGAACGGATGTATCTGCGACTGCCATCGCGTACTCTGCGATATCGAGATTGTATGTCGCAAGTGACTCTGCAAATTCTTGCTGCTGCAGGCGAAGCATTCGATGAGCTGCAACGACGGCCTCAATAGGACGTTTGCCGCGAGCATGGTCAGATTCGGCACGGTTCATGGCAGACTCTGCTGCCTCGACGGCGACGGCTCGTGCCTCGACTGCGTCATGCTTACTCGGAAGCATGCGATCGATCGCTCGAATTCGTCCTGTTGCGGGTCGAGTCGCAAAAATTGCAGCAAAGTGGGTTTCATAGGATCCTGCAAGAGGACGATCGACCGGCCACGGTGCTGGTTCACCTATTGGCAGTCTGACGAGATCAACAAGCTGTTGCTGTGCCGCGATCAACTCAGCATGAGCGTCTGCCAGGTCTGCCTCGGCTGCCGCACTTGCGACGTCGAGTACCATCTGGTCGTGCGGGTCACTGCCGGGTGCGATAAATTGAAGACGTTCTCGGGCCTCAGTTGCAAACCGAATACTGGCGTACCCTCGTGATACCTGCCAATACGCTTGAGTTATCCAGAGTCTTCGGCTCCGATCTCCCGACCGCTGAAGTGCCTCGATGAGTGGCAGCGGTCTTGCGTAAAGCGTTGCACTGCGACTTGGGTTGATACGATTGTTGGCTTCGCCAAGCTCGAGCGGCTCGAGAATTCGCTCAAGTAACAGTGTCGCAGCAGTCTTATCCGGAGAGGTGGTAGTCTCTGCAGAACTCACCACTGACGGATTCTGAGGTTCGATCGGGTTCGGCGGACGTGTGAATTCGGCAGAGGGCGGTGGTGCCGTGGTGGTCGGCTGAATAACAATTGACACAGTGCCGTCAGCGGCGGTGGTCTGCATAGTTGGACCTGATGCTGAGGAAGTATCTGAAGAAGGTGGCGGTGCAAGAGTCTTAGTCGTGGGTTGTATCTTCTCTGAACGAGTGCCAGTGGAAGAGTCTGTACTGTTGTCGTTGGTCTGAGTGGTTGGTTGAGTGGTTGGTTGAGTGGTTGGTTGAGTGGTTGGTTGAGTGGTTGGTTGAGTGGTTGGTTGAGTGGTTGGTTGAGTGGTTGGTTGAGTGGTTGGTTGAGTGGTTG
>JAQWMC010000112.1 GCA_029246985.1 Pirellulales bacterium
GCAGTCATCATTTCAAACCTCACGCGAAGGAATATGAAGAGTGTTTAGTGCTTCTGAATAAAAGCTTTTTCGGTGGCGACTGGATCACTGTCATCCCAGCGTTCCAGCCAGTCCAGGAGTGCCTTTTGAAGCTTTTGGAAGGTTTGTTTATTGCCGGGTGACCCTGCAAGATTCTGAAGCTCGTGTGGATCATTTTTTCGATCATAAAGAGCCCATTCGGGTCGATGATGAAGACGATGAACCAGAGCCTTACTGTGAGCATCTGGTTCTTTGTGTGACTGTTGTACCCACGAGGCGGCGACATCAGGGTATTTGTCAGTCTCTCCATCAGCAAGCCACTGAAGAGCCTGTGTCAATGTCACGTTGGATGTGATGTCCTTATGCTGCGGTGACCATATCAGGGTATATCTGTCATCCCGAATCGAACGAATTGGAAAGTTTCTCGTTTTGTTATCAAGAATGTTGCAATTCGTAAACGCACCAAAGGCATATTGATGGACCTTGGCGTCGCCACCCGTCCAATTCATCCACTGGCTTATTCCATCGAATGTCCACTCATCTGCGTCACCACCGGCTGCCTCAAGAAGAGTCGGCGCAATATCGGCGATCCACGTCATGTTGTTTTTTTGTGTTCCAGCTGGAATGACTTTCGGGAAAGCAGCAATCATGCCAACAGCTAAGCCACTGTCGAAACATGTCCATTTTGAAAATGGGAATGCATTACCTTGCTCGGAGCAAAAAATAATCAAGGTATTCTGAGCAACGTTTTCATTCTCAAGAATTGCCCGAAGCCGCCCGAGCAGCGCGTCGAGGTTGGTGACTTCGGCAAGATGAGCTCCAAGTTGTTGCTTGTACTGAGACGTTCCGAGCGCATCATGTGGCGTCTGCACTGTGTCGGAGGCATACCGACTTCGATCACCATGTGTGTATGGACCATGGCCGTCGTTCGAAGCTACAACAAGACAGAAGGGGGCCTTTGCACGAACAGCTTTTTGAATGTATGCCTCTGCACGCACTACGGCGTCGTCATTTGCATCACGGTCTTTTGGAAGACCACCAAGGTCGTCAAAAGGGTAGGCATCTCTTGGCCCAATATGTTTTTTACCCAGCAAGCCAACATGGTAACCAAGAGGCTGTAAGTAATGGGGTAAACTTTTGGTACCAGCAACAGATTTTGAATGATTTGGCATCGCTCCCGTACGCCAGGCACATTGGCCACTGAAAAATTCCTGCCGAAACGGTGCGCACATCGCAACATTGGCATAGACAGAATCGAGCCGCACGCCATCAAGAGCAAGCTGGTCGATATGAGGTGTGTGAGCCTGGCCGCCCCACGGTCCAAGTGAAGCCTTATCAATGTCATCACCCAGCAGAATCAAGATGTTTGGCGGGTCTGCAGCATCCACTACGGAGAGTAGGCTACCAAGAAGTGATGTGCAGACGATCGAGCATACAAACAACAGGCATGACCTCATAAAATGTTCTCTCAATCTGCGAGTGGCATGACTTCAACTTTGCGAATGTTTACAACGCTGCCAGGATCATGTTGCTGGAAGGCAAAATGCCCTTCAGTAAAGGCTTTTGAAAAGTCAAGGTATTCGTATAGCTCATCTCCATTCACAATCACCCGAATTCGCGTAAGGTCCCGACGACGCCACTGATCGTCGCGAACTTCTAACTCATACGTAAACCACTCATTTGGTTGTACAAGATCTTTATAGATGTTTAAGAATCCATAGAGGGATCCAGTACGAATTGGATCCTTGTGCGTGCTATCAATTTGGGCTTCATAGCCGTCTGCAAAAGTTGGGTTTCGTGACGCTCGAAAGTAGAGTCCTGAGTTGCCGCCGTCATTAATACGGACCTCTGCTCGATAGCGAAAATTTTTGAACGGCCCTTTGGTACAGACAAGCATTGAAGGTGTTCCAGTACCAGTCAAAGCACCATCGATCACCTCCCATTTGCTTTCTTCACGACCAACCTTTTCCCAACCGTTGAGAGTCTTTCCATCGAAGAGAGTAATCCATGTGTCTTCTTCAGCAGCCGTAAGACCGGTGATCATGATCATGGTGGCTATCAAAAAGAAGGCACTAGAGTGTATGCGTTGTGCCTGAAATGCTTGAGCGATACGGTCGCCACAGACACGAATGAGCCAACACCAATTTGAGAGAATGTTTCGGTAGATCATTGTCTTAAGCATAATGCTTTTCCATGAAGATTCAGAAGTGTTTGTTTAAAAAACTGGTGACAGTTGTTTTCTGTGAGTTTGTTCTTGTGGATTGAGTAAGTTCTCACCAATACGCTGCGGCCCGTGCCCATATTAGATCATAATGTATCGCAGACGGTTAGTAGTATGATTCGGAAGAGGTTTTGTGTTCGAGAAGATTTTTTGTACTTCGGGAAAGACCTGTGACGACTCATTCTGAAAATGTTCTTGAAGTCTGTGATTTACGAACTCATTTTCGTACTGATGATGGGATTGTGAAGGCTGTGGATGGTGTCAGCTTTTCTGTGAAGCGAGGGGAGACACTCGGCATCGTCGGTGAAAGTGGTTCTGGAAAAAGTGTTACCTGCCTTTCAGCAATGCAACTTGTTCCAAGACCCCCAGCGTTTCATCCATCAGGTGAAATTCATTTTGGTGATACAAATCTTCTAAGTCTTCCAGAATATGAAATTGAAAAACTTCGTGGCAAACGACTGGCCATGATTTTTCAGGATCCACTCACTTCGTTAAACCCGTATCTGACTATTGCTCGTCAATTAACCGAGGTCTTAGAAGTTCACCAAGGCGATACACCGACAGTTGCACGTCGGACATCTATTGAGATGCTGGAGCGAGTTGGTATTCCGGACGCTGCTGAGCGAATCGACCAACACCCACATCAATTTTCTGGTGGTATGCGGCAGCGAGTGATGATCGCCATGGCATTGTTATGTGGACCGGAAGTCCTGTTTGCCGATGAGCCCACAACAGCGCTCGATGTCACAATCCAAGCACAGATTTTGGAATTAATCAAAGATCTACAAACAGCTATCGGAACCGCAGTCGTGCTCGTGACACATGATCTGGGTGTCGTTGCTGGAACGACTGATCGAGTGGCAGTCATGTATGCCGGAAAAATCGTTGAGGAAGGAACAACAGCCGAGGTCTTTGCCAATCCACAACATCCTTACACTCGCGGTCTTCTTGAGAGTATGCCACGGATAGATACACCGATTCAAAAATCACTGTATGCCATTCCAGGCTTACCACCTGATTTAGGAAATCTTCCAACAGGTTGTTCTTTTCATCCTCGGTGTGAGTTGGCAACAGACCAGTGTCGCAAGACGTATCCTGACAGGAAGACACTTTCATCGACACACCGTGCCGCCTGCTGGGAGGTAGAAGCAACCGAATGAACACGCCAGGGAAGCCGGACACACCATTGTTAGACGTCTCCGATTTGGCCGTACAGTTTCGTGTGCCAGGTCGTGGCGGTATTTTTTACCGAGACAGCACAGATGTAAAGGCGGTTAACGGAGTCAGTTTTTCCATGGCTCGTGGAGAAACACTTGGGCTTGTTGGTGAAAGTGGTTGCGGGAAGTCAACGACTGGGCGTGCCGTTCTCCAGTTATTGCGACCAACTGGTGGTCGTGTGGTCTTTGATGACGAGCCAATACATGAATTTTGGAAGAAAAAAGGTCAGAAGTGGGTATGGGATCACCGACTTCTTGATCTCAGGCGTCGCATGCAAATGATTTTCCAGGATCCGTTTGCCTCTCTGAATCCAAGAATGACAGTTGAGACCATTCTGTCAGAACCGTTGCGAAACTTTGATGTGGTCCAAGGAGCTGAACAACGAGAAAAAATTCAGCATTTACTCATGACGGTAGGCATGGATCCTCGGTGTATGCGTCGATATCCCCATGAATTTTCCGGTGGGCAAAGACAAAGAATTGGCATTGCTCGGGCACTTGCTCTCGGGCCTGATTTCATCGTCGCTGACGAACCAATCAGCGCCCTAGATGTTTCTATACAGGCGCAGATCATGAATTTATTATCAGAGCTACGTGAAAATCTTGGTCTTACGCTTCTTTTTATCGCGCATGACCTTGCTGCTATTCGTCATGTGAGTGATCGGATCGCAGTCATGTATCTGGGACAAATTGTTGAATTGGCTGATGCCCAAACAATTGTTGACCGTCCTCAGCATCCCTACACACAGGCACTGTTATCTGCCGTACCAATACCGGACCCTACCCAAGAACAATCACGCCGACGTACAGTGTTGTCAGGGGAGATGCCGAGCCCAATCCACCCACCGTCCGGATGCCCATTTCATACTCGTTGTCCATTATCTGAAGAACGGTGCCGTAGTGATGTTCCAAGGATGCGAACCATTGAAACTGGACATCAAGTTGCCTGCCATCTTGTAGAATGAACATTGAAGTAACTAAGCAGAGAAGTCGTCTTTTCGGAGTTCATTTTTCAACAATGAGCAAGTCTTCCTTTAAAAGTTTTTGCCGGCAACCCAATCTGCAGTGGAGAACCATCTTCAGCAATATAACGTTGTCCTTGGTAGTGTTGGCGATGTGCAGTGAGAGTCATTTCAGGGTTCTTCTGGGGAAGGAGATGTCTCAGGTTGATCAGGAAGTGCAAAAAGAAAAACTTATGCCCCTTCAAGATTTTATAGGTGGTTGGAAGGGGGTGGCAATGCAGAAGTTAGGTGGCAGCGCGCGTTGGTCAGCAGAGTCTGAATGGGCATGGTCGTTTGATGAGGGTGTACCAGCCATTGTGTTTGAGTTGACACCTGGTCGCTATTTCACGAGCGGTCGCATTGTTCCAGGTGAAGGTGAGAAGACATTTATTCTTCAGGCGAAACATACGGACTTAGATACAGTCGAAACGTTTTCAGGGTTTCTTAATGAAAATAAGCAACTTGAACTAGTCAATAATGTTATTGAGCCAAGTCGTCCGGCACGACTCTTGATTCAAACACTCGCAGACAAAAAGCGTTTAGTTCTCACGCTGCAGTATGGTTCGAATATAAAACGCCTTCAGCAGGGAGCAACACTTGGATACACGCGTAAAGGTACTGTCTTCGCAACACGTTCACGCCCGGTGAATGAATGCGTTGTGACCGGAGG
>JAQWMC010000103.1 GCA_029246985.1 Pirellulales bacterium
TTCGCATCTGGAATGTTCACGGGAAGAAAGAGGTAAGGATACTTAATGGCCACGAAGGAGCTATCTGGTCACTTGCTGCAGCAGGAAGAACCGGTCTATTCACCGGATCAGAAGACGGGACTGTTCGGTTGTGGGAAGATGCCTGGGATCCACAGCCCAGGTGTATCACCGATTCCAAGGTGCATACAGTGAACATGTCAGCTGATGGCCGGTATCTTGCTGTTGGAACCAGTTCTGGTTGTGTGACGATCTGGAATGCTCAAACGAGAGGCCTAATTGTAGAGAAAAAAGTGAGTCAACTACCGGTCAACGAGGTTCGGTGGCATCCATTATTGCCCGAACTCTCTGTCGCTGGTAGCGACGGCACCGTTACTCAATGGGTGTTTGAGAGGAGACAGTCGGCCCGAGGTGCCGTCTCTGACGGGTATCGTGAAAAACGTCTTTGGCACACGAAAACATTGTCAGGGCATCGTCGTCGCGTGTTTTCAATCGCCTACTCAGCATCTGGGTCATTGCTTGCGTCGGCTGGTGAAGATGGGACTGTCCGACTGTGGCGTAGAGGTGAGTTAAAATCAGAGATGAGTATTCATCATCCCGGACGTGTATTTTGTCTGGCGTTCTCAAATGGTGCGGAGCCAGAACGCCTCGCCACGGGATGTGAGGATGGTATTCTGCGGGTCTTTGACGAACAGGGTGAACAGGTTCAAGCATTTCGTGGACATCGTGGGCAGATAAATGCACTCTCATGGAATAGCAGTGCAGGGTTCCAATTGAATGTCGCCTCTGCTGGCGCGGATGGAACAGTCCGGCTGTGGCAACTCTTGAGTCCATCCGGAAACAGTGAGTCGTCAGCTGGTATTCAGCGTGCTGTATTTGCAGCCGGTGGTACGAAAATCTGGTCACTTGCGTTCGTACCAGATGAACCATTACTCATTGCAGGGACAGAAAGCGGAGAGGTTCTACTCTGGTCGACTTCTGAATCGATGCCTTTGGCTTCGTTTCGTGGCCATGATGAGCCGGTCTGGAGTGTGTCTGTTGGTCCAGATGGCAATCAGCTCTGGAGCGGTGGCTGGGATGGCATCGTTCGCAGATGGGATGTCTCACGAGCACAATCGTTTCATTGTGCGAATGGCTCGAAGAACTAATTAGGTTGCGCCGGCAAGGACCTTGCCAAGTGTTTCCTGTAGTACTGCACCGCTTCTCTTGAGAGCTTGTATTTCTTTTGGCCAGAGTTCAACCTCGAGGGTTTGCTCTGCACCACCACAACCAACAACAGTCGGAACAGAGAGAGCAACCTCTCGCAGCCCATAACAGCCACGCTGAACTGATGAAACCGGCAAAATGCGTTTGCTGTCGAGAGCAATCGCATGAACAACTTCAGCAATTGAGACACCAACAGCAAACCCCGCGCCCGTCTTCTTCTTGATCATTTCGGCACCTGATGTTTTCGCGCGGATGAACGTGTCCTGCCCCAGCTTCTGTGTGAAGCCAGGATATTTTTCAAGTGAAAGGCCACCGATGCTTGCGCTCGACCAGATCGGCACCATGCTATCACCATGCTCTCCAAGGATTATTGCGGAAACCTGAGTGGCAGGAGCGTGGAGGTTCAGGGCGAGAAGGCTGCGGAACCGAAGTGTATCGAGTAATGTTCCCAGTCCAATGACTCGGCCTTGGGGAAGACCCAGTTCTTCCTCAGCAAGGTACGTGAGGATATCGACAGGGTTGCTTACAACAAGAATAGTTGCCCCTGATTTGATGCCGGCCGCTTTCACGGATTGCAGTATTGTTTTAAATAATGCAACGTTTCGGTTGATTAAGGCAAGGCGGCTTTCATCAGGCTTGCGACGTAGTCCTGCAGTAATACAGATTAGATCGGCATCTGCAAGATCGTCATAGGCACCAGCGGTGATGATCTGATCGGCAATCGCAGGAGCACCATGCATCATGTCGAGTGCCTGGCCATCTGCAAGGTCAGCATTGACGTCAACAATCACAATTTCATGAACAATGCCACCAAGTTGGAGAGCAAAGCCAGCGGATGCACCAACTATACCGCCACCACCGATGATTCCGACCTTCATGTTCTTTCCTTTTATTGTTTCAGTTCCTGCACTGCCACAGGGTGAGAGTGTGCACGGTGCCCCTAGGCACTGAGTCCGAGTTCCTTACAAACCTGCTCTGTCACGGCTTTTACAACAGCTTCATAGTCAATATTTTGGCTCGATGATGGAGCTGCATTCATAGCTGGTGGTGGGTCAAATGCACTTCTGCTGACGCCAGTGTTGCCCCAACTTGTACGGAACACATCATTCGCACAGATGTCACAATTTTCCATATTCTTGTCGAGGCGAGGGTCTTTGAACCCCCACTGCTGCTTCAGAGCAAGTAATTCTTGTGTCTCATTCTTCGAAAGGTAGGTGACACGACCAAGATCTTTGGAGAGCATAAGGATCTTGCAGTAGGCGTCGAGAATTTCTGTCCACCAATATGCTTTTTCAACTGTTTCACCAAAACTCACAGTTCCGTGATTGGCAAGAATGACAACATTTGAGTCTTTTACAAATGGCCGAACTGTATCGGCAAACTTCTGATTCCCTGGGGTCTCATATTTTGTAATGGGGATATCGCCGAGAAAAACTTCTACTTCTGGTAAGACACACTGAGGAATTGGTTCACGAGCAACCGCAAATGCGGTTGCATGTGGGGGATGGCAGTGGACAACCGAGTTTACGTCAGGGCGATCTTTCATGATCGTCAGGTGAAGAAGAATTTCACTTGATCGCTTACGCTGACCGGCAACTTGATTGCCATCCATATCAACTATGCAGAGGTCAGAAGGCTTCATGAAGCCTTTTGAAATTTGGGTTGGCGTACATAAGACTTCTTTATCGTTGAGCCGGAATGAGATGTTTCCATCGTTTCCTGCTGCGAATCCTTTGTTGTATATACGGCGACCAATGTCACAAATCTCTTCCTTTAGGCTTGCAAGAGATCTCTCGGTTGTGGTGATTGCCATCGAATGCTCCTCGTAAGTTCACGCGTTATCGTGCTGTAATCGGTTTCTTGAATAAAGTGTGCGGGTCAGCGAAGGGTGCTGCTTTGCCATCATTACTCAAGTCTTCCTCATGTTTTGGGTTGGGGTCGGTTCCGTGATTATTCTGTTTTCAGGATTCGGTTTGGTTGGGACGGTCGATCTGATCAATCAGGGCTGAAATGTAGGCATCGACGGGCTTCCCTTCGGGTTGAAACGGTTGTGCGGCTTCGCCCCCCTCGCTGAATGCGACGAGTTGGCCGTTTCCGGCTGCGAGTTCATCCCAGGCGACAATTGCTGGAGAAGGGCCATCTTCATTATCGAGGTCCTCGTTACGCAGAGGCACGACAAGCCGCAGAAGTCCGCCTCGCATGGTCGGATGGGCCTCCGTAAGCGTGATACTTCCTATGGTTCGTCCGATTCTCATGGTGTTTTGTTTCTGTGGGGTAGATGTGTTATCGATTTTGGCAGCTACAGTCGCCATGGCTTGTATTGGCATGTGCGGTAGCAAGTATTTCTGGTGGATTCCCGACTCGTGTTGTCAGTTCCTTGGCAATCTGGCCCATGCTGGCCGACGAAAATTGACGCGGGTTGAGGATGACTAGGTTTGCAGCGCACCGTGCTATGGAGTCTGCTACTGCCGTGATATCTGAACCAACGATGGCTCGGATTGCTGGAAAGCGATTGGCTGCAACACAAGCCACTGCGGTGTTTTCGGTGAGTAGAATGCAGCGTGCTGCATCACGGCCAGCATGGTCGGCAAAAGACTCGAGAGTTGTGACAAGGCCGGCGGAAGGGAGTTGTTGGCTTGTTGATACCGCACGACGAATTGATGCAGCGACAGCCGACACGTCGGTTGTGCATTCTGCCTGAGCAATAAACAGTTGTGAATCTGTTGGTTGTGCTGTGTTTGGTTTTGTGGGAATGAACTCGATCCCGCGATCTCGAGCAAGATCCCGTCCTGAAGGGGTTATAACGGCCTTTTGGTCAACGTACGCCACCTTTGTACCCGGCGCAAGCTTGATGATAGTTTCTGCAGCGATCACCCGATCGGAGAGGGTCGTTGTGACTTTTGGTGATACAGATTGTGAGTGTTGGGCCTGTAGAGATTCTGTTTCGGCGTGAATTCGCCTGAGTACCTCAGTTACGAGGCGGGCGATGTCATTCGAGGAAACATGAGAGGAAGTGGGCATTGTGTTGCGGTCAATCTTAGGAGGGCTAGTCAACGAGGGCGATGGTGCTCCAGCGAGCCGGGGTCCGTTTGCTATTGAGAACGTCTCGCATCAAACGACCGTCGCTTGTAATGACAACACGGTCATGAATTCCAGCAGACACTGTGTCTATGGCCACTTGTGGATCACCGTCACAGCCTTCGCCGTCAGCAAGAAGCGGCTGAACAAGCAGCAGTTTGGCTCCCACGAGTGAGTCGTGTTTGAAGCTGCTGGTAACTGTTCCAATGACTCGTGCGACTTGCATAAAAAAGTGTCTTGTTTGTTGGGACTAGGGTTTTCGGAAAAATAGTAAAACTGAGGTTCGGTTTTTTTACTGAGGGCTTCCAAGGACTCGAAGGTCATCCACCAGTGTGCAGCGACGCTGTCGTGTAAAGGTGAGTGGAGTTGTTACGCCCTCTCCAGTCGGTGTAGCAATTGAAAACGAGAGATAGCCCTCTCCGCCAAGACCCAATCCAGCAACACTCGGTCCGTTCTTAACAAAGAGCGTTGTGTCGAGGAGCCGGCCCATGCGGGTCATATTGCGAACGTTCTGAGAATGAATAACTGCTGTATGCCTAAACCCGTGCTCGCTTTCAAAGGCCCGCTGAATGGCTTCATCGGCATTTGCACACCGTACAAAAGGAACGAAGGGCATCATTTGCTCGGTAGGCACAAAAGGGTTTGAAATATCTGTTTCCCCGAATACCAGTTCAAGACCCTCACGGCCGGAAGCACCGGCGACGTCTGCCAACAATGAGGCATCTTTTCCGAGAAGTTCCTTTGCCGGAGCAGGATGGCGATGCTCGCCCTCACCCACCATTACGATTGCTTTTTCTGTAAGGCGGTCTGTCTGCTGGCCAGAAAGCTGCAGGGCACCTGCTCGTTCCATCGCGGCCATCAATGCATCGAACACGGCGTCAACGACAAAGACCTGTTTCTCACCAATACATAGCAGGTTGTTGTCATACGCAGCGCCTGCAATGATCGATTGGGCTGCGTTGCCGAGATCGGCGGTTTCATCAACAACGACTGGAGGGTTTCCGGGTCCTGCGACGATTGCCCGTTTGCTTGACTGGAGAGCTGCCCGAGCGACGGCTGGACCACCCGTCACGCAAATGAGTTTGACACCACGGTGATTAAATAGTTCTCCGGCAGTTTCGAGTGTTGGCTCAGCAACGAGGCTAATAAGATTGTCGACACCAAGGTCACGCTGAATTGCCTGATTAAATCGGCGGACACCCTCAATGGCTATCCCTCTACCACTTGGATGTGGGTTGACGACGACAGTGTTTCCTGACGCAAGCATGTTGATTGCATTGCAGGCAATCGTTGGAAGGGAATGTGTTACCGGAGTGATGGCACCAATGACACCAAAGGGGGCATGTTCAATCACTGCAAGGCCATGGTCTCCACTGAAGACCTCGCTCGACATGAATTCCACACCAGGAACGCGGTCGCCGAGTACCTGTAGTTTTTCAATTTTATGAACGAGCCGGCCAATACCGGTTTCCTCATACTCCATCCGGCCGAGTTCCTCGGCATCTTCAATGGCAATACGGCGAATATGGCCAATGGCTCTTTTTCG
>JAQWMC010000134.1 GCA_029246985.1 Pirellulales bacterium
ACCCCTACGCTCATTCACGTTACCGCCGAAGCACTCGAAGCAGTATCACATCCCCAAAACAGGCAATGAAACCAATCCTGCGTCCACGCTTGGAATCATCCTTGATCCCCACCACACCTTAGTTGCGGACGCTCTAGTTATACGCCGCAATGGGACAGATGGTTTGCTGAAACAGCAAATAATTTAGGAAATCAAGAAAAGTGCGGATTATGACAGTTCGACATGTGCTCAGGTTCGAGCGTAAGTCGTTACCAACAATAGACTTACTGGTTTCTTTCGCAAGACAGAGTGTTTTCAGTCAAAATATTCGTTTTTCGTTAAATGGCTAAAATAAAGGACTTTTCCTAAATGGACACTTGGTATGTGCGGTGCATCCAATTGTCTTATTCGAATCTGTCCAGTGGGAATGTCTTGGGGTGTTTGTGAGGAGTTCGCCCGGTCCTTGGTTACGGAGCTATTTTTTGTCTCGAATCAACAGGTTTCCTCATTCTGCAGTCTGGTTTGGGTTCGTTGTAGAGATCACCAGCCGGGAGCCGATTGGCTACAGAAGGGTCGACTTTTCGCAGGTGAGTAACAGGGGCATGGTTTTTTATGAATCAGTGTTTGGAGGCTCCAGCATATGGGCAACTTTCGTCGACAATTTCTCGACTGATACGCATAGTGTTTCATGCCTTGGTAGGGCTCTCTTGTTTTGTTGATTGTCGTTCTGTCTTTGTTTTGGCAGGTGAACAGGAGGTGTCCCACGATACGTCCTCAATCTTCGAGATTGAGCTTGCAGTCACTGGAAAGCTGAAGTTTCCAGTGGGAAATGATCTTCGATCGGACTCGTTAGAGATTATCGAACAACTGGTTCAAGCTCATTCGAATCTCATCTATCGAAACAAGGTGAACCCTGATTCATCACAACAAAGTCCAACAGTTGTCAGGCACTACGAGCACGCTGCCGCAAACGCTGTTATTGGTAAGGATTCTATCAACACACAACTTCCACGGGGTGTTAATGACATTCATGTGTATACGCATGGTACGAGCCTCGACTTTTGGTTTCGTGAAGGATTTCTTACGCAGCCGGAAGCCGATTTGCTAACGGTAGCATTTGATCCCTTCTATCTTGGTGCATTGGTACCACCAAGCAATCAGGTTCGTGGAACACAATGGGGGCTTCATCAGGCTGTGATCGCAGATTTACTCTGTATCGATACGGTTCATTCTGGTGGACTGGAGGCGACAATAACAGAGTGCACCGCCAAGAGTACTACAGTACACATTCAGGGGAGCATTGAAGGGGCAATCAATGGAGCAGCGACATCGATCACAGTTGAGGGTGATTATGACTGGATCACGGGAGACAATTCAGCCGGCAAGGTGTCGATGCTTCACGTTGTGATTAAGGAATCACGAGATGTATCTTATATGGCCCCTGGGATTGATGTTGAGGCAGTCATAGAAATGTCCAGTCATTCTCGGGAAGCACCACGGCCACGAGTTGTCGCCGCCAGTTCGAATGGTGGTATGTCTAGATATGGCAGGTCTCGACGTGGTCCCGGGAAGCCAGGGTTTCGCTGGATCTGTGACGCTTACGATCGATACGACGTTATCTACGAAAACAACTGGAAGATAATAGAAGAGTGCAGTGAATATCTCATGATGCGGTTCGTCGACCAAGGTGCATTGGTTGGCCAGGTAACCCTGACGCCACTCCCTCTGCAGTCAGAAGTTCTCACGCTTTCGGATTTCGAAAATGACATAGAGAAGACTCTCGGTGAGCAATTTGGACATTTGGTGTCCGCGTCAACGTACAGTCGCGACGACGGAACAACAATCATGCGGGTTGCTTCTGTTGGTGAGGCTGAAGAGTTGCCGTTTCATTGGATTCACTACCATCTGAGGACTGTCGAGGGTCGACGGCTCAGCCTTGCGTTTGTGGTCGAATCACGTCATATGGCACGGTTTTCAGCGGCGGACCGGCAATATATTGAGGGGGTCGACCTCACGCTTGAATAGAATTTCCTGCAGGAAGACCTCCCAGGCCTCGAATCATAGGGGCACCGCTTGACTACCCCCTATCGATGCTGGAATACTAGGGAACTTCGATTGGAACCCTTGGCCCGAATGATATGTGCCAGGCTCGAAGTCGCTGCTCTGCATCGGTGGTTCCTGAAAGTACAAGAAAAGGAGCTGTGCCGTGGTGTAAGGTGCGTGGAAATATCCAGCCCGCCAGGCAGCAGCCGTCATGGGTTTGGAGTTTTTGGCCATCGAGAAACAGCAACGCATCAATGAACAAATTCGGATTTCCCCGGTTCGTGTCATATCTGCAGACGGAGCTCAACTGGGAATTATTCCAACTGATGATGCGTTGTCCGAAGCACGGACTGCGGGTCTCGATTTAGTTGAAGTAGCCCCAAATGAACGTCCGCCTGTATGCAGGATTATGGACTATGGAAAGTTTAAGTACCAACAAAAGAAAAAGCTGCATAAGACCCACGTTCATCAAACAAAACTCAAGGAAATTAGGCTTCGCCCAAAGACGGGCGAACACGATATTGAATTTAAAATTAATAAGGCCCGAACATTCCTGGGCCATAAAGACAAGGTGACTGTTTCGGTAATTTTTCGTGGTCGAGAAATGGCTCACATTGATGAGGGTCAGAGAATCATGCGGCATGTCATAGAACAACTTGAAGAGATTGGTAAAGTAGAATCACCACCCCAACAGACTGGACGCAGGCTTATCTGTACGATAGCCCCGAAGTAAGCATTCATGTTTTCCGCTGATAGTTAAGTAATGAGCTTTTTCAGTGGACGTTACAATCAGAAAATACAAGAAGCAGAAGATAAGAGAGTAGAAGCTATGCCAAAACAAAAAACACACAAAGGAACGAAGAAAAGATTTCGAGTGACGGCGAAAGGAAAGGTGAAGCACCGTCGTAGCGGGACGAGTCACCTTCAAGTTCGCGTGTCAGCGAAAAGAAAACGAAATCTACGTGGTACCGGTGTTTTGGATAAGTCTGACACGCCAAATATCGTTGAGGCACTTGCTTCAAATAGCTACTAGCACTCATGTAAGGTCGTCTCGTGCAGGTTGAATCTTTTGCGAGATGCCGATCCCCGAAATAAAGAGATTCTGAAAGTTAAGAAGGTTTTTCCATGCGAACTAAAAATGCTGTCCCACGGTTGCGGGCCAAGCGACGATTGCTGAAGCGAGTGAAGGGATCAGTCGGCGGGCGTCGACGTCTGTTGCGTACTGCAAAAGAGTCCATAATTCGAGCAGGAGTGTTCGCCAAGCGAGACCGTCGTCGCCGGAAACGAGATTTTCGACGCCTCTGGATTATCAGAATTAATGCAGCGTGCCGTGAGCGCGGCTTGCGTTACAGCCAATTTATTGCGGGTCTGGAAAAGATTGGTTGTGAGCTCGACCGCCGAACATTAGCCGAAATGGCAGTTCTTGATCCAACCGGGTTTGATGTTGTTGTGAGCCAGGTCCGAGAGGGTCTTGGTTTATCGGAAGCGGTTGTCGCATAGTCCGCGTATCTACTGTTTGAAGTTCCTCGCTACGGTTTGCCGCTCGTGACAAATCTCAATCTTGATGCTTTTGTAGCGGACCTTGAGAGACTGCGTTCCGAGGTGAAAAAAGCTCTTGCAAACGTAGCTGACACGGAAGCACTCGAGGCTTCGCGTATCGTTTTCCTTGGGGCTAAAAATGGACAGCTGAAGGCACTGCAGAAAGGGCTTGGTAAGCTCGGCAGTGAAGATAAGCCAGCAGGTGGTCAGCAGTTCAATGCTGTGAAAAAATCGGTCGAAGCATTATTTCTGCAGGCTTCTCAGCGAGTCGTCGCACCATTAAAGAACACGAAGGCTGTTGAGCAGATTGATGTGACGCTGCCAGGAAGCCCTATTCGGTTTGGTCGTGTGCACCCAATTACTCAGACCATCCGCCGGGTGTCCTCGATCATGGCCAACCTGGGGTTTGAGGCTGTGGATGGGCCTGAAGTAGAAGACCAATGGCATAACTTTGAGGCACTAGCAATTCCAAATGAGCATCCTGCTCGTGATCCACTTGATAATTTCTATATTGCGGTGGCAAATACTAATCGTCCGCTTCTTTTGCGATCACAGACGAGTACCGTACAGATACGCGTGATGGAGCAAAGAAAACCACCGCTTCGAATTGTTTCACTCGGTCGTGTTTATCGTCCGGATACAGCTGACGCAACACACTATCCAATGTTCCATCAAGTTGAAGGTCTTCTTATCGAGCCCGGTGCAACGATGGCTCATCTAAAAAGTGTGCTTCGTTCCTTCGCCTCCAGCTTTCTTGGTGGTGACGTGCGTGTTCGGTTTCGTCCTTCTTTTTTCCCTTTCACTGAGCCGAGTGTTGAAGTGGATATGGAGTGGAATGGCCGCTGGATTGAAATGGGTGGAGCAGGTATGGTCGATCCGTCTGTTCTTCAATCCGTTGGCTATGATCCAGACGAGGTTTGTGGATTTGCGTTTGGATTAGGTGTAGAGCGAATTGCAGCTCGTCGTTTTGGTGTTGCAGATATCCGGGATTTTTATCGAAATGATATTCGGTTTCTTGAACAGTTTCATGATCGGGGTCAGGCATGATTGTGTCCTTAGATTGGCTTGCCGATTATGTTGATTTGCCAGAAGTTGATGCATTGACGGAGCGACTTCTGCTTTCAGGGCTGAATCATGAATCAACAAAGATAATTCATGATGACGCGGCCGTTGATCTCGAAGTGACAAGTAATCGACCAGATTGTCTTGGTCACATAGGGGTCGCACGAGAAGTTTCCGTTTTGTTCCAGCGTCCCTTGAAAATACCAACGGTGTCAATCACGGGCCCAGAGCCCCCCCATTCTTTTTCGGTGGCAATCGAATCAACAGATATTTGCCCCTTCTATTCTGCACGCCTTATCCGAGGCGTGACTGTTGGCCCGAGCCCCGACTGGCTCGTCCGTCGCCTTGAGACCGTTGGTGTTGCCAGTGTGAATAACGTTGTTGATGTTACAAATTACGTCATGCTTGAGTGTGGCCAGCCTTTACACGCCTTCGATCTTAATAGCTTAAACGGTGAAAAAATCATTGTTCGGCGGGCTAAAGAGGGAGAATCCTTCGTTGCAATCAACCACAAAGAATACAAACTGACATCCGAGATGTGTGTCATCTCTGACTCGAAGCAGTCGCTGGCTATTGCAGGAGTGATGGGAGGTGCTGAGACTGAAATATCACTCGAAACAACAGATGTGTTAATTGAGTCAGCCCAGTTTGCTCCGTTGCCAGTACGGTCCGCTGCTCGTGCGTTGGTTTTGGGAAGTCCATCATCATATCGATTTGAACGTGGCCCTGATCCTGCTGCTGTAGAATGGGCAAGTTGCAGGGCGGTAGAACTTATTCGCGATCTTGCTGGTGGTACTTTTGCCGCTCCAGCGATTCAGGCAGGGAGCCTCAGTTCCAGTCAGTCCACTATCGACTTACGCACGCATCGGGTGGAACAGGTTCTGGGTGTTTCGGTTTCTCTTCAGAGACAACGGGAGATACTTCAGTCTCTTGGTTTCGTTGAACAGGAGTCAGGAGATGATGTGACACGCTGGCTCGCTCCAACGTGGCGACGCGACTGCACGCGTGAAATTGATCTCGTTGAGGAAGTTGCTCGCATTGAAGGGTACGATTGTGTTCCCGAAAATATTCCAATATCGGCTGTTCCTGTTCAGCGTTCACCGCGTGAACGTATGGTGCGGGTGGTCAGTGAGTCTTGTGTAGCAGCTGGTTTTTGTGAAGCAATGACACGCAGTGTTGTTGGTGAAAGATTTGAGGAATTCAGCAGTCCTTGGGGAGATGCTCCAGCACTGGTGTGCAGCCCCCCGCTGGTGCAAGGTGCGGATAGACTTCGCCGCACCTTACTTCCTAGTTTACTAGAGGCACGATCAAACAGCCTCAGTTCAGGATCTTCTCATGGTGATCTGTTCGAGATCGCTCACTGTTATCTTCGTCGTGAAGATGAGTCGTTAGAAGGTACGGTGCCCGTAGAAGAGCCTTTGTTGCTTGCGCTGGCAACAGGAGGGGACTTCTTTTACGGAAAAGGTTTCGCTGCTGCTATTCTCGAACGGCTGGGAGTGTATGAGTGGTCATCTGCAGAGAGGCCAGTATCACAGGCAGGCGTCGAGTTTGGGGTCACGTACCACCCGTTTGAGTCAGCGGTCATGCAGGAAGGTCGTTCTGCTGAGATTCTGTTTCATAGTAAAGGTGAGAAGAGTCGCAGGATCGGCGTAGTCGGTGAGTTTTCAGAAGGTGTCATGAAGATGTGCGGCTTTGATAAAAATTCAGTTGGAATAGAGCTTCGACTCGATGGACTTGAGTTCACTACGAAGTATGAATCCACGCTTTTGTCGCTAAGCAGTTTTCCATCGATTGATCGTGACATGAATCTTGTAGTAGACGAAGGAATTTCATGGGCATCAGTTCGTGCTGCGATTGAATCAACGCAATGCGATGCCTTAGAAAGTGTCCATCTCGGTGAAATCTGGAGGGATGCCGAACGTCTTGGTGAGGGCAAAAAAAGTGTGGTTGTATCCATCCGACTTAGAAGCTCCAAAGAAACGCTGTCTGCTGAACAGGCGAACTCTTTTGTCAAAGCGATGGTACGGTCCTGTCAGGACCGTGTTGGTGCTGCTCTTCGAGGATAAGAGATCAAGATCAGCTGGCCGGTGCACCTGATGAAACACAGTTTTCACACAGCTTTCTTTAGACTGACTTTGAAGCGTGATCGAAGTGCTACATCTGGCGATGAGTGAGAAATGTGCGGAGAGCACGATTTATCGTTCCGATTTCATGTCCCGTGGCCGCAGCGGACACTATGTGTTCCACACCAATTAGTTTCTGCGGTCTTTTCGTTTTGTAAAAACCTTCTGGTAGCCTTAACCACGCTGTTTTATGTCAGGTTTGTGAGTGGGAAGTGCCGGTTGACGGAGCCATCACTGAGCTCGACACCCTCGAGGGCATCAATTCCTTAGGCTCACGACGCCAGCAGCCCATCGAGATATGCCCGAGCTGCTTGGATTGCTGTGGTGATTTCAGCGATAGAGTTCAGAATGGGCACACCTCGTGGCACAGGGTGCATGAAGATCTCTACCGGCCCGGCAAACTGCATTTCGGCAAGCTGCCGCATCAGGGGGCCGAAGTCGAGTGAGCCACGACCGGGCAGCTGCAAGAGTTCATCGGCCTTGGGCAACTTCTCCTTTGAGCCCTTCCCGTACTGCTGGGCATAGATGAATTTGAGTGCCAAGCCTGCCTCACCTGCCAGGTCGGCGAGCAGGTTGCCATCTTGAGGAAGATGGTGTGGTGCGAGTGCGATTCCTACGCGGTCACTCTCCACCAATGTGGTGAATCGGCAGATCGACTCGGGTGAGTTCAGTAGCGAATCGGAGTGGTTTTCAATTGCAATCACGCCCGCTCCTGCCTCAGCTTGTTTTATGGCCGGGCTAAGTTTGCTGAGAAACGCCCGAATTGCAGCGTCGAGAGGCTTTCCAGAGAGCGTGCCGTTGCCTGGAGCCGTTGTGACCAGGACAGTCTCCGAATCACCGAGCTGCCGCGCGACGGCAAACTCAGATTCAAGTTTGAAAGCCCCGGGGCGGTAGCAGGCGATGCCGCCGAGTCGTACATCATGTTTTTCAAGTAGCTGCTGTACCTGCTCGACACCGCGGCTTTCAATTTCCCCTCGTTGTGTGCCGTGTGGTTGTGGCCACAAGTCAATTGATGTGGCGTTAGTCTTAGCAACCTCGGGCAAGATTTTGGGTAGCGTGGCAGTTCCGTAGAGTGCTGACGAGAGGATATAGTTGGGCCGCCAACGACTGTTCAGTGATTCCTCGCCAGCTAAGGCGGCTGTTCCCAAGACTGCTGCGGCAGAACTCATCCAGGTGCGGCGGTTAAGCGTGGTTCTCATGCGGAAACCTCATATCCCTTGCGTTGTGGCCTGCTGAGAAGGCCGTTTGCCTCTTCATCAGACTCAAATCGCTCAGCGGTGGCGTCCCAGGCCAGTGGTCGACCAAGACGACAGGCAATGTTGCCCAGATGACAGGTGGTGGCCGAGCGATGCTGACTCTCGGCATCAGAGATAGGCTGCCTGCGAGCCGTGACGCAGTCGAAGAAGTTGCCCATGTGATTCACAATCGCCTCGATCTTACCAGCTCGCTTTGGCCGGTGAAGATTATCGAAGTCGTAGAGTCTGAACGCGTCACGCGGCAGTGGTTTCTCAGCCAGCTCGTCGACGGGCACCCCAGTTAGCGAGCCGCGGTTGACGAAGATGCGGCCTTCGCTGCCCTCAAACAGGATACCGTTGCGGCCGGTGTCGGTGACGAGCATCTCCACATCGTTGGGATACCGAAATAGCACGCGAAATGCGGTGGGCACGTTGAAGCCGTTGTTGACCTGCGGCATGGTCGCTTCTGGAATCACCTCAATTGGATCGGTGCCAATTGCCCACTGGGCGATGTCGAGATGATGGGCCCCATGATCGGTCATCTTTCCGCCGGCATAGTCAAACCACCAGCGAAACGTATAGTGGCAGCGTTCTTTGGTGTAGGGAACGAGCGGCGCTTGGCCAAGCCAGCGTTCCCAGTTGAGACTATCAGGAATAGCTGACGTGGCAAACGGACCGCCCACCTCGTTGCTGCCGAGCGATACCTCTAGTCGTTTGAGTCGACCGATCCGCCCAGCACGGACCAGTTCCACGGCAGTACGAAAGCGGTTGTCGCTCCGCTGCCAACTACCTACCTGCACAATCCCACCGGTGGTCTCAATTACCTTGCGAATCTGCTTCCCTTCATCGACTGTCAGCGAGATCGGCTTCTCAACGTAGACGTCTTTTCCAGCCTTCAACGCATCGATCAGCATGCCAGCATGCCAGTGGTCAGGGGCACCAATCAGGATTACGTGAGTCCGGTGGTCATCGAGGAGTCGTCGGTAATCCTCATGTCGATCGACACCCTCATAGATCGATTCTGGTGAAAGCCCCGTTTGCTTTTCGACAGAGTGATCAATCGCAGAGAGGTCGCGAACGGAGGCATCAACATCAGCCATGGCGAGAAGACGGCCGTGGGCTTTGGCAAGTCCGGCAATCACGGAGCCTTGATAGCGGCAGCCGATCACGCCAATACCAAGGTCGCCGCGTTGATCAGCACCGGCCGGCCGAACCGTTCCCAGCGGGCTTATCCCCTGCATGAGTACCGCGGTTGCCGTTGCCGTGGTCGACTTCAGTACACGTCGTCGTGAGATGCGGTGGTTTTGTGATGACGGCATGTCGTCTTCTCCGAATGTTTTCCTAAGGAGAGGTTTCCTGCAGGGCAGCCGATATTGGCCGATGTTAAGTGTAGCGGCTAGAAAATGCCCATCGCCGGTCAGGGTTAGTCGTCAATCTCAACGCCTTGTGGTACTTGTGGCTGAGGAAGGTCTTGGCATTGGTGTAGCCAAAGATTTCCGACTTGCTTGCGTCAACCCAATCTAGAAGTCCGAGAATTGTTCAAACTCATCGTAGGGGCGGTGCTCAAGATTTACAAATCGTGTGTAATCGTGTTGCCATAGGAGTTTTATGTCACCAATTGGGCCATTTCGTTGCTTGGCAATAATTATTTCTGCTTCACCCTTCACTCGTTCACGATCTTCATCTGTTGTCTGATAATATTCTTCTCGATGAACAAACATCACAACATCAGCGTCTTGCTCAATTGCGCCAGATTCACGTAGGTGATTTAACCTTGGTCGGTTATCTCGTGATACTTCAGCCTGCCGATTTAATTGTGCAAGACAGAGGATTGGAATATCAAGTTCTCGAGACATCGTCTTTAATCGTCTTGCGATACGTGCCACTTGTTCTTGACGTGGGTCCCTCGGATTGTCGGGCTCGATTAGCTGCAAATAATCAATGACAATTATCGAAAGTCCTTGCTTTCGTTTGAGTCGACGAGCTACAGCAGCAATTTCCGTCAGGGTTCGGCCAGGTGTGTCATCAATGTATAGGGGAGCAGAACTTATCTCCGAGGATTTTTGTACAAGACGGCGTCTGTCTTCCTGCGAAATGGTTCCATTACGTAGTCGATGTCCATTTACCTGAGCAGCTGAGCAGAGTAGACGATCTGCAAGTTCGAGACTTGCCATCTCAAGACTCACGAATAAAACCGGCTGCTGGCTATTTATTGAAATATGCTCAGCAATATTCATAGCGAGCGCAGTTTTGCCCATACTGGGCCGAGCAGCTAAAATAATTAATTCAGAGTTGTGGAGCCCTCCACAGAGCGTGTCGAGGTCAGTGAAGCCAGTTTCGACGCCACCAAGTGCATGCTCGTGTTTCATGCGAGCATCCATACGCACCATCACGTCTTCAAGGACAGACTGGATCGGCTTTGCTTCAGCAGAGCTACGCTGCTCGAGTATTGAGAAAATCTTTTCTTCAGCCTGCGAAAGGAGTTCTCTTGGCTCATCATATGCGTCATAAGCATCCCGAAGAATGTCGGTGCTCGCATCAATAAGAGACCGAAGCATTGCCTTGTCTCGAATGATATGTGCATAGTGTGAAGCATGGGCGGCATGGGGGACCGAGCTAATGAGTTCTGCAATCGCAGCGGCTCCTCCAACTGCATCAAGGTCGCCCTTCGTTCGTAATTTCTCCAGTAAAATGGTCGCATCAATACGCTTGCCACCGTCATGGAGATCAAGAAGATGACGGAAAATTGTCTGATGCGCTTCGTCGGAAAAATCTTCTGACCGTACAGACAGCGCAACGTCATCACAGACATCAGGTTTGAGAAGGATGCTACCGAGAACGTTCTTTTCAGCTTCGATGTTTCCTGGTCGACCAAGTCTGCCGATTTGGGAAACGTTATGGTCATCTTGGCTATGCGATTGCTTTTTAGATCGCTGGCCATTTCGGCTCGTTTTTTTCGGTCCGGCCATACTCTGAACCGACTGCGTCGCATTTCCACGAGAATCACCCATTGAGAAGTCCTCTATACCGTTTGAGACTTTTTAGTGTGATAAGAACACTGCAGTTTTTGCTTTTAAGTCAGGCCCGTTTCTCTGGATACATCAGTTGCGGGTGCTTATTGGCAGGGGTGTCGCAGCCCATTCATTGAAACATGTATTCGAATGCGAATTCTCTGCCTGAATCGGTGACGACTTACTTTTCCTCGCTACTTGCTGGTACGACCCAGACCTTCAGTTCGCCCTCTACTTCACTCGCCAGACGCACTTTAACCGTGTACAACCCAACTTCTTTGAGCGGGCCCTGCAAAATAATTTGATCTGGAGGAACAACAAGGTCTTGCTGCTTGAGGGATCGTGAAATCTCAGGTGCTCCGACTGATCCATACAGATGACCTTCGTCGTTCGCATTTGATTCAATCGTGACACTTGTCCGGACTAATTCTTCGAGTAGTCCGCGAAGTCCGGCGAGTCTTTCACGAGCAATGGTTGCAAGTTTTGCTTTGTGCTTTTCAACCATTCTCTTGTGGTGTTCGGTAGCGACTGTTGCAAGCCCTTGAGGTAGTAGGTAGTTGCTTGCATATCCCGGACGCACTTCGACTACTTCACCCTGTTTTCCGAGGTGTTCGACATTCTGGATAAGTAGGAGTTCAATTCCTCCTCGTTCGCCTTTGGGAAGACGTTTATGCCGTTGATGTCTGGGTTTTTTAATTGTTGTGGTGGACATTTGTAGATCCTTATAAAATGTAAGTTGTTAAGTGAGTTGTGGGTTGCCCGAAAGGGTTAAAAAGGAATGTCGTCTTCGGTGCCGCCTGCGGTACTCGTGGCACCGAAACCACCGCCCGTATCATACCCTCCCGACTGATCCTTCTCGTTCGGACTGCTGCTGTTTTGATTTCCCTGATTACGGCCACCTGCTTGACTTCCCTCGGAACGATTGCCTCCGCGTGATCCAATAAGATGCATTCGGTCACCAACAACACGGAGTTTTGAGTTTTTCTTTCCGTCTTTTTCCCACATATCGAGTTTCAAACGTCCCTCGATTAAAAGCGGGGCTCCCTTTGTTACGTATTCACCGGCGATCTCAGCAGTACGGCCCCATAGCGTAATGTCAACAAATGTTGTTTCTTCTACCCACTCGCCTGATGAGGATTTACGCCGATCATTGATCGCAAGCCCGATTTCAGTGACTGCCGAACCGTTTGAAATGTATCGAAGTTCTGGGTCACGGGTCACGTTCCCCATGAGAAATACCCGATTCATGCTACTCGCCATGGCGATCTCCCTTTTTCTTTGTCCGCAAATTGATCAGTGCTCGCAACGACATATCAGACATGATGCCGCAGGCGGCCACTCATAATGAACAGATGTTCAGTTTCCGTCAAGCCCTTCAGCAGGCACTCCTTTACTGTGATGTCATTTGCTGGCAGTTGTTTGTGCCGGTTTGGTGCTGCTGTTCCCGGCCTGTGCATGCTGGACAAGCGGTTCAGCCAAACGGGAGTCGATCTTCAAAATGAGTCTTCGCAACACATTTTCGTTCAATTCACATTGTCGTTCGAAAGCAACAAGGTTCGGCCCATCGATGCTGAAATAGATGAGCCAATAAGAACCCTTCCGCTGACCATTAATCGGATACGCGAGCTTTCTTTCGTCCCAGAGCTGAGAGACAAGAACCGTCCCCCCGTGCTCAGCTACTAAGTCATTGAGTTGCCCCGTTACAGCATCGGGGTCGCGTGAATACTTCGTCGAATCCAGGATAAACATCCCTTCGTAAACAGTCATTTGAAATGGTCCTTCCGTTTTGTTCCTAAAGAGTTTTTGTTGTATTGGTGGTTGTCAGTTGTACCGATTCATTGAGGCTTCTATCCCGAGGGTTACCCACGATTGGGCAGCATCGGCAGCCCGCTGGATTGTTTCGTCGAGGTCTACCTGTTCATACTTGGAAAATTTCCCGAGCACAAAAGAAGGTGGATCCTGCTGTTTTGGCACTGGTCCGATGCCTACTCTGAGCCTCGGAATTGTTGTACTTGAAAGACGTGTGATGGTATCCGCTAAGCCCTTCTGTCCGCCCGCAGACCCATTCGGTCGCATCCGAATGGTTTTGAGCGGCAGTTGGAAGTCATCACAGATCACAAGAATGTCAGTTAGGTCTAGTTTATAAAAATCACGAGCGGCGAGCACGCTGCCCCCGCTTAAATTCATCCATGTAAGTGGCCAGAGTAGTAATGCTGGTGTCCCGCGAATACTAGTCTGAGAAGTCTCTCCCTGGAAGCGTTGCCTTCGCCTTGGGTTTCCCCCGCGTTCTGCCAATACGTCCAATACGTCAAATCCGACATTGTGTCGAGTGCCTTCATATTTCCGTCCGGGATTACCTAAACCGACCAACAATTTCACAGAGCATCACCGTTGGGAGTGTATGTCGTCTACGATGCAGTTGTTCACGCAACAACGAGTCGCTGTCATTCATCGTTTGACTCTGCTGCTTTGGTTCCTATGTCTAAGGCGTCTTCAAGCTTTTGGTCGGATAGGAGGCATGAGGCAACAACGGCTTCGCCATCTGAAGTTGCACGGGCCCCTTGAGGAAGTTCAAGATGTTTTATTTTAAGAACATTTCCAGCCTCGAGATGAGCAACATGAGCAACGGCAACCTCGGCCATGGTCTGAGCCGTACATTCAACCTCAAGTTCTCGGAGGACCTGTTTGAACTTTCCACCGGCCTTTGCTCCTGGACATTCCCCACGAAACTCAACAGGAACCATCACATTGATTTTTTCTGAGGGATCAATCCGTAAAAAATCAATATGCAAGGGGATGGTGCCGTATGCATTCCACTGGAGTTCACGAACAAGAGCGGGTGATTTCACAGCGCCAGTTAACTCGACGGTTTTACTGCCGTGCCGAACCATTGCCTCAACGGCATCACGTCGCACTACTAGATCAACACATGATTCACCATGTCCGTATAAAATCGCAGGGACATGGCCCTCTTGGCGTAGTTTTTGGCAGGCTTTTGTGCCCGTAACGTTACGGGCGGTGACTTCGAGTAGATCGCTCATCAGGAACTCCTTAATTGGGCTCCATATTGTGCCATTTCTCGATTTTTTCGCAACCGGTGCCGCTGAATTACGGCCTGAATACTCAATTATTGAAACATCATGCTGACCGACTCATTTCGATGAATTCGCTTTATCGCCTGCCCGAGCAAACTGGCGACAGAGAGAACTGTAATATTCGGCAGTGTTTTCTCTTGGGCAAGCGGAATTGAGTCAGTCACGATGATTCCAGACAGGGGGGCTGCCTGCAACCTTTCAACAGCGGGGCCGACCAAGAGCCCATGGGTTGCTGCTGCAAAAATCTGTTTTGCACCATGATTATGAAGGACTTCGGCCGCCGAGCAGATAGAGCCGGCTGTGCTGATCATGTCATCGAACATGAGGGCAACTTTCCCTTCGACACTGGCACCAATGATATTCGCACTTGTTGTTGTGTCAGCACTTACCCGCCTCTTGTCAACGATTGCCAGAGGAGCATTGAGTCTTTGACCATGCCCAACGGCCCGCTTGATGCCGCCAACGTCAGGACTTACCACAATCAGATCATCTGTCGGCAAATCGATAGATTGTAAATGGTTGTTGAGTACAGGTGCAGCGTATAGATGGTCCACTGGAACATCGAAAAAACCCTGAATCTGAGCGGCGTGAAGATCCATCGCAAGCACACGATCTGCCCCTGCGCGGGTGATTAAGTTGGCGACGAGTTTGGCCGTGATGGGAACTCTACCCGCGTCTTTTCGATCCTGCCTTGCATAGCCAAAATATGGGATCACTGCCGTAATTCGATACGAACTGGCTCGCTTGAAACTGTCGATCATCACCAGCAGTTCCATGAGATGTTCGTCAACTGGCGGACAGGTTGGCTGGACAATAAAAATATCTCGCCCTCGAACATCTTCGTCTATTTTGCAAGAGATTTCTCTGTCCGGAAATCGGCCGATGGACATCTTTCCCATGGGGAGGTTGAGATAGCGACAGATGTCCTGAGTTAAAGAAGGGTTTGCCAGCCCACTAAAAATCTTCAAGTCATTCATGTGGTGATCTCAGAACTAAAAAAGAGAGAGGGGGATCGTTAGAACACTCTTTTACGGTATTAAGAAGGATGTTCAAGGATTGCTACTCTCTGTCGGGTGAGACAGATGTCACGGACTTCTCAGGCTACGGATACCTATTGATGAATTGCTTGAAGAGCTTCGGCCACAGCATTGAGTTGCTCTGGTGTGTTGACGGATAGTGATTCACTTGGGTCAAGGCAGGCGACCGCATCGACTTGTTTACCTGCGTCAAGAAGTACTTTTGGGCAATCCGTGAGGTAGTACTCTCCAGCTGCGTTATCAGTATTAATTTGCTCTAGGGCCTTGAGCAACTGATCGGCGGCGAAAACATAGGTGCTCATGTTGACTTCTTGAATGAGCCGCTCGCTTTGAGTTGCATCCTTTTCTTCAGTAATACAGACAAACTGTTTGTCTGCGTTGCGCACTACGCGGCCCAATCCAGTTGGGTCTTCCGTGATTGCGGTTCCGAGAAGACATGCAGCACCCGTGGATTGAAAAGCATCGAGTAAACGTCGGATACTGGAAGGGCGTAATAAAGGTGAGTCACCACAGACGATGACAACAGGCCGAGAACGGGCACCTGTGGTGAGAGTTGATTCTATTAGCGGAGCTGCGGCTCGGACAGCGTCACCAGTTCCAAGCTGCTTTTGCTGAACAGCGAATTGAACCCCCGTCCTTGCTCCCACATGACTACGTACTTTCTCGCTGCCATACCCAACGACAACAATCTGATCGTGACAGCCAGCGTCCCTGAGTGCATCAAGAACCCATGTAAGCAGAGTTTTATCAGCCGCCTCATGTAATACCTTAGGCAGGTCGCTATTCATGCGAGTGCCTTTTCCTGCTGCGAGCACTATCGCA
>JAQWMC010000141.1 GCA_029246985.1 Pirellulales bacterium
CAAAATTGCCGCTGCAAAGCGGCCACCAAAATTTTCGACCCGAACTATTCGTCGATGCATGCTGTGTGGCAGGCCTCGAGCGGTATACCGCAAGTTTGGAACCTGTCGCATTTGTTTCCGGAAGTTGGCTGATCAAGGCAACATTCCGGGTGTTCGTAAGGCCAGTTGGTAGGAACGAAATCATATGATGACCGACCCGATAGCCGACATGCTCACTCGTATCCGAAACGCTGTTCGTGTTGAACGGCCAACGGTAGACGTGCCCTTTTCCAAGGTGAAGCGTGGCCTGGCTGATGTATTGAAAAAAGAAGGATTCATTTGGGATTGGCGAGAAGTCGAATCTACACCGGCTCCGGTGCTCCAACTTGAATTGAAGTATGGTCCGAATGGTGAGCGGTTAATCCGTCATATCAAAAGGATTAGTACACCAGGCAGACGTGTCTACAGCAGGTCGGCTCGTCTGCGGCCCATCCTTAATGGGCTCGGTATCACAATCCTCTCAACTTCGAGCGGTGTCGTGAGTGACAGAGAGGCTCGACAGCGAAAGCTTGGTGGTGAAGTTTTGTGTGAACTGTGGTGAGTTTTGAGTAAGCAATTGTTAGTTCGGTATCGATGCACTCAGTCCGTTGGTAGTGGCTGAGTCGAGAGAAAGGTTTCCAGCATGTCACGAATAGGTAAATCGCCCGTTGCCATCCCTCAAGGTGTCAATGTGAAGGTAGACAGCCGTTTAGTATCGGTTGAAGGCCCACTCGGCAAGTTGGAGCATGAGCATCACCCTGCAGTAAGTGTGGATATAGATGACTCTGCAGCACTCATCCGTGTCTCGAGAGATGACGACGCGAAACTGTCGAGATCGTTGCACGGACTGACTCGATCACTCGTAAATAATATGGTTGAGGGAGTCACGAAGGGTTATGAAAAACGACTCGAGATTGTTGGAGTGGGCTATCTTGCAGTTTTGCAAAAAGATGTGCTGCAATTACGGGTTGGTTTTGCGAACGAACTTCACGTTCCAGTTCCAAAGGGTTTAAATGTTACCTGCCCTGATCAGACGCATATCAATATTAAAGGTATCGACAAGCAGTTGGTTGGGCAGTTTGCTGCAGAGGTTCGTTCGCTTCGGAAGCCGGAACCGTATAAAGGAAAAGGAATCCGTTACGAAAATGAACAAGTTCGTCGCAAGGCAGGTAAGGCAGTCACGAAATAACGCAAGGTGCCCAGTGCGGCTGATAGCGTGCTAACGAGGAGAAACTGAAATGGATCATGCGAAATCAATACTGCGACAGCGAACACGTCGTCGCCATCGCGTTCGCAAGCCGCTTCGAGGTACATCGGAACGGCCGCGGCTATCTGTGCGCCGTAGTCACAAACACATTTATGCACAAGTAATTGATGACGCATCTGGCAAAACGGTTGTCGCAGCAGCTACAGTTGAGCCGCAACTCAAGTCAGATGTTGCTTTCGGCGGTAATCGCAGCGCTGCTGTTGCCATTGGCAAGGCTGTTGCTGAACGGGCGAAAGCAGCAGGGATATCACGAGTTTGTTTTGATCGTGGTTCGTGTCGGTATCACGGTCGCGTTGCAGCGTTGGCTGATGCTGCACGTGAAGCGGGATTAGAATTCTAAGCGAAAATTTTCAGGAGATTAAGCGTGGCAGCAAACACATCAGGTGGACGAGAATCCCGGGCAGGTGGACGAGAATCCCGGGCAGGTGGCGAATTCACTGAAAGAGTAGTGAAGGTTCGTCGATGTGCGACTGTTGTCAAAGGCGGCCGGCGTTTTAGCTTTGCTGGCCTCGTTGTTGTGGGGAATGGGAAGGGCAAGGTTGGCTGCGGGTATGGAAAGGCAAATGAAGTGCCACCTGCGGTAGAGAAGGGCATCAAGGACGGCATGAAGAACCTTGTTGAGGTTCCTCTGGTGTCTGGAACGATCCCACACCGCGTTGAGGGATTGAGCGGGACATCAAAAATCATTCTGTTGCCTGCCAGCCCTGGTACAGGAATCATCGCTGGTGCTGCAGTGCGAGCTGTCTGTGAATCAGCTGGTATTAAAGATGTGCTAACAAAATCCCATGGTTCAGTGAATCCATTAAACCTTGTGAAAGCCACAATTGATGGTCTGAAGCAATTGCGAACACTAGAAGATGTAGAGCGACTTCGAGGAGTTGCTCTCTCAGAAAATTCATAAGACAAATGTGACACACGTTCACTTAGAGAAGGGTTGATTAAGCAGGTATCTCCATGAGACTCAATGACATTAATAAAAGTGTTCATAAAAACCGTAAACGTTCGCGGATAGGTCGCGGGCCCGGATCCGGCCACGGCAAGACATCAGGCCGAGGCCATAAAGGTCAGGGGCAGTTGGCTGGCTGGAGTGCCCCTTCAATTTTTGAGGGTGGACGAAGTCCAATTATTCGACGAGTTCCGAAACGGGGCTTTAATAATCGTCATGGCAGAATCGTCAAAAGCATCAACGTGTCCGATCTTGAGACGGCATTTGAGGCAGGCACAAATGTCACGCCTGAACTACTCCGTACGTCTGGTGTTGCTAAGGGTATTTGGCACGAATTGAAGATTTTAGGTGACGGAAAAATTTCAAAGTCATTGTCGGTTTCCGCACACCGGTTTAGTAAGCAGGCACGTGAGAAAATCTTGGCGGCTGGAGGAAGCGTGAGTGAGGTGCCCGGCCCAGCGGCTCTCGTGAAGGGGCAAAAAAAGGTTCGGGATGCCGAACAATCAGCATCGCCACAAGCGAGTGTTTCAGAGTAGATTAAGGATGCTAATGTAGTGCGTGGCAGTGCCTATCGAGATTTGATTTCCCCAGATGCTTTTTTGGATCGCGAAAGCCAGTTACTAATTTTTCAACGAATTCGAAATGCTGACGGAACAGCCAAGGTTTTTCGGAACAAAGACAGGGAGTCGCTGACGTGTTCGAGAAGATAAGAATCATTTTTACGATTCCAGAGTTGCGTCAAAAAATCTTACTGACTCTTGGCCTGCTTGCGATTTATCGTGTCGGGTGGCAGGTCCCTTTGCCAATTGTTGATCCGGCCGCGATGCGAGCCTTTGCGGAGGAGTCGGGCGGAATCAGTGATCTCCTCAAGACAGTTGCAGTCTTTTCAGCAAGCCAACTTTCGCAGGCCACAATTTTTGGGCTCGGGATAATGCCATATATTTCTGCATCAATTATTTTTCAGTTATTAGGTACAGTTTGGCCGCCTCTTGAAAGACTTCAAAAGGAAGGCGAGTCGGGTCGCAAAAAAATCAATGAATACACACGGTACGCGACTGTTGGCATCTGTCTCCTGCAGAGTTGGGCATATGTTGCATTTCTTTCAAATACTCGAATCGGTGAAGCATCTCTTATCCAGTCGAGTTTTCTCGTAGATGGAAGTTTGCCGTTTTCGTGGCAGCTGGTTGCAGTGCTGACAATGACAGCAGGCACCGTTTTCCTCATGTGGCTTGGTGAGCAAATAGATGAATTTGGTATTGGGAATGGAATAAGTTTGTTGATCATGGCAGGCATTCTTGCCGCCATGCCAAGTGCACTTGTGTCACTCGCGGGAGACACAAGCTGGGAACTTGGTGGGGGCGGTGGGAAAATGGGTATTGAGACAATTCTCGTTTTGGCTGCTCTTTTTGTTGGCGTTGTCGCCGGGGTAGTCTTTATGACTCAGGGGCAACGACGAATTCCTACTCAGAGTGCGAAGCATGTGCGAGGGAGAAGAGTTTATGGAGGCACTCGTCAATATCTTCCACTTCGTGTGAATCAGGCAGGTGTTATGCCGATTATCTTCGCGAGTTCATTGCTGCTGTTTCCGCAGATGTTTTTTCAGTATTTGAGTAGCGCTTACCCAGGGAATACGGTGCTGGCGGCACTTCATGATTCATTTACGAGAGGGCAGTCATACCTTTACAACATCTGCTACATCGCACTCATCTACTTCTTTTGCTATTTTTGGACAGCAATCACATTTAATCCCAAAGAAATGGCTGACAATCTAAAGAACTTCGGCTCATTTATTCCTGGCTACCGACCAGGGAAGAGAACTGCCGACTATCTTGAGCGAGTCATGGAGCGAATTACATACGTCGGAGCGGGGTTTCTGGCTCTCGTTGCAGTCATCCCGACGATTGTGAGTGGAGCACTTGGCATCCCTGCTCAGATTGCTAGTTTTTATGGAGGCACCGGTTTGCTTATTGCAGTGAGCGTTGCATTCGATCTTGTTCAAAAAATTGATAGTCATCTTGTGATGCGGAACTACAGTGGTTTGCTTGAGAAGTCATAACTTGATCTGTCACAACCAGATATAGCTCGGTTGCTACCTTTTTGCCGTTGAGCCTCTTACGTCGGCTTCATAACCCTCTAGTTTCATTCCATGGTCTTGTAGTCCTATGCGGATAATCCTGATTGGACCACCGGGGGCAGGGAAGGGAACCCAATGTGAGAGACTCGTCAACTTTCTTCGAGTGCCGCACCTCTCGACAGGCGAGATGCTACGAGCCGCCATTGCACAGGAAACAGCTGAGGGAAAAGAGGCCTCTACCTATATGCAGGCGGGCCAGTTGGTCCCGGATCAGCTCGTGCTTGGATTAGTGACACGCCGACTGAAGGACCAGGATTGCCGGGGAGGCTGCCTTCTTGACGGGTTCCCGAGAACAATTAATCAGGCCGAAATGCTTGATGATCTTCTCGAGCGACAAGCAATGAGCGTTGACGGTGTAATCGAACTGTCCGTTCCTCAAGAGGAACTTGTTCGTCGTATGCTGGCACGAAAAAGAGAAGACGATAGCCCAGAAGTGTTCGCTCGTCGAATCGAAAGTTTTGAAAGACAGACGGCCCCTCTGCTGGAATATTATAAATTACAAGGGAAATTAAGAAGTGTGAACGGGATGGGCTCTGCTGATGATATCTTTGACCGGGTTCGGCAGGCAATCCGTGCATTTCGCCGAGCAAAACGCTAGAACAATTGAAAAGGTCATGCGGTGAATTGAAGCGTTTCGGATGTACTCTGTATTATTGAGAAGAGGCGATGGCAAGATTGTTTCCTGCCCCCTCGGTAGTCTTGGTGAAGAGGAAGAACTGACGTGCTGAAGCTAAAATCGAGTCGAGAGATAGAGGCCATGCGAAAGGCTGGCCTTGTTGTTTGGGAAGCCCATCAAATTGCGAAACGTCTTGTTCGTCCCGGAGTAACAACTGGTGAAATTGATCAGGCAGTGGAGAAGTTCTTTGAGGAAAAAAATGTTGTGCCACTGTTTAAGGGTGTCCCGGGGCGAGTGCCTTTTCCTGCCGTATGCTGCATATCGGTAAATGATGAAGTCGTGCATGGCATTCCCGGTTCTCGGAAGTTGGTGGAAGGTGATATCATCAGTATCGATACCGGCTGCAAACTGAAGGGCTGGTGTGGTGATTCCGCTTTTACACATGCAGTTGGCCAGGTAGACGACGATGTTCAAAAACTTTTGGACTGTACATCGGGTGTTCTGCAGTTGGCGATCAAACTTATGGGCTTACGAAATCGTTGGGGTGATGTTGCATCAGAAATGGCGACCTTTGTACGAGATTATGGGTTTGCTGTTGTTGAGAATTTTGTTGGTCACGGCATAGGTAAGAACATGCATGAGGATCCTCAGGTGCCAAACTTCTGCTCACCGTCGTTTCGTCGTAAGCATGATTTTGAGCTGGAACCAGGGCTTGTTATCGCGGTGGAACCCATGGTGAACATGGGGACCAAAAAAGTACGACCACTGCCAGATTTCTGGACCCAATCAACGGCTGATGGGCAGTACAGCGCTCATTTTGAGCACACAATAGCAATGACGGAGGATGGCCCCTGGGCTCTCACGGCGGACCCCCAATCTGGAGAGGAAGAGGAAACGACTGATGTCGCGACGACTACTCAGGGGTAACTGGCCCATGCTCAACTCGCCTCATGTCTGCTTGGAATTCGCTCGATAGCCGGAAATTCGCGTGCCTACTTGTGAACCACCGTTTGCCGTGGCTATACTTCGTGGCTTCGATTTGTTCAGATCATCTGTCTTACTATTGCTGTGAGGTATGACGCTCTCGCGTCATGATTTCAATGAAAGTGCGTGCCAGCGTCAAACGGATTTGCGATAAATGCAAGATTGTCCGCCGTCGTGGTGTGGTCTTCGTTTTATGCGACAATCCGCGGCATAAACAACGACAAGGCTAGTAGAACGGTTGAGGAAGTTCCGTTATCTGGCGAATCGAGTGATTGAGTCAAAGCAGGTAGTGCTGGAGGCCTGGCGGTTGATCAAACCCAATCGTCAAATTTCAACTACTGATTCAATTCAAGGTGTATCACAAATAGATTTGGTTCGTTCCTGAAAGCTACCTATGCCACGTTTGCTCGGTGTTGACATACCTTCCGACAAAAAAACTGTCTACTCACTTCAGTACCTTTATGGCGTTGGACCTCGCGTTGCAAGAGAACTTTGCCGCAAGGCTGGCGTGAGTCCTGAAGATCAGGCAAGGGAGCTTCATGAGGACGAGTTAGCGCGTATGGCTTCGCTGCTCGACAAGGATTATGTCGTCGAGGGGCAGTTGCGGAGACAAGTGGCCCAAGGGGTTTCTCGCTTGAAAGACATCGGCTGCTATCGTGGAATTCGCCATCGACGTGGCCTGCCAGTTCGTGGGCAGCGTACTCGAACAAACGCAAGGACTCGTAAGGGGCCGAAGAAGACGGTTGCTGGCAAGAAGGGTGTGAAGGATCTTAAATAATCGAAGACGCCTTTGTAGAAATGTAAGACAGGAACAGTTTCAGAGCCGAGTGATTCAAAACAATAGAATTCGACAGGAAGGAAAGTGGTAAGCCCGATCAAGCAAATCAGGGCAACTGAATAATGGCCAAGACAGCGAAAACAAAAAAGAAAAGTGTGTCGTCGGGGATAGCATTCGTTGACGCAACTTTTAACAACACAACGGTTACAATCACAGACCAGCGGGGTGATACGCTATGCTGGGCTAGTGGTGGAACGTGTGGTTTTAAGGGAAGCCGTAAAGGCACCCCATTTGCAGGACAAATGGCCGCTCAACAGGCGGCTGAAAAAGCATCAAAGTTTGGCGTGAAGGACCTCGAAGTCCGTGTGAAAGGTCCAGGAAGTGGTCGCGAAAGTGCCATTACGGCTCTTCAGGGGGCTGGCATGAATGTGAAGAGTATTGAAGACATTACACCACTGCCCCACAACGGGTGTCGTCCACCAAAGAAACGGCGTGTTTAAACGTGAAGTCGACGTTGATGCTGCAGCCATCGTCAACAGTCGAGTTCCTGAGAGTGTGATTCGAGAACAAAAGGTACTAAGGAGAACCATATGCATATCCGCTGGCGAGGCCTTGAACTACCAGGCTCCGTTGTCGCCGATACCGCGACGCTGACGAATACTTATGGCAAGTTTACAGCCGAACCTTTTGAGAGAGGTTTTGGGACGACTGTTGGAAATAGTCTTCGACGTATTCTGCTATCAAGCCTTGAGGGCAGTGCTGTAACCCAGATAAAGCTTGGGGGAGCACAGCATGAGTTTACGACCATAAAGGGTGTTCAGGAGGACGTTACAGACATCGTCCTCGCTGTGAAAAGTATGGTTGTGAAAAATCATAGTGATTCAACACGGGTTGTTCATGTTGAAAAAAGCTTGAAGGGCCCGATCACGGCCGCTGATGTTCAGACAGATGAGTCTGTTGAAGTTGTAAACAAGGATCTTGTGCTCGCAACTCTTACAGACGATGTTCAATTTGAGCTGGAAATGGTAATCGAAAATGGTCGTGGGTATGTGCCGAGTAGTGAGCATAGCCCGGACGGGCATGAGATCGGTATTATCCCTGTCGACGCAGTGTTCAGCCCTGTGACACGTGTGCGATACGAGGTTGAGGAAACGCGTGTTGGCCAAAAAACAAACTATGACAAGTTGACTCTTGAAGTTTGGACTGACGGCACAATCACTCCAGAAATGGCACTTGTTGAGGCGGCTAAGATTCTTCGCAAACATCTTAATCCGTTTGTTGGGTACACCTCTCCGGGTGCATCGATACATGCGGCTTCAGGCGATAATGCCTCGCCAAGCGAAGGCGTTCTTGATCTCGAAAAGCTCGAGGCCCCCCTTGAGAGTCGCCTTGGAATGTTGGTTTCCCAGTTAAATCTTTCACACCGTGCCGAGAATAGCTTGGTTCGAAATGATATTACGACCCTTGGTCAATTGGTTGTGAAGACTCGAGAAGAAGTTGCGAATTTGCAGAGTGCCGGCGAGACGACACTGCAGGAAATTGAAGAGAAACTCAAGGAACTTGGTGTATCGTTCGGTATGGAGTCAGCAGGAATGCATTCCTGAATTTCGGCAAGGCATATTTCAGAGATCGAAAGAAGAAAAGGTTGAACAATGCGTCATCGTCGCAAGGGCAGAGTGCTCGGTAGAAGTCCTTCTCACCAGCGAGCTATGCTTCGAAATCTTGCTTCATCTCTCGTTCTTACGGAACGAGAGTTTGAGCCAGGCGAACCTGGTGCTCCAAAAGTAGCCGGACGAATCGTGACGACTGTCGCGAAGGCGAAGGAAGTTCGTCCGTTGGTCGAACGATGCATTACGATAGCAAAACGAGGGTTGCTGGCGGAAAAAGCAGCTGAGGCATTTGCAGCGTCCGCAGAACGAGATACAGCAGAATGGAAGAAGTGGCGGCAGGGTGAGCAATGGCAAAAGTGGGCTCAGGCTATGGCGCCCGCGGTAACGGCTCGGCGTCGAGTGCTGAGGCTTCTCGGTGATAAGCAAGCAACTCGAATTCTCTTTAGCGAAGTTGCACCCCGGTTTGCAAGTCGTCCAGGTGGGTATACCCGTATTCTCAGGCTGGCAATGCCTCGCCTTGGCGACGCGGGCCCCCGGGCAATACTTGAGTTCGTCGGTGAATCTGTCTCGGCTGCGCCAGTTGCCCCCGAGCTCGAATCAGCCAATTCATAACTGATTTTCTCTCGGACAAGAGAGAGCGGCAGTATTTTTACCAGTTCTGCAGGATGCGTGTAGGCTTGACTCTTATGTACTAAGAGGAAAATATACACTCGTTCTACTGCGCGATTCTCTAAAAGTGGCCGCGAGGGTGCCGAATGATGATACGGGAATACCCAAGAAAATATGATGGCTTCACAAGTCGGTTTGTGGTGAGGCTCTCTGTGGTCTCAATGGTGCTATTTGCATTTCCGTACCACGCTGTGCCTCTCTGTGCCGACAATTCATCAGTGGTTCCCCAGGTTGCATTTATTGACAGCCAGATGGAAGCAGCTTGGGCGGACGCGAATATTAAGCCAGCGGAGCAGGCCGCGGATCTTGAATGGTGCCGACGTGTCTATTTGGACCTCATTGGGAGAATTCCAACTGTTGACGAGGTGTTGCAGTACAAAAATGATAGCAGCCACAACAAGCAATCAGTTCTTGTTGGTCGTCTTCTGGGTAAGGAATACACACGAGAGTATGCAAAGCATTGGGCAAACGTATGGACGACAATACTCATTGGCCGAGACGCTAACAATCGGATGATCGATCGAGACGGTATGCGGAAATATTTGCAGGCCGCGTGGGAAATCAATATTCCTTACGATCAATTTGTTGAGGAGTTGCTCACGGCAACAGGAGATAATGCTACGAGGGAAGATGCCTCGCTATTTAATGGAGCTACAAATTTCCTGAGCGGAAAGCTCGCTGATGGAGGCTTGCAGGCTACGGCGAAAACTGCACAAATTTTCTTAGGGCTGCAGGTCCAATGCACGCAGTGCCATAATCATCCATTTAACAGCGGAGTAAAACAGAATCAGTTTTGGGAGTTGAATGCGTTTTTCAGGCAGACCCGAGCTTTGCGGAGGTTTGATGGAGGGCGTCGTGTTGCATGGATTGAACTTGTTGATGAAGACTTCGCTGGTCAGGGAGGTGATCCAGATGAAGCAGAGATTTTCTATGAACTGAGAAACGGTTTGGTTAAAGTTGCCTATCCTGTTTTTGTTGATGGAACTGAGATCTCACGCAGTGGGCTGTTACCCGGTCTTCTTGAAGACGGAACGACGTATGGCGTGAATCGTCGCAGAGAATTAGCTTCTTTGATTCGGTCAAATCCATTGTTCCCCAAGGCTGTTGTAAATCGTGTCTGGGCCTATTTTCTCGGTTATGGATTTACCACACCAATCGATGATTTTGGTGGCCATAATCCACCAACGCATCCTGCGTTACTCGAAGGACTGGCTCAACGGTTCACGGAATATAGTTATGATCTGAAGTCACTGATGCGTTGGATCGTCTTATCAAAACCCTATAGCCTCACCAGTCGCATGAAGGCAGAAAGTACGGCGGATGCACCGGACTCTGGTGAGCAGCCGCACTTCAGTCGTTTTTATGTCAGGCAAATGCAACCAGAGCAACTCTATGATTCGTTGCTTGTCGCTACCAAAGCAGACCGTAGCGAGTCTGCAGGCCGTCAAGATCGCTGGTTGTCGCAGTTTGTAATTGCATTTGGTACAGATGAGGGTGATTCGAGCACGACATTTAACGGCACAATTCCTCAGATACTGATGTTGTTCAATGGGGATCTGATTCAGTCAGCTACGTCACTCGACCAAGATGGATTTCTTGACCAAATAGTGATGGCAAATCGAACAAATCGAGAAAAGATAAATGCCCTTTACGTGGCAGCTCTTGCAAGGTGGCCGTCGTCAAGCGAAGTGCGATATGCAAATCACTTGCTCCTTGCTCGTAAGGGACAGGTCAAAGAGGCGTTGCAAGATGTATGGTGGGCACTGCTGAACTCGAATGAGTTTATTTTAAATCACTAGCGAGGGACGGTGTTATATGGATAGGAAAAGTTATCAGTCTGTACCATGTGGGAAGAGAAGCCGTAGGAATTTTCTTTCACATCTTGGCGGATTGGCGGCGTTATCGACTCCCTTTGCATCATTTACCAATTCGTTGCTTGCCAATGCCGAAGAGCTTAAAAAACAGCATAAGTCTGCCATTCTCCTATGGATGGGCGGAGGTCCAAGTACGATGGACATCTGGGATCTGAAACCAGGTCAAGCAACAGGCGGACCATTTCAGCAGATTTCTACATCTGTTGACGGCATAGCGATCAGCGAACACATGCCAATGACGGCAAAGCAAATGCACCATCTCGCAATCGTTCGATCGATGAGTACGCGGGAGGCTGATCACCAAAGAGGACGTTACTACATGCATACCGGGTTTGTCCCAAATCCGAATGTAGAGCATCCGGGGTACGGGTCACTGATTGCTCATGAGTTAGCGACGGCAGTTCCATCACTCGAAATTCCACCGTTTGTTTCAGTTGGTGGTGGTAGTGTTGGCCCTGGCTTTCTCGGTACATCATGGGCGCCATTTGTTGTCAGCCCTCAAGGAAACGTGAAAAACCTCGAGTCGCCAGTGTCTGAAGAGCGGCTTGTAAGTAGGCTTCAGATGCTTGCGGCCATTGAGGATCGATTTATTCAGGAAAGGAGAGGCCAGTTACCAAGAGATCACCGAGAAATTGTCGGCAAGTCGGTCCAGCTCATGTCAAGCAGTCAGCTTGCGGCATTCAAAGTGTCGGAAGAGCCAGCATCTGTGAGGGAGAGATACGGAGAGACGGATTTTGGAAGGGGTTGTTTGATGGCCCGGCGTTTGGTTGAAGTTGGCGTGCCTTTCGTTGAGGTTAATCTCGGTGGTTGGGATAATCACAGCAATATTTTCGGGACGCTGGCTGATCAAAGATTGCCAAATCTTGATAGAGCCATGAGTGCATTAATCGCTGACCTTGCTGATCGAGGTACTTTGGATACAACGGCCGTCATTTGGATGGGTGAATTTGGAAGAACGCCCACAATTAATGGAAATGGTGGCCGTGATCATTGGGCCCGAAGTTGGAGTGCTGTTGTTGGGGGGGCAGGCTTTAATCGTGGTGTTGTAGTTGGGGAAACAAGTGCTGATGGGCGGGAAGTTGCTAGTGAGCCGTATTCATCTCAGGACTTGATGACAAGCGTTCTAAAATCACTCGACATTTCACTTGAGACAACATTTAGAGCAAAAAACGGCCGGCCAATGAAAATTGCAAATGGCGGCCAGGTTATTCCAGGACTCTTCAGCTAAAAAGTGGAAAACTTCCTGAGTTGAGACCACGAAGTGGCTCAAGATCCTAGGCAGGCTACACTTGTCGCGCCGGACTCGTTTTTCTGGAACTCTGTGAGGAAGCCATGGCTGTTGATCTCGAACGTGAGGATTGGTCTGTTGCCGACTCCACAGATCTCTACGAGGTTACACGTTGGGGTAATGGTTATTTCTCGATTGCCGAAAATGGCAATCTACTTGTTCATCCAGATAGAAATCCCAAGCGACGCGTTGATCTCAAAAAACTTATCGATCGACTTCAGGTGCGAGGCATTGACCTCCCAATCCTGCTGCGATTCGGGGAGATTCTTCAGCATAGGCTTCAAGAAATTCATCAAGCCTTTTCTTCTTCAATGAAAGAAAGTAGCTACCAAGGTGATTACTGCTGTATCTATCCGATTAAAGTGAATCAGCAGCGGCAGGTTGTCGAAGAGGTCTTGCGATTCGGTCGTCCCTATCGATTTGGGCTCGAAGCAGGGAGCAAGCCGGAGTTGCTTGCGGTTATCGCGTTGGCAGACAACGAGACTCCAATCATCTGCAATGGCTTTAAAGACGCAGAGTTTATAGAGATGGTTATGCTTGCACAGAAAATTGGCCGGAATATCATTCCAGTGGTTGAGAGATTCTCTGAACTTGCCCAGCTCTTGGATTGTGCAGAAAGAATTGGTGTCCGACCAAATATTGGGATGCGAATGAAGTTGGCGACCAGAGGGAGTGGTCGATGGCATGCGTCGGCTGGGTTTCGGAGCAAATTTGGATTAAGTGTCTCTGAACTGATGAAGGGAGTCGATCTCTTGGCTGATCGTGATATGTGTGACTGTTTCCAGTTGTTACATTTTCATCAGGGCAGTCAGATAACAAATATTAGGCATATAAAAGCAGCGCTGAACGAGTCAGCTCGCGTGTATGTAGAACTCGTAAAACGTGGTGCAGGCTTAAAGTTTCTCGATGTTGGTGGCGGCTTAGGCGTTGATTACGATGGATCACAAACAGATTTTGAGTCGAGTGTAAACTACAGTCTTCAAGAGTACGCGAACGATGTTGTCTCTCATGTTCAGAATGTTTGCGATGATGCAGGTGTTGAACATCCAACCATAATGTCGGAAAGCGGTCGGGCCGTGGTTGCGTACCATAGCATGCTGGTATTCAGCGTTCTGGGTGTTTCAGAACAAGCGGGCCATGAGCACATCGCTCAGCTATCACCGAATGTGGAGCAGCCTGTTCAGGATTTGCTTGAGACTCTTGAAGGTCTTAATGTCAGGAATTTACTTGAGTCGTACCATGATGCACAGCAGTCACTTGATACTGCAATGAATTTGTTCGCGAGCGGCTATTTGCCACTAGATCAGCGAGCAGTCGTAGAACAGGTGTACTGGTCGATTTGTCAAAAGATTAATAAGCTGGCGAAGCAGCTTGAATACATTCCAGAAGAAATTGAGGCAATCTCACCGAGTCTTTGTGATACGTACTTCTGTAATTTTTCATTATTCCAGTCGATCCCGGATTCATGGGCAATAAAACAACTTTTCCCACTGATGCCAATTCACCGATTACACGAGCGCCCCGACTGCTCGGCAGTGCTTGGAGACGTGACGTGTGATTCTGATGGCAAGATTGAGCAGTTCATTGATCGGCGTGACGTGAAACGGTCTCTTCCTTTGCACTCACTGAGGAATGAGCCATATTATCTTGGTGCATTTCTTGTCGGTGCATACCAAGAGATTCTTGGCGACCTTCACAATCTCTTTGGGGATACCCACGCTGTTCATATTAGCTCAGATGAAGACGGAAGAGTTGCCGTGGATACAGTTGTGAAAGGAGATACCGTTAGCCAAGTGCTACAGTATGTCGAGTTTAATCCTGAAGAACTGGCAAAAAATCTTCGATGTTCGATTGAAGAGGCTGTTCGTGATGGCTTGATAAGTGATGGGCAGGCAGGTCGTTTTATTCGGTTTTATGAAGATGGCCTAGGTGGCTATACCTATCTTGAGGAGTCGACTGCGCCAGAGAGCAGTTGAGTAAAACGTGCAACTCATTCGTCTTGGGGCGACCGCCCTGAATCAAACACCATTGGACTGGGAAGGCAATCTGAGCCGGATTGCATCAGCGTGCGAAGAGGCTCGTCGTCGACAAATCTCAATTCTCTGTTGTCCAGAACTTTGTATCAGTGGATATGGTTGCGAAGATGCGTTTCATTCATCGGGTGTCCTTTCAACGGCTATGGACATATTGCTCGAACTTGAGCCGGTCAGCCGTGGGCTTGTTTTAGCGGTTGGTTTGCCAGTGCGGTGGGCCAGTGGTGTCTACGATGGGGTTGCTTTACTCGTCGATGGTGAACTTCTCGGTATTTCTGCAAAGCAGCACTTGGCGGGTGATGGTATTCATTATGAGCCTCGTTGGTTTCGTCGCTGGCCATCGGGACGTCAGGATGTGGTCACAGTGCCTGGACGTCAATTGCCTTTTGGTGATCTGCGATTTAATTGTGGTGGAGTTCGAATCGGTTTTGAGATATGCGAAGACGCATGGGTTGCAGATCGGCCAGGTGCGCGGCTTGCTGCCCGTGGAGTTGATGTGATTCTGAATCCATCTGCCAGTCATTTTGCTTTTGGAAAGGATGAGATTCGAAGACGATTTGTCTTGGAAGGGGCTCGTGCCTTCGCTTCTGCGTACGTGCTGGCGAATCTTCTTGGGAATGAGTCTGGGCGAATTGTCTATGATGGCAGTACGCTGATTGCTGACCCTTCTGGTCTTGTGGCTCGTGGCAGACGGTTCTCCTTCGCAGATGTTTCCGTTGTTGATGGTGATATTGATATTGATGCCATACGCCTTATCCAGGCAAGAAGTATTTCGCACACGAGTTTCCCAGATCATTGCGATGTCATATCGCACAATTTCACGTTCCCCACTCTTTCACCTCGTGACCCATCGTATGGCGGAGACAGTCGAGATGAGTGGGAGCGTAGTCAGAAGCCAGGTGTTTGTAAGAAAGAGGAATTTACACGTGCGGTATCCCTTGGGCTCATGGATAGTTTGAGAAAAAGCAAAAGTCGTGGATTCGTTGTAAGTGCAAGTGGCGGTGCGGATTCCTCAGCAGTCATTTGCCTCATTGCGATAGGGATTGCAATGCTTTCCAGGGAGCATGAATCCCATGCCAAAGAAAGGCTTGGCCTTGGGGACTCCTCGCTATGCGATATTCATGATTTACTAGTAACGAGCTACTCAGATCCGAGTGTTCGAGCGATTGTTGCCGAAGTACTCACGTGTGTTTACCAATCAACGGTACATTCAAGCACAACAACAAGAGAGGCGGCACGGGGGATTGCGGATGCTGTTGGTGCAAAGTTCCATGAATTCGACGTCGAACCACTGGTGCAGAAATACGAAGAACTTGCAGAGGCAGTTATCGGTAGAGACCTTAGCTGGGAGAGCGATGATATTGCCCGACAGAATATCCAGGCGCGGGTGCGAGCGCCCGGAGTTTGGCTGTTGGCAAATCTCTATAACGCAATACTCGTTGCAACAAGTAATCGATCAGAAGCTGCCGTTGGGTATGCAACCATGGACGGAGACACCGCCGGAGGAATAGCACCAATTGCAGGTATTGATAAAGCGTTTCTACGAGAATGGCTTGTATGGGTTGAACATGAGGGACCTCAGGGAATTGGTCCGCTCTCAGCTCTGGGGGCGATCAATAAACAACAGCCAACCGCTGAATTAAGACCGATTCGTGATGGGCAGACGGATGAGTCTGATCTCATGCCGTATGACGTGCTCGATCGAATTGAGAGATTTGCGATTCGTGACCAACAGATGCCAGTTGTGATTTGGGAGCAGTTGTTGAATGAATTTCCCCAGCACGATGCTGAGAGATTAGGTTATTGGACAGAACGTTTTTTTCTGTTGTGGTCACGGAATCAATGGAAACGTGAGCGATTAGCACCGTCTTTTCATCTTGATGACGAAAGCCTTGATCCGAAATCATGGTGCCGATTCCCAATTCTTTCCGGTGGTTTTTCACGCGAGATACAAGAGCTACGAAAGAACGCGTCCGCCCGAGATATTCACTGGTAAAATCGCTTGATAGGGACGATTTGTGCCCTAGAAAAGACCTCGCGATCGCTTGGATAGAATGCTACTGTCCTAGAAATCATTGAGGAGCTTGATGTGCGTGTAGTCTGGGCTGGCCATTCTGATCGACGATTTTATACCCACCGCAGAGTGCTGTCAGGCACCCTGTGTCACTGTGTTTTCGTAGTTGTGTTTTTAGTCTATGGCCATTCAGAAATCTTTTCTCAGCAACGAAATGCCCAGCCATTGAGTCAGAATCAGGCTGCGAAACTGAGTCCTGAGCAACAAGCTGCACTCGAACGATTATTAGTCGGATGGGAAGCTCGAAATGCAAAGGTGACAACCTGGTCGTGTACTTTTTATAAATGGGAGTACAACGCATGGAGCCCGGCGGATGCTTCAGGCGAGCGATTAGCATTTTCTGAGAGTACAGGGGAAATTAAATACGCCGCTCCTGATAAAGGTCTCTTTCGAGTGAAGTCATCAAAGCAGTGGAATCCTGAAAAAAGAACGTACGATACAAGGCCTTCAAATTCGGGTGAGCATTGGGTTTGTAACGGTACGAGTATCTATGAATTTCGGCACAGTGAGCGTCAACT
>JAQWMC010000151.1 GCA_029246985.1 Pirellulales bacterium
GGGGCCACCAAATGATTGATACCCCATATAGAGACTCCCACGAGCTGAACGATTCAGGAGAGCACCAACGGTATAGAGTTGCTGACCGCCGGTGAAAAAATCAACATCAGCAGTCGAGAGAATGGTTGTACGATCGCCAACGTGCCAGCGGAAATCGTATTGCCAAAGCCCAAGGACCTGACCAAAGTTCTGGCTCGTTGTTGGAAAAAACTCACCATCGATATCAAAAACGACCCAGTCAACTATTCTGCGGTCACCATATGGACCTCGCTTTGTCTGCCAGCGTTGACGAGCGCCAACTCGGAAGGCCGTGAGGTCATTAACCACCTCACTCGGGCCCGTTACCCAACTACCAATCCCTCGACGAATTGCATACGACCGTGGGTCATATCGACCATTATTGGGCCCTCTTCCTGAACCAACGAAGTCAAATGGAGATGGGGCGTAGTAGGCATTTGGTGATGGCAAAGGTGACGAGGGATTTCCAAAATCAAAGAAAGCAATGTTTCGACGATACTGATTGATCGTATCGTCATCCAACTGATCATAGAGTGGGAATTGGTCTACGTTCTGTGTCGAATTAGCATAAGAGAACTCCGCTTCAAAGATAACTTTATGGGCTAATCCGTGAAGATTCCAAAGACGACTTTCAACTGAGTTATCTGCAGTCCACAATGGTAAGCTCGATCTCACCCCAACTTGACCATAGGCGCGATTAATACTGCTGCCTTCAATGTTATTATTAGGATCTCCGATATCCTGCCCCCAGTGCCCAAGCTCACCAAGTGCGTACGGTACAAGCTTGACAGGCCCCGCCTGAAACGGCAGATCGATTTCCTGACGTGAGACAACCCGTTCACCAATCGCCTGATTTTCATAAGGAAGAAGTGTCCACAATGAATACCCCTGGCCTGGGTTTGCTGCTCCTCGAATGTTACTGCCGGTCGGGGCTGCCGGCCTCGCCTGGCGAACATATGCAATACTCGAATGCTCATACCACGAAAGGGCATCACGTAAGAGTGGCTGAGCAATCCAGTGATGATCAAGCCTTGGCCACCATTCACTTTGTGTGAGAAATGGATCAACTCGCAGGCTCGTTAGAAGTCGCCACTGTCGATTATCAATTGGTCGCCGCAGATCAAGCCACGTGCGTTGCTCATACCCTTCTTCCCACTCTGATTCGTAGTATTCCTCAAGGAAATTAAAATCGCTGATCCAACCTACTGCTCCACGTGCCTGCCAGCCTGCAATGAGATCCTGGCGGTGTCTCCAGAACGAACGACCACGGAAAGCGCCTGGACGCCCTGGATATGTAAAATCGCGTCGCTCAAGGCCTAGGTTATCAATTCCGCGATCAACAACAAACCATGCATCAGCGATGCCGTTAGCAGGTGTTCCGAGACCGAGGAACTGAGGCCGGTTATAGAGAAGCGACGTACCAAACCCCGGACCCCGCAGACTGAGATAATCGATATTAAAATCCCAGTCGACACCCGCTGGCGCATTTTGCCAACCGAGAACCTGAAACGCATCCCAACTCGTTAAGACTTGCGTACCAAGAATCTGATCATTCTTGATTTTCAAGTCATTAATATAGAACGTTGGCTTCGTCGCATTGGTTGCGAGCACAGGCCACCATAAGATCGGAACACCACCAAGCGTTACGGTGTTCCCTCGGCTCGATATGAATTGTTGATGTTCCACTGCTGGCTCGCCCGTGAGGGGATCAATCATAGGCATGCCGAACGGGCCGGGAAGAGGAACCTGCTCATCAGTAAACGTCAGTTCGCGAGATCGAAATTCCCATGTTGGTATCCCCATACGACTTGTTGTGAGGCCACTCCGCTGTGCAACAAAACGGCTCCGATCAACTTGGCGAAGTACATCCGCTCGCAAACGAATAAGGCCGGCGTAACTATCAACAGGAGTAAGAACAGAAGCACCTGTGATGACACCGCTTGATCGAGGCACGTCATAAAACATGCTCACCGCTTCGATCACACGCTGCCCCTGCCGAAAAACGACATTGCCTTCCATGTACAGTTCGAGCGGCGTATCTGCTGTCTGTGATGCATCTCCTCCTAGATCTGGCTGTGCCTGGCCGCGAGTCCATATCACCATTCGATCAGCAGAAATATCGAGCGGTCCTGCTGGGTCAACGCCATCTATAACGAGATTGATCCCTGAGGTAATCACAGCGACCCACTCTGGCCCCGATGGACTTGGGAACCACTGCACTGCAAGGGGCATACTTGACCGTGGGAAAGCACGAAGCCTCCGGCCCGCAACAATCGGTTGATTCGATGGGATAATGGCACCGCCATTGGCTTCACCAAACTCAGCAAATTGTGCTGGCTCAACCCCTGACTCGATTTCCTCTTCTGCAGAAACAAGTTCGACAGATGATGGTGGTGTTGTTGAAGCATGTGCTGGTGCCTCATAGATAGCTGGCTTAATTCCTGGCGACACGACACTTTTAAATTCAAGCTTCGGGTCGCGAATGATTCCGAACCGGCCGGACCAGCGGTCACTATGAATGGTAGCGGCTTGTGCGCTATCGGACTCAGAGGAAAGACTCGTCTGAACCACAACATTTCCTGCCATCCGAACCAAGACTGTACGAACGGGTGGGCTTGCAACACCCTCCCTCGTTTCCTCGTGTACAGGCTGCTGCTCTATCCAGATAACGGCCTCACGAGATTCAACAGTAGTGAGGCCTTGGTAAATTTCTACACCACCGGTGAGATGCCAGACATCATAGGAGCCTTCTGTCCAACGGGATGCCTGAGTGGCAACAATACTAAGAAGCTCCTGAGGATTTGTTGCCGGCACCTCGATTTGACCAGCCTCGGCAATAGCTGCCACTAACCCACGAGCAGGTAAACTCGCAAGCACACCAGTCGTATCAGTAGCTGCAGGTGGCTGTGCATCAGCCGTACTCAAAAACGCACCTGTGCTTACAAAAACGAAAAGCCAGACGATCACCGTACTACCCAGCAAGGAGACGATGGGAAGTTGTTGAATTGCCGATAGAAGTATCCTCTTCGCTCCAGGTGGTCCTGGACCAAAGTGATAGTCTCCGGAATGTTCGCTATGAAAAAGGCTTTGAGGCACGCGCACCCGCTGAACCCATGCCACGAAGGCACGGCTAATTGGGAAAATAAAAGTAGGAGCGGGACTATAAGGATCTGCCAAAATTCCGGTCAAGGTGTCGCAAATTTGGAGAAAATCTGGAGGATTAAGCGAACCGACCAGGTAAACTGGGCGATTCAGTCTCATTCAGAGCGAAGCCGGAATGCCTTTTGCACCTTCAAAATTAACCAGTCTTCCTTGTGGGCTATCTCGCTCACTTGTCAGGCACCGGCTCGTTTTTATGCTTCTTGGCATTGCAATCGGTCTGATATCAGTTGAGCGATCCAGATATCTGGAATACTCCCAGTCAATTGATGCGATGTTTGACCGAAGTGATTCTGCACTTCCTCCATTTCATCGACTTGGCAGAACATTTGGTGCGAGTTCTGTTGTACTAGCCGTCTATGATGAGCCCGATTTATTTCAACCAACAGGATTTTCTCGACTCGATAAACTCACAAAACGGTTGTCTCAAATCCCTGATGTGCACACCACAACAAGTTTAGCAACCACGCCGCTTGGACCCGGCATCATCCACACCGATACAAACCCGACTGCTGAAAACCTCGTAAAGCTCATGGAAGGATACGCGGTTGGCACAGACCGAAAGACTGCAGCCGTCATATGTGTTCTTAGTGAAAAACAAGAAGACTCAGATATTCAGCAAGGACGCATAGGAAAAACAATTGATGCTATCAGAACAATTGTAGAGGAGTACCCAGGCGGAACGATTGCCGGTGAGCCCGTGATGCTTCGAGATGGCTTTGCAATGCTACGTCGTGATGGAAATGTACTTGGCATCACAGCAGGTGTACTCGCTTCTGTTGTCCTGCTGATCCTGTTCCAAAGTATTCGATGGCTCTTTGCACCACTTGCTGTAGTTCTTCTCGCCTTATGGTCTACCCGTGGCTTACTTGCGATGGTTGGGCAAAAGCTCACTATGGTATCTACAATGCTTTCAGCAATGGTCACAGTGGTAGCAATTGCGACCACTGTTCACATAATCGTGGAATTCAGGCGACGACTAGGAAACGGTGAAGCACCACAACCAGCGCTGACAAATACAATCCAAATTCTATTCTGGCCTATTATTGCAGCTATCATCACTGACATCATTGGGTTTGGTTCACTCATTGCGAGCAATGTCGGTCCTGTCCATGATTTTGGCGTAATGACGGCACTTGGTGCCGGCATGGTGCTTATTTCCGTTGGGCTTGTTATTCCCTGGTTCGCTCTCGTCGGAAACAAGAATGAGGCGCACAGCCGCAAGTGGGGACAGAAACAGCTCGACAGCCAACTCAATCGCATCGTTTCGAGAATTACTCGGCATCCAAAACCGATACTCTCCATTTCTTTGGGAATTATTGTCTTTACTGGACTCGGATTATTTCAACTTCAGGTTGAAACAGATTTTACGAAAAACTTTCGTCCAGAAAGCCCCATTGTAAGATCTTATGACATGATTGAGTCTCAACTTGGAGGTGCTGGGGTATGGGATATTCTCATTCCAGTCAAGCAACCAATCGATGCCAGAACTTTGGCCCGAGTAGGTGAACTAGAAAGCCGCATTCGAAGTCAATCAAAACGTAACAAAACAACTCCGGGGCTGACGAAAGTTCTGAGTATTGTTGATATCCTTGATGCTATTTCACCAATTCCTTTGGCTGATTTACAGAACTCGTCTACCGGCAACATGATCGTCGGAACAGCGGTCACCTTTTTTCGGCAACAAATGCCTCAACTTGCTGCGAGCCTCATAGGTACAGACCCGCTGGACAATTCAACGTGGCTGCGAGTCATGCTTCGAGCACGCGAAAAGCAACCTGCCCTTCTTAAGAGATCACTGATTGATCATGTCCAGAAAATGGTCACAGAAATGTTTCCACCAACAAAAACCACTCCTAGCGGCGAAGTGACTGGCTTCTTTGTTCTGCTTGCTCAACTTGTCGAGCGAATGATAGAGGATCAGTGGCTCACGTTCCTAATCGCAGCAGTTGGTATTTTTATTTTCCTGTCATTTTGTTTTCAGAGTATTGCCATTGGTGGCATCGCACTCGTTCCAAACATACTGCCAATCATTTTCATTCTTGGCGTTCTTGGCTGGACAGGCGAGCCCATAAACATGGGAACTGCAATGATTGCTGCTGTGTCCCTTGGGCTCTCAGTAGACAGCTCCATTCACTACACAACTGCTTTTCGTCGACAACTCTTACAGCATGGCAGTATCACCGAGGCTCTTCAGTCTGCTCATCAGACTGCTGGACGGGCAATGATTTTTTCAACACTTGCCCTAGTTGTTGGCTTTCTCGCATTAACAACAAGTGAATTCATACCTACCGTCTCTTTTGGAAGACTCTCCTGCCTGACTTTAATAGGTGGACTCGTGGGGAATTTACTCGTCCTTCCAGTTCTTCTTTCCCTTGCAGCACGACGATTTCACTGGGCGAGTTGAAGCTCGATTGGCCGCCTGCCACACTCCATATAGAAAACTCACTGATGGATGAGAACTCTAGGAGAAAAATCCCGCAATGTCGTTTGAATTCCTACATTCCTCACAAAACAATTCGGCGAATTCTGCTATTCAAGCAGATCCGTCTGCCGTGCCAGCTCGCTTCGAGGCCGATGTCCTTGTCGTATTCTTTGAGTCTGATGGTCTTCGTGGACCAGTCGTAGAAATTGATGAGGCGACAGGAGGACTTCTTCAGCAGCTTCATAAACAAGGAGAAATTACGGGGAAACGCTATGAGTGCGTCCCACTCTATGCTCCCCGAGGACTTACCTGTAAACAATTGCTTGTAGTGGGAATCGGCTCCCACGATGAGGTAGATGCTGGCGTATTATACGAAGCATCTGGAGCCGCAGCACGACGACTGTCCGGCAAACCACGAGCAACTGTCGGCTTTCTGGCTGACGGCAATTGGTCAAACGACCAGCTTGAGCAAGCTGTCGCTGGCGCAACAATGGGCACTTCTGGCCAAGATTTATATCGATCAGAAAAACACCAAACACCTTTTGAGAAAACCGTTTGGTTACAAGCTCCCGTAGAGGTCGTCCAGCGGGGGCATGTTACCGGTGATGGCGTAAAACTTGCGAGGCGCCTCGTCAACATGCCACCAGATGACCTCTATCCGGAAACATTTGCTGAAGAAGCGGCAACCATAGCAGGCAGGGTTGGACTGGAGATTGAAATATGGGATCAGGCTCGACTGGAGCGAGAACGTTGTAAGGCATTGCTTGCCGTTGCCCGAGGCAGTACCCGTTCGCCTCGCATTGTTCTTTTGCATTACAGGGGCCCAGGGTGCAACGACACATCCCCAAATGTAGCTTTTGTCGGCAAGGGTGTCACCTTTGACTCTGGAGGTCTTTCTCTAAAGACTTCAGAAGGAATGCTTGCCATGAAATGCGATATGGCTGGAGCTGCTGCTGCACTTGGTGCCATAGCATCAATAGCAGCGCTGAAAATCTCGGTGCACGTGGTTGCCGCCGTCGGGCTTGTTGAGAATATGACTGGTGGCAATGCGTACAAACTCGGTGACGTGGTGACTGCTCGAAGTGGCACGACGATTGAAATCCACAACACAGACGCTGAAGGACGAGTTGTTCTTGCCGATGTACTTGACGTTGTGGCTGATCTAAAGCCAGACTGCATTATTGACGCGGCCACACTGACTGGAGCATGCATGGTTGCTCTGGGTCGGGATATAGCTGGTATCTTCACGAACAATCAGTCTTCTTGTGATGTTCTGAAGAATGCGGCACGTTCCGTTGGGGAGCGGGTCTGGCAACTACCAATGGACAAGGACTTTGATAGTCAAATCAGCAGTGATGTAGCCGACATAAAGAATGTTGGTGATGGTCGACTTGGTGGCGCAATCACTGCCGCAAAACTCCTTGAACGATTCGTTCGCGATATTCCTTGGATACATGTTGATATTGCTGGGCCAGCTTTTGCTGACAAACCACGACCATCAATTGCGGGCGGTGGCACCGGCTCAATGGTCCGGTCTTTTATCGAGTTCACAAAACGAATTGCATCGAAGAAAGAACAGTAACGACCAGTCTTGGAAAGATATCTGGGAACTCGTAGTGATACTCGTTTTTTGAAACAGAAGAATCAGTCTGTTAGAGCGGTGGCATCACTCCAACAGACTTTCAAGTTCTTCAACTAATTCACCAAACCTCGTAAGAGCCAGTCCTACCGGCTCAGGGGTCTCAAGATCTACACCCGCGTCACGAAGCAAATCAAGTGGCCATTTCGAGCACCCTCCACGCAAAAATTTGAGATAAGCAGCCAACTCTTCTGGGCCACCTTCAGTGACGCGCTTTGAGAGTGCGATGGATGCTGAGAGTCCTGTTGCGTACTTATAAACATAAAAAGCTCGGTAAAAATGTGGTATCCGTAGACTCTCAAGTTCGAGTTCTTCATCAACAGCAAAGCCCGGCCCAAAATAGGCAGTGAGTAGCTCTCGATAAAGTGTTCGGATTTTTTCGAGCGTCAGCGGCTCACCTGATTCAACTGACCCATGGCTCATACGCTCAAACTCAGCAAACATGGTCTGTCGTATGATTGTTGAACGAATA
>JAQWMC010000154.1 GCA_029246985.1 Pirellulales bacterium
GACTGCCAACCCATTCTGGCACAGTGTCTCAATGAGTTCGTACAACTCAGCTTTTGCGCCGACATCTATGCCACGGGTTGGGTCATCTAGCAAGAGCACACGAGGCTTTGTAAGCAACCAACGGCTAATGATACATTTCTGCTGATTCCCCCCCGAGAGTTCAGTTATGTTCGCCGTTAATGAGGGTGTCTTGATTCCAATTTTATGAATCGGCTCGGCAACAATGCCCTCTTCTCTTCGCTTGCTCAGAAGCCCATTCCGAACTGCATGAAACAAGCTACAGATGCTTATATTTTCTGTCACATTGAGATTTGTAAAAATCCCAAGCCGCTTCCGGTCCTCTGGCACCATTACCAAACCAGCCTTACAAGCATCTGACGGGTGAGAAAAACTGACTGCCTCTCCTCCGAGCAGAATTTTCCCCCGCCACTGACTAGAGGATGCTCCAAAAATAGTTTCCAGGACTTCGGTTCTACCGGCCCCCATGAGGCCCGCTATACCAAGAACCTCACCCGCGTGAACGCGAAATGATACATTTTCTAATTCCCCACTCTGCCTCGAATCCTGTGAGGCTACACACAGTTTTTCAACTTCGAGCAGGCACGTTCCAATTGCTTGCTGACTACGAAAACTGTGTTCTGCAATCTCGCGACCAACCATCCAACCCGTTACCTCAGAGGCTGTTGTTTCTACTTTATCAACAGTACAAACATGACGACCATCTCGCAGAATTGTGATCCGATCGGCCAACCGAAACACTTCATCCATTTTGTGTGAGATATAAAGAATTGTGCAGCCCTGCTGACGCAGTGTGCCAATGGTTCGTTCCAGACGCTCCGCTTCTGCATCTGTGAGTGCACTTGTTGGTTCATCCATGACGACAATTGATGCATGAAGTGAAAGCGCTTTCGCAATTTCAACAAGCTGCTGATCACCAACTCGCAACCCACCCGTCATTTCATCTGGCGAAATTGATGCCTTCAGCAAATCTAATAGCTCTCCTGTTTTTCTCCTTGCAATAGCATCATTTAATAAGCCGAACCGCGTTCTTGGCTCCCGTCCGAGAAAAACATTAGCGGCAACCGTCAACTCTTCTACCAGTTCTAATTCCTGATGAATGATTGCAACACCGGCATTTTCAGCATCACGAGTGCTGTGAAATTGCACGCTTTGGCCAGCTATCTCAAGTTCCCCAGCATCTGGCTGATAGACTCCTGACAAAATTTTCATTAACGTGCTTTTACCAGCTCCGTTTTCACCACAAATAGCGTGAACCTCACCCCGCCGCACCTGCAGAGTCACGCCATCAAGTGCGATAACTCCGGGAAATTGTTTCCTAATCCCCCTCATCGCTATAGCAAATTCTGCCAGTTTGTTCATGGTGAAACGCTAGCCCGTATTCTTTTTCCATGACTTCGACTCTCCCAGATCCGTAAGGCTACTAACGCAATGAAAGCAGTAAAACCAGTCGCCAAACCGCTGGCTGCACCAGTCGTCATGGATGCAAGACTTCCCGCAAGCAAGGCGAGAATAGGGATCGTACAGAGGCCCAAAGATCCAGGTAGAAAACGACGATCATGCCGCAGGCCGTTTACACCTTGAGCAAATGTGACCGCCAGAACAACAACTACGCCAACAATTAATCCCTCATAGACATCGGCACCTGTCTTGATAATTTTTGAAACTGCATCGATCACTACCCGCAGAAAAAAGGCTCCAAGAACAGTTCCCTGAACTGTACCCACACCGCCAGAGAGCGAACAACCACCAACAACAGCAGCAGCAATAGCATTAAGTTCATGCCCCCTTCCCTGATTGACTGGAGCAGCAACAGATTCATTTGCAATGTAGAAAAGCCCTGCCAGGGCAGCTGTCATTGCACCGAAACAATACGCAAACCATTTCACATTTTCAGTATGTATACCGGCAAGGCGGGCGGCTTGCTCGTTACCTCCGAGGGCCTTGAGATGACGACCAAGTACCGTTCGCGAAAGCATGAGCCATGTGAAAAATGCCAAGATAAGAAACGTACCCACTGAAAACCAGACATTCTCTCGTACTACCTTGAACACCGGGTCAGCAACATTAATGAGCGCACTTTTAGTTGGCGTGAGAACCGCTGTACTACTCTCGCAGACTGCCCTCGCAAAACTCCGGAGACCTACAAGTGTCGCAAGTGTCGCAATAAATGGAGGAAGACGAACAACCGTAATCAGCCACGTATGCAATGTTCCAACAAAAAAACCTGTCAACAGACTCGCCAGAACTGCAATGAGTACCACCGCTGAACCGACTGGCTTAAATGCCATCATTTCAGTAGGAGCCAGCGCCAGCATAGTCACAGAACAAACAGTCCCGGACAATGCAATCATGGAACCACTCGAGAGATCAATCCCACCGGCAATGATGACAACCGCGGCACCCAGTGAAAAAATTCCAAGCATTGCGCTATTACGAGCTATATCTCGCAGGCTTTCCATGGGCCTGAAAATATAGGTGTGATTTGTATCAACAATTGCTGTAAAGACAATTGCAAGCGCAATCGCCACGAGTAATGACCACTCATTATTTGATGGCCACCATTTCCTCACTGCATGAAGCGGAAATGAGCTCCATAATTTCATCAGAGCAACCTTTCAGAGACCTTTCATCTGTGGGTAGCCGCAGAATCAGGAACTCGACAAGCCGTATTTCTTCAACCATTCCCGAAAGACCGATAGGGACAAGACCTCAAGAGTTCCCGCTGAAACTGCAGACTCTAAATCATTTTTTGAAATAGGTGCATCTTCATCATTCTCCCAGGCGTCAGGAATAATCAGACGCAAGCCAGTCGTGAATTTATCTCCCCCAGGCTGATCGTAATCGGGAAACATGTTTGTGAGGACAGCATCCTGCCCTTCTTGCATTGCGAGCAACAAGCGAACTGTTTGAACACCCATTTCAAAAGGATTTTGCACAATCATACAGTCGATGTTGCCGTTCGCCATATGTTCAATGGCTTGAGCGGCTGCATCAAAGGTAAAGATTGAAACCTCGTCACGAACCCCGCGTTCGGCTACGACTTCAGCGATCGCTGGTGCATTGTAAGCCCATATTCCAACCAAAGCTTTCACGTCCGGATGATTCACAAGAGCCGTGCGTACATTATCTCTGGCCCGTGAATGGTCAAATGAATCAGCCATTCGGTCAACTTCACTGTAGCTTTCTCCAATTGCTTCACGACAGCCATTCATTCTGGCCCTGGCGTTATCGTTATCTGTGAATCCTGTGAACTGGATAAAACCACCCTCAGTAATGCCACGAGACTCCAAAACTTTTTTTCCAGCCGTTCCCAACAGACGCCCTGCGATCGAATTATCCGTTCCTATATAGTAAGGCCTTCCATCTGAAAAAAGCTTCTGATTGATATCTCCATCGACGGTGATTACTGATACACCTTTTTCCGTCAACCGCTTCATCTCTTCAACAATAGCAATGTTTTCTGCCTGAATGACAGAAATAGCAACTCCTGCTACATCTGCTTGCGTAACGAGTTGCCTAAGACGATCAATCTGTCCTTGAGCAGTTGCATTATTTTTTTCCATCACAACTTCAAGTCCTTTATCAGCAAGAGCGAACTTTTCTGCCCCAGCTTGCAACCCGGCATTTAATACATCGAAATACGGATCGTCGCCATTCGTAATAAAGATAAAACGCCGGGGAGCGTCTACCATTTTTTTTGTCTTAGCTGTTGAGGTCACATTCGACTTGTTACAGCCAGTAACACCACCACCGATAAGGAAAAGAAAAACAAGGCAACAGGGGCGCATGAATCGTGAGAAAACAAATGGCATGGCTTCTAAATCTCTTTGCTTGGCGTTAGTTACGATGGCGGTCCATTTGAGAATGGGTGTCATGAAACGTTATCACAACCTACTGCTTCCCACCCTCCCTGATCTACTTCCTACGCTAATAGTGTAAGCCACTTTTCCGAAGATGCACTATCGGCTGATCTGCAGAACTTATTTCTGCAGTAAGGACGTCAGCTACGACAATAGCGTGATCTCCACAGCTTTGCTCAGGCCCGGCTGACAAAAAAACAGGCCTCGCCTTGCACTCCATCCACCCCACCGAATCCTGAAGTATCCCAGCCCCACAGGGAGATCTCCGAATGTCGATACCAGAGAACGGTTCACCTTCTATTGTTGGCGGTTTACCAAATTTACCAAGAAGACTTCGCTGATTTTCAGAAAGTATATTTACAACAAACCGAAAATTTCCCTCGCCAATCGATGAGAGAAACCGTCGACCCGTTCCTACAGCAATAGATATCGCTGGCGGGTTGAATCCTGCTTGCATGAGCCAACTCGTCAGCATGGTTTTATCCACTGCCTCTTCTTGCCACGTGACGACAAAAAGACCACCTGGAATTCGCCCAAGAATCGAACCAATAGCCTCAGTAGAGCCTTTCAAAGAATCACTGTCTGACACGTAGCAGCTCCTTCCGCATAAATCTTATTTCACCTCTTACAAACAATCGATTGTGAAAATACTAGCAGGAAATACCACAACTTTTAAAACTTGGGTAATTTTGGGGAACGAGAGGAACACTCTGCTAGTCACGTTGCATGTTCTCGCACCTCCTCTGCGGAAACCAGGAAAATGACACAGACAAGGGAATCAGCCCACCCAAGCGCGTTTAGGAAAACTCACTAGACGATCAAAAACTCTATAAAACCGACCGTGGTTCCAGACGAAAAAGACTCTAGAGTGAGGTTTTCACACGAGTGTGTGAAAATAATAAAACCTTTTTGACGCGACAAACAGTACGTTCAAATCTTGCCATCACACCATCATATGTCGCCAGAAAACGCACCCACCATTCGCTCCAGTACTTCGGCAGTTGTGCGAACTGCTCTCACGCACTTCTCATTGATTGGCACATTTACAGCGATGCTCGTGTTGTCCTGGCATGCCAATAGTGTACTTGCCAAACCACATGGCCAGGATTCGAAGCAATGGCATAGGGCTTCCTCTGAAAACAAAAGCAGCGTACAGAAACAGGAGCTAAAGTTCCTGCAGTTAGGTTCAGTAATGTCAGAGCCTGAAAATATCAATGGTTTCTACGACAATGTCTATGAACAGGAACTCATGCCCACAACACCGGCAGACGGGCAACCCATTCACGTTCTACCTCCAGTTGAACCGCATGGACCAGTTTTTTTAGACATGCCGTACAACGGGATATCGGGTTGTGATAGCTGTGCGATCCCAGGAAATAACTTCAATGATTGCTTTGATAATCTATGGGCGCCACGTCCCTGGTGTTGGCAGTTACTTCCAAATAACTTGATCTACACGAGTTACCTTGCAGGGCCCAAAGAACCGCGCCTTGCAACGGTTTGGTACGACGACACTGGTCCGTCACCTATTCCTGGTCGTGGTGGAGACCAAAACGGATGGCTGTGGGACTCAACCCTCGGTGGAAGAGTTTCCGTTGTCCGATACGGATCTAATACAGAATTGCACCCTCAGGGTTTCGAGATGCAGTTAGAGGGAGCGGCCTTCGTAAGGCTGGACCCCGGAGATGATCGTGACCTTCGGTCAGCTGATTACCGTTTTGGCATTCCATTGGTCTACGGCATTGGTCGTTGGCAGACGAAACTTGCGTACTATCACAACAGTGCTCATATCGGCGATGAGTTCCTCATTAAATATGGGAATTTTGATCGAGTGAACTACGTTCGTGATGTCATTGTCTTTGGCAATTCGTACTACATGTATGACTGGCTACGGCTTTATGGTGAAGTCGGCTGGTCCTTCTTCAATGCTGGCGGCTCGAAACCGTGGGAGTTTCAATTTGGTACCGAATTAATTCAGGCTAGACCAACGGGAATTCGGGGAGCACCATTCTTTGCCGTGAATGGAATGACTCGCCAAGAGCTCAACTGGGGAGGGAACGTCTGTGCTCAAGCTGGATGGGCATGGCGGGGCTATCAAAGTGAAAAACTATTTCGGATTGGATTTGAATATCTTTATGGCTCCGACCCACAGTATGAATTTACAAAAACTGATTCAACGACTGGAAAGATTACCGCATTAAATCAAAATCGTGCTGGCATTGGCATGTGGTATGACTATTAACCATGATTCGCCGTGACCAAGCTAAGTCAGTAGGTACGGTGAAATTGCTGGGGTAAACTTGGTCTATGCCACTTCTCGCTATCGAGACAACCTGTGATGAAACAGCTGCCGCACTCATTTCGCCAGAGAGACAAATTCTTTCTAGCGTTGTAGCAAGCCAAGATGAACTGCATGCTCGCTGGCGAGGTGTTGTGCCGGAGATTGCTTCACGAGCACATGTTGAAAGAATTATTCCGATCATTGATCAGGCAACCAATGAGGCCGGCATTCAACAATCCCAAATCAAAGCCGTTGCAGTGGCTATTCGTCCAGGACTGATCGGCTCCCTTCTTATTGGTCTTTCAGCTGCGAAAGCGATAGCTTCGTCGCTGCACGTACCACTCATTGGATATGATCATCTTGCTGCACACCTCTACGCATGCCGATTAGCATTCGGCGAAGAACTGAAATACCCTGCGATCGGACTCGTAGCCAGTGGAGGTCATACCTCGCTCTTTCAATTGCATAGTCCGATTGCTCTCCAGGCTCTCGGAGGTACTATCGATGATGCTGTTGGGGAAGCTTTTGATAAAGTCGCAAGTCTGCTTGGACTCGGATATCCTGGCGGACCCCAGATTGAAAAACTGGCGCAAACTGGAAATCCGCGTTCTCACCGATTCCCGCGGCCACTTGCGAATGACTCCTCTCGCCTTGATTTTAGTTTCAGTGGTCTCAAAACGGCCGTTCGCTATCAAATTTGGCCCCCAGGCGATCAGCATGCACGTACTTTAACCGACGAGGAACGCGCTGATCTTGCGGCTTCTTTTCAGCAAGCAGCTGTCGAATCTGTCGTAGCTAAAGTGGGTTTGGCTATCCAGAAGACCGGCTGCCGTGTTGTTGCTGTTGGAGGTGGAGTAACAGCAAACAAAGCACTGCGGAGTGCCCTTGAAGAACTAGGAAAACGACATCGTGCGACGATTCTTATTCCTCCGACAAACCTTTGCACCGATAACGCTGCGATGGGTGCAATTGCGTGGGAGCATATTGATCGCAATGACATTGCTGATCTTGAGCTAGACGTCCGTCCAAATATTTATCGGAAAAAGAAACAGCGTGTTAGACACCGTGACGGGTCTCATCAATAACGTGCACCTCACCGCTGACTACGTCATACATCATTCCGACAACACCAAGCCGCTGCTCTTGCACCTGACCTGTAAGTGCCTTACTGCCCTCGAGCAGTTTCCGAACAACCCGAACAACATTACGTCGTGCAACTGAATCAACAATCTCTTGCTGTGATTCGATTGTCGAAGCCGCAACAGCACGACAGTCATCCTCATCTACAACCTTTGCCACCTCCCGAAGAATGCCTCTGGCATGCACACATTCTGGAACGAGTGATTGATCGGGACAACAGTAATTCGTCACGGATGACTCAATCGCACCACACCTGGTGTGCCCAACAACTGCCACTAATTTTGCTCCGGCAACAATCGCGGCAAACTCAATACTACCGATTACCTCCTCGGTTGTAATATTACCTGCCACACGGACACTGAGAACATCACCAAGGCCAAGGTCAAAAATTGCTTCAGCCGGTGAACGTGAATCAATACAACTTAGAATTACTGCAAGAGGGTGCTGCCCAGTCGCAGTTGCAGTTCTTTGCCTCTCCATACTTCTCTTGAGAGGCTCTCCTACACGAAAGCGACTATTACCCTCGAGTAACATTGCCAGCACTTCTGCAGGACTCGTAGCCTGCTGCACTTCATGGCTTGAATGTTCAACAAATCGTATTTCATCATGAAGACTTGGATACCGTTCACCAAAGCCAACTAGACTTAACTGAACCCATCGAGCGGGTGCCCCTGTTTTCTGAAAGTCAGACAATAAATCAATCACGTCGGGATCGATATAGTCTGCATTCGAAGCATCAATTAATAGCGTTCCCCCTGGTGGGACATCATACAAAACCGACTGCAAAGCAGCGCGATTGAAGAACGTTACCTGGTTTGCCAATTCAACGCGAATAATATTTCCTGATGCATGTCGCTCTAGTTTTTTAGTGAGTGGCCGACGGTAGTTAGAGTGCAAGATAAAAATAATACTGCAGGTCAGCCCAATGCCAATTCCAACTAAAAGATCTGTGAGTACGATTGCAAGGACTGTTGCAACGAATGGTACAAACTGAGAGTACCCTTCTTGCCACAACTGGTAGTACCGCTTTGGGTTCGTCAATCGGTAGCCTGTCTTGATCAAAATAGCAGCGAGTGTTGCCAAAGGTATTTCATTCAGCCAGGCAGGAAGAAGGAGAACACACGTCAACAACAAAAGACCGTGCGAAACAGTTGCGAATCGCGTCCGCGCCCCAGCATTGACATTGGCAGTCCCGCGGATCACTGCTGCACTGACGGGCAACCCGCCTAACAAACCACAGATTACATTCCCCGCTCCCTGCGCTAATAGTTCTCGATTTCGAGGAGTGCGCTGCTGTCGCGGATCAATCTTGTCAACCGCCTCAATCGCCAGAAGTGACTCAAGACTCGCAATGATTCCAATGGTTGCAGCGGAGATGTAGACCCTGGAATCCGCGAGGGACGAAAAATCAGGGAATGTTATAAGGCCCATCAATCCATCTGGACCATTCGGCAGTGGAACAGAAACAAGATGAGTAGGGCCGATAGCCCACGGACTACCTATACGTTTGAGCAGAACATTTACAGCAGTGCCGCCAATCACTGCAATAAGAGGACCCGGGATACGTGTTCTCCGCAACCATTTGATTTGATCCCAAGCAATAACGACAAGCAGAGATCCAATGCCTATTGTTGCCGCCCCTGGCAAGAAATACTGAATGGACTTTGGTAGGTCTGAAAATGTGGTCTCACGGTCCGGTTGGTTAAACGACATCTCACCTATTGGGTCAATGTCATACCCAATCAAATGCGGGAGTTGTTTCAGGATGATAATTACGCCTATTGCCGCAAGCAGTCCCTTAATAACACTCGTTGGAAAGAATGAAGAAATAAATCCTGCTTTGAGGAAACCTAAAGCCAACTGAATCACACCTGCCAACAAGACGGCAGTTAGAAAGGCGTCAAATCCACCCAGAGCTGTTGTCTGCGCAGAAACTATGGCAATCAATGCTGGTGATCCACCGGAAACGCTTGTGCGAGAACCGCTCAAACCACCAACTACGATGCCTCCCACAATTCCGGCAACAATACCAGAAAAAAGTGGCGCCCGAGCAGCTAGGGGCACACCAAGACAGAGTGGTAATGCGACGAGAAAAACAACAACGCCCGCCATGAGGTCAGGCACGAAATTTTCTGGAATAAAGCCGCGTTTTGGCATCTCACGAGAACCCTAAAAAAGATATTTGTCCAGATCACGCTACTGATGAAAAAACTCAACAGAAATGTACCTTCCATCCCCTTATCTCGTCCACGCCCAATACGAACACGACTATGACCAAAGGGTTGGCGACGACTAAAAACAAGAGTAATCTTATGCTCAAACAACCTGATCTTATAAGTCACAGAATAGAAAAAGCTCACACATGACAGCAGCTGGCTATATCACTGATCTTGATTATATTCCGGGTTTCTACCCGCATATGTCACCAACAGCGATGCGATATGCTGCATCTCTAAATCGCGTCAATCCTCCGAAAACGGCTGATGGCTTTCGATATCTTGAACTTGGCTGTGGACTTGGTCGATCTCTCACCACACTTGCTGCAGCAAATCCCCAGGGTGAATTCTTAGGTGTCGATATCAATTCAAGGCATATTGAATCGATTGAAAAAGATATTTCGGCAGGCGGGCTGACAAATGCAAGGGCCATCACTTCTGATTTCGTAAGCCTGAGTCAAGACATTGGCACATTTGAATTCCTGACTCTCCATGGCGTCTTTAGCTGGGTTTCGCCGGAGGTCAGAGAACAAATACTCGCTCTTGCAAAGAAGCATCTCGCGCCAGGCGGTCTTCTCCTCGTCAGTTACAACGCAATGCCGGGCTGGGCTCATCTCCAGCCGATCCGAGGAATTCTTCGCCAGTACGCCGCACTGAGACAGGGTGACACAACTCAAAGAATTCGGGATGCCCTGAATTACCTCGTGTTCATCCGCGACAAAAAAGCAAAATACTTTGAGGACAACCCTCGTGCGGCAGCGTATGTCGATGGCCTTTTAAAGCAAGACTTACGATACCTAGCTCATGAATATCTCAACGAGCATTGGACTAGCTTCTATTTCTCAGAAGTGGCTTCCATGTTTGGCACAGCCGAAATGTCATTTGTTGGAAGCCTTCCAATCCACACGAATTTCTGGGACTTGTGCGTACGACCAGAGTTCCAAGACCTTTTCCGGACGACCAGTAATCGACTTGTTACTGAATCACACAAAGATTTTTGTGCAAACACTGCATTTCGCTGGGACATCTACTCGAAACAACCACAAATTATCGAAAATACTGAGGATCGCATCGACCTTATTGACGGGCTTTTCTTTCGTTCCATTCGTGATGATGTGAAGCTACCGCACCAAGTGAATCTTGGTGTTGTAACCTCGACAGTCCAAGGTCCTCTTTATGAATCCTTACTCTCGATACTCTCACATGAATCATTATCGCTACCACAGATTCTGGGCCATCACCAACTCACCGGAAACACGCCTGGAGACGTCATTCGTGCTATTGACGCTGGTGTAGCCATGGGACTTTTTGAAGTTTCTGCCAACTCTGTCCCGGGCACAAAGAGTGCCGTACATCCCCCCTGCTTTGTTTCCTTGCCTTTCAATCAGTCTATCTTGAAAAATGATCTGCTAAGCGGCCGTCCAGTATCATTAGCTAGTGTGGCCACGGGTACCGGGCACTCACTGGGTGACTTTGATGCGGCTATCCTGCACGAACTCACCAAAGCGGGTGAAGCAGGCTTAGCGGACCGAGTCAGTGCGCGACTAGCTGACTCCAAACGATCTCTTCAAAAAGATGGAAAGCCTGTTTCAGACGAAGCAACTCGTCAGGAAATGGTTGAACAGGCCTGTGCTACATTCATCAAAACGAGTCTGCCACAACTGTCTCGGCTTGGGATTGTTGGACGAGAATCCACGTAAAGTGAATTCTTTTTTTCTTCCGACTGCCTCAGGATGGTGGCTGTATTGGTACTATTGGCGGTGGTGCCTGTGAGGAAGGTGGCTGAACTGGATTTGGTGGAGGTGGGATTACACCGGGAGAGCCAATAGGCAGGACACTTGGTTGAGCAGTTGGCTGGACACCCGACTTTGCATTGAGATCAGCAACAAGTTGCTGCACCTCAGGACGAATAGTAATACCGTTACTATTAAATACATCGGCAGGACTTACTCCGTATCGTCCGTAGAGGGCACCATC
>JAQWMC010000016.1 GCA_029246985.1 Pirellulales bacterium
CCAGAGCAACAGGAGGCCTTGCAAACACCCCCTGAGAACAGGACTGAAAAACAGGTTTCCCTAGCAGAGTATGCAAAGAATGCCACTTCAGTTTCATGGGAAACGGCGGCTAGTACACTTGCTGAACCACAACGCACTCAAGCAGAGAATTTGGGCGCGCTCCTTTATGAGGCCAAAGAGAACTATCGTGGCATTAGCACATGTCGTGATGTACTCAACTACGACTATTGGATGGCAGTCTCAACAATCGCATCAACCCCAGATGGCATGAAGGCACGTGAATCGCTGCAGCGAGCAAGTCATGCTGTCCAAGCGGGTGATCTTGAGACAGCACAATCTGCGTACGAGGAAGCGCTCACTGCGTTACAGGCGAGCATCATGGAAAACCCTACTCTCAGTAACAAGCCTGGAGTGATTGATGAAATCAGTAATCAGATTGGTAATTATAAAAAAGTTATTGAGGAACAAGGAAAAGAATTTGATGCCACATTCAGTTTAGAGAATGTACTTCGATCAAACTCTTAGAGCGAGAAACAACTGGTAGCGGCACGGGCCGGCGGTCAGCGTATGACCTGTCCGGCCTGTGTTGTTTCTCTTTTATGCAGAAGATCTGCTGGTTTGACAATACACTCTGTAACAAGCCACTGATTACGTTTTTCCAGCGTCACAGTGGCACTGACTATCGCGGCTCCCTCCTCTCTCCCTACCATTCGACCAGTGACTCGAACAAGCAAATTGGCGACTGCCGTAGGAAATCCTTGGCCGTACAGAACATCTACCTCGAGACGTGTAATGAGAACCAGCCTCGGCTTAATCTCTAAAACGGCCTTCTCCGCCTGCTCCTGAACCGGTCGTACTTCAGGAGCAATCGCAGCAAGGAGAGTCTCTAGATCTTTTTTCTCAACAGCCTTGGCAAGCTCGGGTAGCAAAAGCTCTACCTGCTCACGATCAGTCTGAATAAAAAAATCTAGTGTGGCCACTCCGCAACCGGCTGCACATATCAGGAGTGCCACAACCACCCACTGATACTGTCCACTTGATCGCCAGATCCAAATAAAAACAGATGCAAGTAGCAGAAGTGATGCGAGCAGCGGAAGAGTGTCCTCATAGGGCATGGAGTCGTAGGGCCTGTTAATATTTTTTCGATGCCAGTTGTTTTGAGCTCGCATTGACCACGCTAATCACAACAAATCCAGCTGCAAAAGCTACACCAATCCAGCCGACATTCGCCCATACGCTCAAGCCAGCACCAATACTCGCGGCGATAATCGCCGCGAGCATTACGGCGTTCACAACAATCCGCAACATACCTTTGGGCATGGCATCACCGAGCAAAGATGGGCTATTCATCATGAAAAAGAATGCGATATATGCAATCGGCAAGAGCACCATGCCAAAATTACTTGTCGGCACCGCAAGCCAAAACCTTGCCTGATCATCTCCCCACAGGGCAAGGAATCCGAGACCACCAACAACACCTGGGAATAGAGCGCCAAGTCGCTGAACAACTCGGTCACCATCACGCCCTGTCATCTCAGAAACACAGAATCCATTAATAACCATCAGGATCACTATCGTTGAAATAGCCATCCCAAGAACGCCAATACCGAAAACTTTTTGTGTAAGACCACCCTTCCCGAAGAGGTTTTCTAAAGCAGTTGCAAGATCGAGAGAATCTCTCTTGATAAGCATATATGCAAGCTTTCGATCAGCGGACGGCAGAGCATCAATCTTTGCATTCATCTCTGAATGACTAAGAGGAGTGGAACGAGTCTTATAAAGGGAATCCGATTGAATCCTTTTTTCAAGGTTATCCCTGTACGAACCGATGATATCAGCAGCAGGTTGATTGATAAATTTTTCATCAAATCGAGCATGAAACTGGCTCGCAGCAGCAATCACAACACAGCTCGTTGCGACAAGAAATGGGATGAAGAGGCCTGTTGATAAATCGAAAGCAGCAAGTCCCCTAAAAGCTCGATCCCAGCCCTTGCGGAGCATTGAGTATGGCAAGAGAAACGTCATATTAATTCCAACTGCAGTAGCGGCAGCGGCTATCATCCGTTCGCGTTGCGCGCGAAGAATGGTTGCAGTCCAAAACTCAGGATCGCTTGACTCATCAATGAAACTATGCAGACCAGTTACCGGACGCCAAAGAAGGCTAAAATCTGGCACAAAACCTTTGGCAATGCTTATCCAATCCAATTCACCTTTCCAGGACATTGCCACTACAACACCAAAAAAGCTAAGCACCACAAGCCCGACCATTGCTTTGAGAGACAACTCAAAGATTTTTACTCCCCATCCTGGTGAGTCATAAAACCAGACCACCGCAGCAGCGAGTAAAAACAAACAAAGAACACAAATGTTTTTTGCAGAATCACCAGCAAGATATTGTGGGAATAAATTTTGCTGGAGCGCTGCTGTACCCAGAGAAAACTGCGGCATCGCCCAGACCAGGTTTGCCATCATTGCAGCGAGAAGCCAGCCCCAACCGAGCACCGGGCTGACATGCTCATTCATTGCCTGAAACGGTCGCTTTCCTGTCGAGAGGGTCACGTATGCAATTGCAGAAAGCATTACGATCCCGAGCATCATCATGAGGGGCTGCAACCAGAGAAACTCATACCCACCAATGACTCCCAAATAAAGCGATCCAGCCAGAGATCCACCACCGAGCGTTATGGCTGACTGCAACCAACCGGGGCCCGATAGTCGTGTATACGTTGCAAGGGTACGTCCAACACCAGCAGCTTGAGCTTCTTCAAGTTGTGATCGCTCCGTCAACAGACGATCATCAATCTTTTTTTCTGTACTCATCCAAGGATTCCTTGCTATTGCTCAAAACAGAATTGAAACTTTTTTACAACATATGAGATGGCAGGTTCAATTCAATGAATAAACCAAGGACTACCACCCCTCGACAGTCAACAAAACACCGAACAATGGAAAATTGTATTTTTCTATCAGCTACTTCCTTTAGAATTTTGACAAAATAACGTTGACTTCATAGAGCACTGTACGAAATGGGCACAAGAAGCCTATCCTGAAATACAATCGGCTTCCGTAGCCACTGCAAATTCAGTGCTGCACGAAGTAATAGCGTTACCTGAAGGAAGAATACATGACTGAGAACATCTCCCCTGAAGAACTTTTAAATCGTTTTCAAAATAACAAATCCATCAGGATCATTGACGTTCGCACAGCAGCAGAATTTGGCACCCTTCATGTTCAGAGCGCAGAGAACATGCCACTTGATCGCCTGGACCCAGCATCACTGGCTTTGAATCCTGGCACAGACGGATTCCTATACTTCATTTGCCAGTCCGGTGGTCGTAGTAAAAAAGCCTGTGATGCCATGGCTACTGCTGGTTTTAACAAAGTCGTGAATATTGAAGGAGGAACCGTCGCCTGTGAAACTGCGGGCCTTCCTGTTGTTCGAGGTCGAAAAGCAATATCTCTGGAAAGACAGGTCCGAATTTCAGCAGGATCACTCGTCTTTGCTGGTGTCCTCTTGGCAGCATTCGGCGGAATCTACGAGATCCGACTTGCCGGCTTATGTCTTGCCGGTTTTATTGGAGCAGGTCTTGTTTTTGCCGGCATCACCGACACATGCGGAATGGGGATGGTCATTGCAAAAATGCCATGGAATCAGTCACCGTCTTCTGGAAACACATGCAAAACAATAGGGCTTCTGATGGCGATTATCATTGGAACACTTACGCATGTCCGTGCCGAAACCCACACGGAGGACACGCTTGCCAAGGTTAAGCACGACGTAATGACTCAAGACGCTATTCTCATAGATGTTCGTGAGCCAAAGGAATGGTCACGTGGCCATCTATCTCTTGCGCAGTCTCTTCCCCTTAGCGAACTTCGAACCACTACCGAGAACAATTTACACGACCGTCTTCCCAGTAATAAGATCATCTACTGTCACTGCCTATCAGGCGGCCGCTGCCTTGAGGCGGCAAATATACTATCATCTCGTGGCTATGACGCACGTGCCTTGCAGCCCGGCTATCCTGCTCTTGTTGAGGCTGGATTCACACAAGCCACCAGAAGATAAGATTGCGATGCAGATGACACCTCATCGAAACAGCGTCACTAATTATTGATGCCCCTTCACAGCGACAATATCTCGTCTTAAAGATTTGGATGAATGGGCTTGGTCTTTTTACGACCTGATGATTCAACCTCCGGGAAAGAAATATCACCGTCGTATGAAATCACTACAAATTTCATTTCCATTAATTGAAGGAGTGCTTTTCTTTCCTCTACGGATTCCGCTTTTTGAAGAGCCACGGGAACTTTTGTCACCATCACACCCCAACCTGGTGATGCCCCACCACCCTTAATCATGGTCGCATAAAAAAATCTCTTGTCGTCCTGTTTCCACCCAAATTTTTTCCCAACGGCGTCGTGTGCAACTTGAGGAATGCCTACTTTTCTTGCAATCTCAGAATAGAAGGAGTCCGGATCTTGATACTCCTCGTAAGGCTTCACTCCTTGAATATCCATTTTGTAAATACGCTCAAAGAACTCCACCTTTGTTGAATCCTGGTCGAGGCTATCTGCAATAGTAACTGAAAGAAGAGCGCAACAGAACAAAGCTGTATATATTTTCTTCATAATAAATCTTCCTCTCACAATAATCTGTGGAGCCGACACCAGAGCGTACACTTAACTACAACATCGAGTATTCACAGCATCAAAAAATCTATCATCACCCGAACCGCCGTGTGTATTCCTGTAGTGCTTTCTGGTTTCATATACTGAAAAAAACAATTGAATAATGCCTCCTGGACAACCACATGCGCAATCAAGGACTATCTATATATTACGCGATTGGAATCCTTTTCACATTAATCGCATTGCCTGAAAAACTTTTACTAACCATAGCAAAAGCGGCCCCTCCTATTCTTCGGGTTGGTATGGAGCTTTCATATCCGCCATTTGAAATGACAGATACCGCAGGCCATCCGAAAGGCATAAGTGTAGAACTAGCAAAATCACTCGGCGAATCACTCGGGCGTCCGATTCTCATTGAAAACATCGCGTTCGATGGCCTGATTCCAGCACTTCGAACCGGTACGATTGATTGCATTATTTCATCCATGACATCCACTCCAGAGCGGGCCAAGGCAATAGCCTTCTCGAACCCATACTTGAAAACTGGACTCACTCTTCTCGTTGGAAGAGATTCGCCGATCCTTTCACCTGACGACATCACAAAACCGGGTGTTCGTATTGCTGTCAAATTGGGAACATCTGCTCACAAATATGCAGCCCAACAACTCAAAAAAGCAGACGTATTTGTCTTAGACATGGAGTCGGCTGCTGTACTTGAAGTCATGCAAGGCAAAGTAGATGCCTTCATTTACGATTCACTATCCGTTTACCGTCATCACCGCCGCCATCCAAAGACAACACGAGCCATTCTCAATCCATTCAGGCAGGAAACCTGGGCCATTGGACTGCGAAAACAGGACATCACATTGCTTCAGGCAATAAACAAATTCCTACAAGTATTTCAGGCTACAGGTGGCTTTGAGGATCTTGGAGAACAGTTTTTACCGGAGGAAAAGGCTTATTTTAAAGCCAATAACATTCCTTTTTATTTCTGAGTGCAAACTCGTGGTCTGTTCTGTGTTCTCTTTTGGGTGACAAAAGTAAAAACAAGGATTCCAATAGTTCAAAAAAAATACTCCTTGCTACCTTTCATTTCCTCACAGGGACGGCAAAGAGGCCCGCAACCGAATTACGACTCTATATTTCCAGCCGAACGCTCTATGCTATGACCATGTCTCGATCTTTCGCTCACCTCATCGTTGCAGCGGCTGTCACCAGCCTGCTCATCCTTGCCTGTTTTCAGGTGCCCGGTGATTGGAACTGGTCTGGTGTCTGGGAATATCGACAGAAATTTATTTCCGGTTGGCTTGTGACTCTCGGCTTAAGTCTTGCAGCCTTAGTACTCAGTGTTGCCATTGGGCTTATCGTCGCGCTGTTTCTGGGTGCTCAAAATCCTCTTATCGAGGCAACCGGAAGGATCTATGTTGAAATCATTCGCGGAACACCACTTCTCGTTCAGTTGCTCCTTGGTTTTTATGTCATAGCGAATGCCGTTGGTCTCGAAAATCGTTTCGTGGTAGGCACCTTGGTGCTTGCTGCTTTCAGCGGAGCATACATGGCTGAGATTTTTCGAGGTGGACTCAATGCCATACCGAAGACACAGCGGGACTCAGCTCGAGCGATTGGTCTGACACAATGGCAGTCATTTCGGCTTGTTATTTTGCCTCAGGCCGTACGCCTTGTCTTGCCAGCTATAGCAGGTCAACTCGTGTCTCTTATCAAAGACTCTTCACTCCTCTCTGTTATTGCCATCTCCGAGTTCACACTTAATGCTCGTGAAGTGAACTCCTTTACATACTCAACACTTGAGAGTTATGTACCTCTTGCGATTGGTTATTTAATGCTCACCTTGCCACTATCAGCCACTTCCAGGTGGCTCGAAAAATCATTTAGTTACGAAAGATAACCAGCACCCCAAGCAACACCATGCGGCTCACCATAAAAGATCTCACCCAGACGTTTGGTACCACGCGGGTTCTCGACAAACTATCAATCGAGACCGGGAGGGTGAACTCACTGGCCCTCGTCGGCCCATCAGGTGGTGGTAAGTCCACGCTTCTTCGGATTCTTGCTGGCCTTGATATACCTACCAGTGGGACAGTGACATTCGACGGCACTACCCTCCAACGAGACGAGGTAAACCTTCGGCTTTATCGACGCACCGTTGGAACAGTTTTTCAGTCCTACAACCTTTTTCCACACCTGTCTGCTCGAGAGAATCTAATTCTCCCTCTCGTGCATGTTCACAGATTAAGTCGTGATGAAGCCATAGCGAGAGTAGAAGAGCCCTTGAGACGATTCCAGCTTCATGAGCATGCTGACAAACGGCCAGCAGAGCTTTCTGGTGGCCAAAACCAAAGGATAGCCATACTTCGTGCGATGGTTGTTAGACCAAAGCGGCTCTTCCTTGACGAGCCGACTTCCGCCCTCGACCCTGAGATGACTGCTGAAGTACTTGATATGATCGAGGGTCTTAAGGAGTCTGGAACTGATTTCGTCCTTGTCACTCACGCGATGAACTTTGCTCGTCGAGTGGCTGACGAAGTTGCTTTCATCGGCGACGGCACAGTCTTATCGCACGGCCCAGCTGAAAGTGTATTTGAAAACTCAAAAAACTCTCGCGTCGCAGCCTTTTTTCAGCAAGTATTACGATGAACACGCGCCAATCAAATCAAGAAAAGAAACACCCCATCGACATTGAAGATCTCTCAGCCATTTCTTTTGGCAAGCAGATATTGCTTGGCGCCATGGTAGCCGACAGTATCGCTATGCCTGTCCATTGGTACTACAACCAATCTGCAATTGAGAGAGAGTTTGGGATACTTGATTCCTATCACTCTCCGAAAAAGATTCATCCCGACAGCATTCTCTGGCGATCTGAATACAAGCCGCTCAACGCAGATGGCGATATTTTACGTGAGCAGGCCCAGTATTGGGGAAAACGTGGCGTTCATTACCACCAATTCCTGACAGCTGGCGAGAACACTCTTAATTCACTTCTGGCGATTGAACTTTTTGAGCTGGTTCAACGATCCGGGCACTACGACTCTACTCGCTGGCTAGATCATTATGTCAACTTCATGCTTACGCCTCAGAAGCATAATGACACTTACGTTGAAGAGTACCACAGGCACTTTTTCACAAATTATGCCTCTGGCCGAAAGGCAATTAATTGCGGAGTCCGTGACATTCACATTGGTGGTCTCGTCGCCGTACCAGCACTGATCGCTGCGATTGGCCCGCGACACCCTGACATTCGTGAAATAGTGCAACGCCATGTCTCTCTTACCCACAAAGACAATGACGTCCTTACTGCAGCTGATGTACTTGTTCGAATTCTGGCCGGCGTAAGCATCGGAGCAGATTTACGAGAGGTCATTCTGGACGAGGCTTCTCAATGGATTTCGAGGGCAAAGATCGCCCGCTGGGAAGAGTACCCTGACCGAGTGGTTATCGGCGGGATGCTCTCATCAGCTTGCTACATTCCGGATGCATTTCCCGCCGCACTTTTCCTTGCGTACAGACATGCCGGCAAGCCGGCAAATGGAATTTGCTCTAATGCACAATGTGGTGGTGACTCGTGCCATCGAGGTAGTGTTGTCGGCTCGCTACTGGCGGCGACGTCACCTTTACCCCAAAGTCTCATTGACGGCCTTATTGCTGCCCCACGTATTTTCAACAACTAAATAACGATGAACAAAAAAGAAAAGATGAAAGAAACCGCCCCACAAACACCTGGCTCTGCACTCTATGAAACATCCAGTCTTGTAGCTCAATATTTAGGTTTCCATTATGGTCCACCCGTACTTGGTATCCCAAATTTCCCTGCTGCATGCATCGATTTTCTAATGGATTCTGTGAAATTTGAAGGCCGTAACCGCTGCCTTGATATTGGCTGTGCGGTAGGGAGGTCATCCTTCGAACTTGCAAAGCATTTCCAGCATGTTGACGCCCTTGATTACTCATCTGGTTTCATTGAAGCAGCAAAAAAACTCCAGCAGAACGGCATTATTCATTACGAAATTCCAACTGAGGGCCGATTGTCGACTGACTGTCGTACATCACTCGAGAGTCTACTGAGCAGCGACACTGCCAACCGAGTCACATTCCAAACCGGCGATGCATGCAATCTCGTTAGTGAAATGCACGACTATGATCTAGTTTTTGCAGGAAATCTGATTGACCGTCTCTATCAGCCCCAGCTCTTTCTTAATTCAATAACACAACGCATTCGTGTTGGTGGATGGTTAGTCATTACCTCACCCTACACTTGGCTAGAAGATTACACCCCTTCGAGTTATTGGTTAGGCGGCTACGTCGATAACGCCGGCATCTCGGTTGATACATTCACTGGATTATCAAGAGCATTGCATCCGCACTTTAAACTGGGATGCCGTGAAAACATCCCTTTTGTCATTCGTGAAACTGGCCGCAAACACCAACACACGATAGCTGAACTCACAGCCTGGCACCGCGTCGAGTAGTGCCATCGAAAAAAGCAACCCGAACTCTGAATTCTTGTGCACTGAATCTTTTTCTCACAACTATCAGACACCTTCATCAACCAACACCATGCAAAACTCACGCCACCCTACTGCAGACCAGGTCATTCCGCCTGTGCTTAAGAGTGCGGCAGAACATTTTTCCATGCCACCTCTCCCGCGATCACTTCAAGAGCAGGCAGTCGGGGGAATCTTTTCGATTGAGATAGACAATCAAATACAGCCAGCCCAACCGAACATCGTCATTAAAACAATTGAACCCACCAGAAGACAATCTGATTCAAAGCTTCTTTTACTTATTCTTCTGATACTATCACTTATTGCATGTGTACTTGGAGCAATTGTCTTTTTGTCTTGAGTAAACGCTAAACGACATCAAACGTATTCAAAAAACTGATTCGAGCACATCCTGTAGTTCGCTTGGTGAAAGTTGTACTGGATTCCCTTTCATACTGTTGCCGCCTGAATGTTCGGCAAGCCAAGGAATCCGTTCCCTTTTAAGGCCAAATTCCGAGAGGTGAGTTGGCGTCCCAGCTAATCGGCACAAATCTTTAACACGTTCAATGAGTCGTTGAGCGCTTTCTTGGGCAGGCAGCATTGTTCCACCGAGCTCTTGATCAAGTCTGGCCAGATCATACTCTGCAATCCTTTGATTGACACGAAGTGCGACTGGTAACAATGCCGCACATGCCAAACCGTGGGGGGCACCACACTCGACTCCGAGCGCGGCTGCCACACCATGAGCCAGCCCTAAGCCAGAATTTCCAAGTGAAACTCCAGAAATAAATGCTGCGTGTGACATTGCAGATTGCGCGATTTCATCAGATGGATTTTCAAGGAGACGAGGCAAAGCACTCATCGCCTGCGGAAAGGCATCGAGCACCAATGCTCTTGGAACAGCCCAACGAAAACAGCAAATGAATGATTCGATCAACTGGGTAAGGCAGTCGATTCCTGACGCGGCGATAATGTCACGACTACACGATCCAATCAATTTTGGATCAAGAATCACCGCACGGGGAACCATTAATGGGCTCCGTAGACTTTTCTTAAACCGCCGCTTTGGACACGAAAGGACTGCGTTACGTGTTGCTTCTGCACCAGTGCCTGCCGTTGTCGGCACCGCTATAAAAGGTAGTGGAGGATTGATGATTGGAATACCACGACCGACACCCTCTAACCGATCGATAATCATCTCCTCGGCTGTTGCTTCTGAGTCTGGTTTCATGTTTGTCGCTAGAGCTGACAATGCTTTACCAAAATCAATAGTCGCGCCACCACCAACCGCGACAACAACTACATTCCGTTGATCACCGGGCATATTGCACAGTGCGGTTGCAACCTGCTGCACTGTTGGCTCACCGCATGAATGAGCTATTTCTTCAAAACTCAATCCGTTTTGCCGAAACCCATCTAACAAACTCTCTCTACCACCACATGTAGAGAAACTACGTTTTCCAACAACGAGCCAGATTCGCTTACCTAGAACGGTTGCGACGTGCCCTACCTCCGCGATCCGGCCATGACCGAAGTGTACAACTGGCGGGATAGTGAGATCATATGAACTACGACCACTCTCAGAACTCGGCCGCAGTGATTTCATCACGGAATCCCTCATGAATAGTAGCGTTGTTCAAGAATTGATAGTGCTTGCCTGATCAACATGGCATACTCTACCTGAGAAACGTTTTTCCCGGCAGTCTTCAGATCCTTCTTCATTGATGCTCTTTAAAGCCTGATGTCACTCAACTCGCTCCCCGACGAAATCACCATAACACCCGTGGAAAGACCAATCCAAGGCCGTGTCCGTGCGCCTGGATCAAAGAGCATCACGAATCGAGCCGTAATCTGTGCTGCGCTAGCTCATGGAACAAGTCAGATAACCGGTGCGCTCGACAGTGATGACACCCGCATCATGATTGATGGCCTGAAAAGCCTCGGTTTCAATGTCGACGCAGATTGGAAAAAGCAGACACTATCCATTCATGGATCAGGAGGCTTGATTCCGAAATCTCAGGCTTCTATCGATTGTCAAGCAAGCGGAACAACAATGCGATTTCTTACCGCTTTGGTAAGCCTTGGACATGGCCAATATATTCTCGATGGAACTGCACGCATGCGGCAGCGGCCAATCGGTGATCTCTTGCATGCTCTCCGAACGCTTGGTGTCAGGGCAGAGGCAGGAAGTGCGGGAGAGTGCCCTCCTGTTACCATTCGTAGCGATGGAGTGACGAATGCTGAGGCATGCATCCAGAGCACAACCAGCAGCCAATTCGCGAGTGGCCTCGCATTGGTTGCACCATGCATGCCAGAAGGCCTCTCCCTTGAGCTTACGGGAACGCTTGTCTCAACTCCGTATCTTGATATGACTCGTTCAATCATTGAGTCGTTTGGTGCGAAATGTGATCTTCGTAATGACCGGCAGTGGCATATTCCGCCCACAGGTTACATGTCACAAAATTATGAAATTGAACCCGACGCATCTGCAGCCAGCTATTTTGCGGCTGCTGCTGCACTGACGCATGGGGCAGTTACTCTAGAGGGACTTGGTCGAGATAGCATACAAGGTGATATCGAATTTTGCGCAGCACTCGAACAAATGGGGTGCACTGTTACGTGGTCAAGCAGTAGTTCGTCATGTCCATGCATTACGATTCAAGGCAATGATTTGAAAGGCATTGATATCGACATGAATGCAATCAGCGATACTGTCATGACGCTCGCTGCAGTCGCTCTTTTCGCCGAAGGACCAACCGTTATTCGAAATGTTGCTCACATACGAGACAAAGAGACTGATCGTATTAGTGATCTCACACGTGAACTGCAACGCCTTGGGGCCATTGTTGATGAACAGCCTGATGGCCTGACAATACATCCGGCCCCCCTTCGTCCGGCGAGGATACAAACATATGATGATCACCGCATGGCCATGAGCCTGTCACTGGTTGGCCTTCGCTCGAAGGGAGTATGCATTACCAACCCAGCATGTGTTCGAAAAACTTTTCCAAATTACTGGGTTGTATTAGAAGATTTGGTTCAAGCAAGTAGATAGTAAATGCCTGAGATCCCGCCATCGGCATAGCGCGTCAGACTATTTCCTGAGCAACATCTTCTTCCTGAGACTGCTCATCTTTCAACGAGTTCACAATCGCTTCTGAAGCTCGTTCCAGCAGCATTTCAATCCGATCCTCCTGGATCTGCGCTACCGCACGGAATGCTCCTTCATCGTCCTCAAGAGTCTCATCGGTTGCTCGAAATCCTCCGCCACAATGCTGGCAATAAACACGCTGGCCAAGCAAACGGACACCTATTCTCAACATCCTGCCGCATACAGGACACCCTTGATGGTAGTAGACAGAATCGCTCATCGCTCAACCTCCTGGGTTCTTTCCAGTTGACCGAACATCGCTATCCTTTTCGAGGGAGGGAATCTAAACGCAGACCAACGTCCGAATGATTCTTCACCGAAAACACTCGACAAACATACAAAAACCAAGTGCCGCGAAAATTTCCTGAAACCCACCCCGCCTGACTCTCCACATTATAAAAATTGTGGCGTGAATTTAGCAACTCCAATACTTGTCTCGGGTATTATTTACCTTTCTGGCGTAAAAACTGCCTCAAAACCCCACCACCTGTTTCAGGTAACAAACACAAATTCGCAAAAAGAGTGTTCCAGGAATACATCTCTCGCATTAATGACGCCGTGCGTAACTTGTTCACTGTGACAATATCTGAGAAATCATACAACAACTATTTCTATTGTTCAGCTGAAAATAGAGAGCCACAAATTCAATTCAATGTATCGCCCAATCGTCACAGCACTCATTCTGGTCTTTGCAGCTATTGCAAACAGCTGGTTATTTATCAGTAGAGTTTTACCGACCATCACGTCTGATACCCCATCAGGCTATCAGTCGATTTACACTCCTACTAAGGACACCTCAACGGTAGCTTGGACGATCATGCTTAACGACAGCCCGGCCGGATCCGCATTAAGCATTGTTGAGCCGAGCCATTCCGGCACAGTAACCGTATGGTCGAGCCTTCAACTTGATGAACTTCCTTTGAACGACTTGTTGCCGCCTTGGGCAAATTCGTTACTAGGAGCGAACGCAGGAACGCTCCATCCATCGATGAAACTTGATGTTTTGGGTTGCATGACGATCAACAGCCATGGAGAACTACGGAATTTTCAATCAATCGTCAAAGTCCCAGGAGTTGAGCACTCTGTTCGCTTACATGGCAAAATCACACCTGGCAACAAAGTCACGGTGTCGCTTCATTCTGGTGAGTTGCAATACGAAACAAGTCGTCAATTGCCAAATGATTTATCGATCCGAGACGAGCTTTCGCCTCAGGCGACCATGAAAGGAGTTTCCCAAGGACAACGCTGGACTGTTCCTATTTACAGCCCGCTTCGACCAAGTCACAAGCCAATAGAAATTTTTTACGCGAACGTTGCTGGCCATGAAGTCCTGTACTTTAATAATCAACTTGTAAATACCGACATCGTCAACTACCGAACTACACCCAATGACCACCAACCGCCACGAAGCAGAATGTGGATTGGCCCTCGTGGCAGGGTACTACAGCATGAGTCGACAGTACTCGGTGTAAAACTACTTTTCCAGCGACGTACCGACACGGCCGCCGCATCACTTGCCAGCAGGATGAATCACGTAAAGAGTCTCTTTGAGAGACCTGGGGATAGCGATGTAAACTCTTCCCAGACAAACCGATGACTATGCGTTCTCTGCACATCACAACGCAGTATTAGTACTAACAATATGATTCAATTTGAACATGCTACTCGAACATATGGCAGCAAGATTGCTGTATCAGACCTCAGCCTGACAATACCTTCAGGTGAATTATTTGCTCTCCTTGGTCCGAATGGCGCAGGCAAGACGACAACGATCAAGATGCTCGTAGGCTTGCTTCGTCCTTCTGGTGGAGTTATTCGGGTTTGCGGCCATGACCTCATAACGGAAACTCGCTCAGCTCATCTTCATTTGGGTTACGTACCTGATGAGCCTTACCTGTACGACAAACTTACGGGTCATGAATTTCTACGATTCATTGCTGATATGTATCGCATACCAAGAGATCTTTCGCAGGAATATATCAAGCGAGAAATTGACAGGTTTGAGCTTCATGAATTCGCTAACGAACTTGCCGAGAACTATTCTCTGGGCATGAGACAAAGGCTTGTATTCGCGGCTGCATTCCTGCACGACCCTGATGTACTTGTACTTGATGAGCCGATGGTTGGCCTTGATCCACGAAGCGTTCGTATCGTTAAAGACTTATTAAAGTCAAAAACTGCGGATGGCATGACTGTATTCATGTCAACTCACACGCTCGCGATGGCTGAGGAAATGGCTGATCGCATGGGCATCATGGTGCAAGGAGATCTTAAATTTCTTGGGACTGTTTCAGAACTCCAAGAACAAGTAGACGTGGAAACAAGAAGTCTTGAAAACCTGTATCTTGAAATCACATCAAGGCCAACAGGCCGTCAGAAGGCATCGTCTAATGACATATAAAAAAAGAAACATGCGGTAAAATGCAGAATCAATTGCTTGATATTCCTCAGGAAAATCAGCTCTCGAGGAAGCTCCGAAGAACACTTGCGTGGAACGTTGTCACTTCAATCGTCCGCCAGTCACGTTTCCGTTTTGGGCTTGTCCTCGTACTCAGTCTGATTTTCTGGGCTGCCGTGTTCTGCTTGTTCTACGATGCATTCAACTTCATTGACTCTATGCATGCCGAAGTCATGTCGTTGCTGTTTAACACGTTTTTTTCGGCCTTGATGGTAATGATGACCTTTTCAACCGGCATCTTAATGTACGGTGGTCTGTACCGGTCCGAAGAGTCGTCCTTTCTCTTGACATGCCCTCTACGCGCTGAAGCGATCCATGCCCACAAATTCACAGAAGCACTCTGGTTCTCAAGCTGGGGATTCATTCTTCTCGGTAGCCCAATGCTCATTGCATATGGCATCGTGAGGGATGCCCCGTGGACCTTCTTCCTTCTGCTCATACCGTTTATCGTTACATTTGTCGTCATTCCAGCATCTATCGGCAGCATACTATGCATGCTCGTGGTTGCTGGGCTACCTCGACTACGACTCCGTGCACTATCCATATCGCTCGGTATTGTTGCGATGGGAATTCTTTGGGGGTCGTGGGCAACCTTTAGCGCCGTTCAGAGTCAATTGCTCACAGCCGCCTGGTTTGAGGAAACGCTATCTCGTCTTGCAATGACAGAGCAGGTTTTTCTGCCAAGCTGGTGGCTTTCTTCGGGCTTACTCGATGCGGCACTCCGTGGGGAATCACGTGACCTGACCTATCAAAGCACTCTTGAAGCATTAAAGTTTCTCGGGTTGATTCTTGCCAATGCGCTTCTTCTAAGCCTTGTAGCCAGTTGGGTTGCTCGATGGACCTACCGCAAAGGGTACAGCAACCTCCAGGCAGAAGTACCAATCAGAAGGCATCGACGGCTCTTCTGGCTCGATGAAGTACTCTCACGTGCAGGGTCGCAGGTTGGGAATCCTATCCGTCTGCTTCTTGTCAAAGATCTCCAAATTTTTCGCCGTGACGTCACTCAATGGTCTCAATTCGTTATCTTTTTTGGTCTCTTGGGTCTTTATTTCTATAACCTTCGCTCATTTAATTATACGCACGTCTACGCATCTCTTATCGGACACCTCAACCTAGCTGTCGTCGGTCTCATACTTTCGACTTTCACAACACGCTTTGTCTTTCCATCAATAAGCCTTGAGGGTCGTTGCTTTTGGATTCTCGGTCTTCTTCCCATACGTCGAGACCAAATTATATGGTCAAAGTTCCTTTTCTCATTTGTAGGTGGCCTCATACCCTGTCTCGGATTAATTTTCTTAAGTGACTCCATGCTTGGGCTGCCCTGGGGCACAGTCTTTGTCCACCTGACATGCTGCCTTGCTCTTTGCGGTGGACTTTCCGGTATCGCTGTTGGCATGGGGGCGAGCATGCCAAATTTCCGTGAATCGTCCCCAGCCAAAATTGCAGCTGGATTTGGGGGAACTTTAAGCCTCGTTCTCAGTGCGATGTTCATTATTTTTATCGTGATTACCGTTGGCTTTACGAACCATTTCAATCTTTTGCATCAGACTGTAGGCCAACTCCACGGGAACACGGCGAGTTGGCTCCTTGGGAGCTCTGGTGGACAAGTTGCCAGCATCCTCATTGTTGTTCCAGTTGGCCTGCTGGCCACTTTCTTGCCGTTAGTAGTCGGAATCCGTGCATTCAGGCAACTGGAGCCCTAAGTCTTACTTCTGGGTGGATCGAGGACATCGTAGTCGATCATTTTCCCTGAGATCATCTTTTTCTGGGCTCATTAACGCTGGTTTCTGGCCTCACTCGCTGATTCGTCTATTGTTTAAGGGTTAGATATCGTTTAGACCCCGGAAAAATTCGTACTGCATTCTTAGTAAACATGATCCGTCCACGACAAACATTGAAGGTTCCGCAAAGCAGCCGAAACCCGGTTGGTCAAGGAAGTGAACGCATTGGTGCGGTTCAATACCTGAATACCCGACCGCTGATACATGGGCTAGGTGACTCGCTGGACTTTGACCTTCCGAGCAGACTGGCAGATCGTCTTGCAATTGATGAACTGGATGTTGCCCTTATTCCTTCGATTGAACTGTTTCAGCGCCTCGACACGCCTCGATCTGAAGCGTCCAGAAATGAAAATAGCTGGTCATCCCACGGTGAGGGTCGATACCAAGTAGTTTCAAACGCGTGCATAGCTTGTCTCGGACCAGTCATGAGCGTTCGACTATTCTTTCGCACCCGTCCAGAAAAAACTTCCCGAATCGCTATAGACGAAGGTTCAAGAACAAGTGTGGCTCTTTGCCGAATTTTATTAGCCAAGCGGTTTGGCATCTTTCCAGAACTTGAAATGCTACCAATCGGGGAAAGCATAGAGTCGACAAGTGCCGACGCAGTACTTCTAATCGGTGATCGTGCGATTGGCCCAACAAGTGGTGGTTTTCAAACTGTTTGGGATCTTGGTGACGAATGGCATCAATGGACAGGACTTCCTTTTGTTTTTGCTGTGTGGGCAGCACGCCCCTCGGTTGACTTCGAGCGTCTGGGCAGACGTCTTGATGCAGCCCGCGACGCAGGCCTCGCTAATCTAGCAACCATAGCAGCCATCGAAGCTGCTCCTCACGGACTTTCAGTACCACAATGTCTGGACTACTTAAGCGACAATCTGCACTACAATCTCGGGTACGATGAAAGACAGGGCTTGCAACTCTTCCACGAATACGCCATGGAACTTGGTCTCGCTCCATCCAACGGTAATTTCGATGCTGCATTCCAATATTCAAAACACTTTCCAACCGGTGCCCAGTGATTGAAAAAGAAATTCAGAAAATCCTCAACTCGGTCACCGAAGGGCACCGCTTAAAACGCGATGATGCAATTCAGCTACTTGAGTCCGACTCTTTGGCTTCAATTGGCAAAGCTGCCAATGCTGTGACGACAAAACTTCACCCAGAGCAGTACAGAACCTACAACATTGATCGAAACATTAACTACACAAACATCTGCTCGGCTGTTTGTGATTTCTGTGCTTTTTACCGCGGGCCTAAAGACCCCGAAGGATATGTACTCGACCGAAACATCCTTCTCAAGAAAATTGAAGAGACTGTTGCGATTGGAGGAGATCAAATCCTGCTTCAAGGAGGAATGCATCCGACACTACAACTCGAATGGTACGAGGAACTGCTTCGAGATATTAAGCTTCAGTACCCTGAAGTGAATGTCCATGGATTTTCTCCTCCCGAAATTTTCCATCTCACAAAGGTAACCAAGCTTCCACTTCTGGAAATCCTTGAACGACTAGCGGCGGCAGGACTCGGATCACTTCCCGGTGGGGGTGGTGAAATACTTGTGGACCGTGTTCGAGCGGCCATGACTCGTGGGAAAGTGATGACGGATGACTGGCTGGATGTCCATCGAAAATGGCACAGTCTTGGTGGAAGAAGTACTGCAACAATGATGTTTGGCCACATTGAAACACTGGCCGAAAGAATAGAGCATCTCGACCGTTTACGCGAACTACAGGACGAGACCGGCGGGTTCACCGCTTTTATTTGTTGGTCATTTCAACCGGATAACACCGAGATGGCTCACATTCCCCCTTCCGGTGCCTTTGAATACTTGAAAACCCAGGCAGTTGCCCGACTCTATTTGGACAACATTCCCAATATCCAATCGAGTTGGGTCACCCAAGGCAGGGACATTGGCCAACTCGCGCTTCTTTTTGGCGCGAATGACATGGGAAGCCTGATGTTAGAAGAAAACGTAGTGAGTGCCGCAGGAACTGTGCACCACCTCACTCTCGAGCAGATGCG
>JAQWMC010000018.1 GCA_029246985.1 Pirellulales bacterium
TTTCCTCGTGCCGACCTGTCGCTTGAAAGCGACAATTTATATTTAAAAATCCTTTTATGGTATCGCAACGCGGACAGGTACTTCATTCGATGGATCGCTTTTGTATGGCTGATTCGCACAAACAGAATGATCCGACAAACTCCTGTAAGCCGCAAAAATACGATTCGTAACCTACACGGAGAAGTTAGCGATCCATTGGGGTGTGCGAAATGGCAAAAAACGCCTGTTTTGGGACGTTTTTATCGAACTCCCAAGATTTCGCGTATCATTGAGTCGGCGGTGTTTACCGTACTCTCTCCCTGCTCGCTACTTTTACATGCAATCTCGTCACCCATTGATTACTGTATCGCCGTTTGAGGTGTATCGGATTGTCTCTCGTCCTTTTTACGAGAACACGTACATTCTCATACAAGCAGGGTCTTCAGACTGTCTTGTTGTAGACCCAGGCTTTGAGCCAGAGGCTGTCATCGAAGTAGTCGAGGAGCGCAAACTTGATCCGACGGCAATTGTACTAACGCACGGCCATTCTGATCATATTGCAGGCGTTTCCGCTATAAAACAGCGATGGCCTTCGGTTCCTGTGTTAATAGGGCACGGTGATGCTGGAAAACTGACCGACCCCGTTGCGAATCTTTCTGCTGGATATGGCATTGATGTAAAGAGTCCACCAGCAGATACCCTCTTACGTGAGGGTGAGGATTTACGGGTGGGTGAATTTTGCGGAACCGTTGCTGAGATTCCTGGTCATTCTGTCGGCCATATCGTTTTCTGGTTTGCAAGTGATCCAATCCTGGTGTTTGCCGGTGATGTATTGTTTCATGAAGGAATTGGTCGAACGGATTTCCCTGACGGTGATTTCTCGGCACTTGAAGCAGGAATCCTGAATAAACTTTACAGGCTGCCAGACGCTGCAATTGTTTTGCCCGGTCATGGCGAGCCAACGACAATTGGTCATGAGAAAAAACATAATCCATTTGTGCCATTGCCCTAGTTGCTTTTCATTGTCTCGTTCCCTGACTTAATTTACTCCTCTATGCTTGCCCCAGCTGATATGCCAACACCACCGCTCGACCAACCCGCTAGCCGGTCGACACTATGTAAAATAACCGGTCTTGGTTTAGCTGGTTTGGCGCGTTTGTTGGCGGGCGCGAGTATCCGTTGGATTGCAAGTCAGCCGGATACATGCCAGAGGGTATATTTCGCAAATCACACGAGCCATCTTGATGCACTTTTGATCTGGGCGTCGCTGCCGCGACGAGTTCGGGAAATAACCCGTCCTGTAGCGGCTAAAGATTATTGGTCTCGAGGTGCTTTGAGAAGATGGCTGGCTGAAGAAGTATTCAATGCAATTCTGATCGATCGAACTGATATTAAAGTTCACCAGAGTCCAGTTGATCTTATGCTACGTCAGGCGGGGAGTACGAGATCGCTTATCGTTTTCCCTGAAGGCAGCCGAAGCACGAGCGGCGAGGTCGGTGATTTTAAAAGTGGGCTCTATTACTTAGCAAAAAAACGTCCCGAAATTGAATTGATTCCGGTTCACATCGACAACCTTAATAGAGTCTTGCCGCGTGGAGAATTTTTGCCCGTGCCCTTACTTTCATGCATAAGTTTTGGCCCTCCACTCTGGTTAGAGCGAGATGAAGCCAAGCTAGACTTTCTCGCACGAGCACGCAGAGCAGTCTTATCTTTGAAGGAATAGAAAAAGTGGCAGCACTAAAATCCAATGGCAATCTCAGAGAGGGCGGCTTCTAAGTGAATGATATCCGTACCATTGCCTTAGTTGCTGGCGTCCTGCTTTTGCTATCTGTAGTGACAGGGGTAGGGCAATTTCTGAAACGGCATCCGGACCGAGGTATCGATGCTGCTGCTGTGCGGACATTTAATATGCGAATTCGTGGGTGGTGGGTCTTGTGTACGGTTCTGGCCGCCGCTTTCTGGCTTGGGTCGACTGCCACGGTCATCCTGTTTGGCTGTGTTTCTTTTTGGGCATTGCGAGAGTTCATTACACTCACGCCAACTCGCAAGGGGGATCACAGGGCTTTGTTTTGGGTGTTCTTTCTTTTCACGCCCCTCCACTATGTACTTGTCGGACTGAATCGATACGACATTTACAGTGTTTTTCTCCCTGTCTACGCGACACTTTTCGTTCTTGCTAGGGCGGCGGTAGCTGGCGACTATAAGCGGTTTCTTGAACGAACAGCAAAAATTCAGGCGGGTCTTGTTGTCTGTGTGTACTGCTTGTCATTTGCACCAGCTCTTCTCGAGCTTCAAGTCGACGGAGGGCCGGAACGAGTGAGTGAATTAGGTAGCCGTGACGCAAACTTTCGGCTGCTGTTCTTTTTAATTCTTCTTGTCCAATTCGCCGACTGTATGCAGTATGTATGGAGTAGAATGCTGGGGCAGAACTTAGTTGCTGCCGCAGTCAGTTCGAATCGGACATGGGAAGGCTTGCTTGGCAGTGCAACGAGTACGGCGCTCCTTGCAGCAGTTTTATGGTGGGCCGCCCCGCCATTTCAGCCATGGCAGGCTGCAATCGTGGGGCTGGTAGTCGCGATTGTGGGATTTGCTGGCGGCATGACAATGTCAGCCATCAAGCGAGACCGCGGTGTAAAAGATTATGGAACGCTTGTAGTTGGTCATGGTGGCGTGCTTGATCGTATTGATTCGATCTGCTTTGCAGCACCAGTTTTTTATCACATGACAGTTCTAGTTATTGGCGGCTAATTGTGATTGGTTTCCCGCTGAGTGCGTTGAGCTCGCTGAACATAAATCGATTGTCGTGCCGCCGTCGCAGAAATTCTATCTCTTGTGGGTCCTTTTACGTATGAGCCGTCAGGGCTTTGCCCCCGGGTGGTTCGTGCGATGTCTTGAACCTGAGGGATCGCAGCGGCAACTGACGCCGGCGGGGCAGGGCAACCACGCTTTACCCATTCAAGCCAAACGGTTTGCAGTTTACCAATATCATGAATGCCGTAATACTGACTCAACGACTCTGGCCAATCGCTGCTTGCTAAACCGTCACCGACGAAATGAATGTATCGTTTTCTGCCGCCTCGCTCTATCAGGTAGCGAGCAAGCGAGTAGCCCTGCGAATAGAGTGGAAGCACATCTGCCGGATATTCTTTCATAGCGAACATTTCGGGGAATGAAATCCCTCTGCCGGTCCGTAGAAACTCTATGAGTAGTCTGTGCTGCCGAGCTCGTTCTACTGGATGCTCTACGGTTGTGCAGGCGCCCTCATCGGCCCATCGTGGCAGCGGTTGACGAAAGTGGCTCGCGAAAATTGTGTGAGTGACCTCATGTGGGAGAACAGAGTCGAGAATCCGTTCTTCACTGCCTTGGATAGTCATTGTCCAGTTGAAGACTTCGCCTCTATCAAATACAAAACTTGTTGCACCACCTGCTCCAAGTGTTGGGGCTACTTCTGCTGTTATCGGACACGGCTGACTCCACCGAGGAAGCGGTTGTCCGATCCATTCAATGGCGAGGTCGTGGCGATACTGTTCGGCAGCATCTCCAATCTTCTGTGCTAACTGAGGGCTGGGGGCTTCAACAACAAAGTTTGCTGTTCGGTAGCCTGCTGCGAATAGAATATTGGCCGGTAGGATAAACAACGTTATCGCACCGATGAGAAAAAATCTTCTTTCGAGTTTTCCAAACTGCATGTATTCACCACTTCGGAGACGATGTCATCTGCATTCGTAACGATGACGAGACGTCGGACGGTAGCGGTGGAAAGAAGACGAGGCCAGAGCGATTTTAGCCCCGGAGTCTATTCGGCAGGAATCAGTCTCGGCCATGCTAGCTGAAGTTGATTTGCTTGCGGTATTTCGAGGGTTGTGCCTGGAGATAGCGATACCCGTGGCTGAAGAGTCTTATTCCATGCAAAAAGGCTTCGGTAATAACGGCCATCACCGTAGGCACTCTCAGCAAGTTGCCACCAGGAGTCACCCTCTCGTACGTCATAAAGCATTCCTGGCGACAGCTTCTTAATTGATTTTGTAGTAGTTGTTTGAAGTGGTGAATTGGCGATGGGTGGGGATTGTGGAGGTAACTGTGAATTGACGTCATCTACAGCCTGTGTTGATGCTTCAGGAAACGTTTGTATTGTTCCCGGTTTTTGCCATGGCGCGTTCTTCTTTTCAACGTCTGGAAATCTTTCTATACCCGGCTCCTGATTATCGGGGGCTGGGGTTTTATGGATTGGTTCAAGCGTGGGAGGATTATCAAGTTTCGTCGCTGAAAGAGGAAAGTCGTTTGGGTTTGTTTGGTTAAACGAAGGTTCAAAGCTGGCCTCAACGTTCGGAAAGCGTGGCTGTGTTTGTGGCGCATCAGGAGCGTTAGCTTTGTGCTGGAGAGTCTTTTTTTCTGGGCTCGGGGTAAGGTCAGGAGGCGGGACGGTTTCTGCAAAAGGGTTAAAAGTGAGGGTATGAATATCTGGACCAGCCCCCTCGGGCGGCCGTGGTATGAGCAGTCGTAGAGCAAGTGCAGTAACAAAAATTCCTGCTAGAAGACCAAGCAACGACAGAAGGAATTTGGATTCACGTCCCATTCAAAGTCCGCACGAATAATCTATGTTCAGTGGCTGCGTACTTCGCAGCTCGAGGTTTTTCTCAAGAGCGGTGATTCTGCTGAATCTACGCTGTTGTTGCTAGAGCGGCAGGGAAAGAAAAAAGAGTGTTTGCAAAAAGAGTGCTATTTCCTAAAAACAGTGAAAACGGCATCGTTAGAGTGGGAACCACTCAAATTGGTGCACTCGCCTCGTGGCAAAATAGGGAGGCCACGTAACATTCTGGATGCGGAGCAAAGTTCAGATTTTTTCAGCAGCTCGAAGTCGTGCTGACCGAGACCGACGATTCATAGCGACTTCATCTGCCGCAGCCTCAACAGGTGATTTCGTAAGGCAGTTCCAGATTTGAGGGCTACGGAAAGCTGTCTTTACAAGACGGTCTTCGAGTGAATGAAATGAAATAACAACCAGCCTGCCTCCAGGTTTCAAACGATCGGGTATGCGTTCAAGTGCTATTTGAAGACTCTTGAGTTCTTCATTCACTGCGATTCGAAGTGCCTGAAAAGTACGAGTCGCTGGATGAATCCTTTTTTTGTTTGTTGCTTGTCGAGGTATAGCCGACACGACAAGTTTGGCGAACTCCCTGGCTGATTCTATTGGTTGGCGTTCTCGAGCCTGCGCAATGCGTCGCGCGATTCGGCGGCTGTGTCGTTCTTCACCGAATTCATAGATAAGGTCTGCAAGTGTTTCTGGTCGGAGACGGTTGATAAGCCTCCATGCGGGCTCGCCTTCGGTTGGGTCAAATCGCAGATCAAGTGGTCCCTCAGAGTCAAATGAAAACCCTCTTTCACGGTCAGCAAGTTGGTCGCTCGAAATACCGACATCCAAAAGCATGCCATCAATGCTTTCAACTTCCACTGCATCGAGAACCTCGGGCAGATTACAGAAGTTCGCCTGAGCGAACCGAATTGGAAGGTTTGCCAGTTCTTTTGCGCCACGTTCAATTGCGGAAGGATCCCGGTCAATGGCAATGACCTTGCCTGTTGGTCCAACAAGTTCTGCTAGCAATCGCGTGTGCCCTCCTCCTCCAAGTGTGCCATCAACGACCGTCATTCCCGGGGCGAGGTTCAGGAATGACAGTGACTCCTTGACCAGAACGCTGGTATGGAGGCTCATGGAAGAGGATCGCTGGGTAGAGTCTGAGTTGTGCACGTGACTAGTTTAACCATTCCGAGCAGTTGATTTATTGAGTACCTTAATAAGCATGACAGGTCCAGCGGATTTAACTACAGCCGAATTTTATGACTACGATCTTCCCGAGTCATCAATTGCACAGGAGCCACTGGCAGATCGTGCTGCTGCTCGGCTGCTTGTCTTGGATCGTGCGACGCAATCGATTCGGCATATGAACATTCGGGATTTACCCAAGATCCTCGAGCCGAATGATCTCATGGTAGTAAACGATTCGCGGGTTGTGCCTGCTCGCCTGCATGGACGGCGGGCTGAAACGGATGGTCGCTGGGAGGGACTCTTCTTAGCGGAGGTTGTTAGCGATAACGGACGTCGTTTGTTGCGTTTGCTATCCAAAACACGGGGTACCTTGCGAGTTGGTGAACGTATCACAGTAATAGACAAAGATGGAGGAGATCAGGCTGCCCTTGAACTTGTTGCCCGCGATACGGGAGGGACCTGGTTAGTCGATCCGTGCTCAGACGAGCCAACACTTGATTTTCTGTCTCGCGTTGGCCGGGTTCCGCTGCCTGGATACATTCGGGAGGGAATAGCTCGGAGAGAAGACGTTGAAAGATATCAGACAGTCTTTGCAGAACGGCCTGGATCAGCTGCAGCACCAACGGCAGGTCTGCACTTCACCCCCTCGCTGCTGGAGGAACTGCAGAGCAGGGGCGTAAAGCGTGCAGAGGTTACTTTGCATGTTGGGATTGATACATTTCGGCCAATTGGTACGGAAAAGATTGATGAGCATGCAATGCACTCTGAGTGGTGTGCTGTTTCTGAGGAAACGGTAGCAGCTGTTCGTCGAACTCAACAGCTCAGTGGGAGAGTCGTGGCTGTTGGCACGACCGCTGTTCGTTCTCTTGAAACGGCAGCAAAAGTTGGAACGGCCGAGTCGTATGTTGGTTCAACAGACCTGTATATCCGCCCCGGATATTCTTTTTGTGCAGTGGATGGCATGTTGACAAACTTTCACATGCCAAGAACGACATTAATGGTACTTGTGAGCACGTTTGCTGGCCATGATCTCATCAAGCACGCGTATCAGGAGGCGATTCGGACTGGGTATCGGTTCTTGAGTTATGGTGATGCAATGCTGATTTTGTAGTGCAAAATTTCTGTCAGCGTTTTCCTTCTAGGCCTTCATGAAAAATTCAGCTGATCGTTGTCAGCTGATCGTTGTATGATGCAATAAGAGCCTAGAATAAAAATAGTTCCCGTTTTGAAACTTGAAAAGGAGTTACGCTCGTGGCCTCTCTACCTCAGGAAGATGTTTTGGTGGTACCTCGTTCAGTGTTGGAGCGGGCGGGGTTGTTTCAGGGGTTTTGTGGAGACGTTGAAAAATACCTCCCGATCCTTCTTGACCCGAATCAAACACTCTGGATGCCGCGCGAGAAAGCAGAAGAGGACCCGTCATTTAAACAGCTTATTCCGTATTGCCTGCTTGCATGGTCTGGTCCTGATGGAGTGACGCAGTATTTCTCCTATACGCGTGGTGGTGGGCAGGGTGAGGCACGGCTCCGGACCAAACGTTCCATTGGTGTCGGCGGTCATATTGCCAGTACGGATGGAGAGCATGGTGATAACGCATCATATGAGGCCGGTATGCTTCGGGAGCTAAAGGAAGAAGTGGCCATCAGCGGAAAATTTACGAGTCGATGCGTCGGGCTTATTAACGATGATACGACTCCCGTTGGAAGTGTGCATCTCGGCATTGTTCATGTGCTTGAGTTGCAATCCCCCGAGGTGGAATCTCGTGAGGCGGACCTGCTCGAATGTGGATTTCAATCGTCCGAGAAGTTACTTGCTGATCGCAAACAGTTTGAAACCTGGTCTCAGATTGCTCTGGAAGCGGTCGAAGCTGGCGTCCTTGGGTAAGTATGGAACAAAATACTTCGGGTCCGTTCATACAGAATTGGTAAGGAATATTCAGTGATGCCTGGCAATGGTCCTGTTTATCTGGATAACCATGCAACCACTCGAGTTGACCCCGACGTGGTTGAATCGATGATTCCGTGGTTTACAGATAACTACGGAAACGCAGGCAGTGGCACGCATGCGATGGGGACGGAGGCTCGTGACGCCGTGGAGGCAGCAAGGAAACGTGTGGCACACGCAGTCGGTGCGACTCCTCGAGAGATTGTTTTTACCAGCGGAGCAACTGAAAGTATCAACCTGGCGATGGTGGGCGCGGTAAGTCGTCAGTCAATGAAGCACTGTGTTGTCCCCGAAACAGAGCACGCAGCTGTCCTCGATGTGGCTGATCAACTCGAGAGGCAAGGCCTCTCTGTCTGTCGTTTACCAGTTGCAACGAAAGAGAGCAAAGCTCCTGGTGCTCTTGATCTTGACCGTCTTGATGAAATGGTCAGCTCGGGGCCAGCTCTCGTTTCGGTCATGTTTGCAAATAATGAGATCGGCTTGGTGCATCCAATTTCAGACATTGCTGATATTGTGCATGCCCATGGTGCTTTGCTTCATGTCGACTGTGCACAGGCAATCGGGAACTGCTCTTTGGATGTAACTGCACTTGGTGCTGACTTAGCCAGTTTCTCAGCACACAAGTGTCATGGCCCAAAAGGTGTTGGTGCTTTATATGTCCGGCGTCAACAACGAGCTGTAAGAATTGATCCACAGGTTTTTGGAGGTGGTCAGGAACGTGGTATCCGGAGTGGAACACTTAATGTGCCCGGCATAGTAGGAATGGGGAGAGCCTGTGAGCTTGCGGGTAAAACGCTGGGCGTAGCCACAAGTCATATGGCTTCTTTACGCACAACACTCTGGAACCGGCTCCTGGAATATATTCCAGATATACGATTGAATGGTCCACCGATTGACTCAGACGTACGACTTCCAAATAACCTAAATATCCTTATTCCCGGAATTGATGGTGCCACTCTTCTTGCTGAACTTTCACGAACCGGAGTGGCTGCAAGTTCCGGCAGCGCATGCTCGAGCGAACAGCCAAGGCCTAGCCATGTCCTGCGTGCTCTCGGGTTATCGGAGGAAGAAGCCCGGCAAAGTATTCGATTTGGGGTTTCACGAATGACCACACTTGAGGAGATTGAGTCGGCAGCGGAGCGGCTGAAAGTAGCGGTTCAGTCCCTTGGTCACGTCTAAATATTCTTCAATTTTCCCGCGTAACCGTTAAAAAGTGCGGCCATGTAGTCAACTTCTGACGTGTTCAGTGCACCGCCCTTTGCCGCCAATCATGAGCGGGATAAACTATAGTTGACTGTATGAGAGCATACTCGTGACCGGTCGAATGATAGTATTCATCCGGTAATGGCTGTTTGTAGCAGCCGTCGCGCTTCTCAAAACAATTAGCAAACTCCTACGGAGATATTTTACAATGTCGGTTACGCTTACTGAAAAGGCAGCCAGCGAAGTTAAGAAAATCATTACAGATCAGAAGCTAGAGGACGGCACAGTCCTTCGCGTCGGCGTTGCCGGTGGTGGATGTAGTGGGTTTCAATATTCACTGGGTTTTGATACTCAATTCGACCCAAAAGCTGACACAAAAACTGACCAGCACGGCATTGCAGTTGTCGTTGATAAAAAGAGTGATCTTTTTCTTGATGGGACAACGCTCGACTTCCATGAAGGAATTGATAAGCGAGGCTTCACCTTCAATAACCCAAATGCTTCGAAAAGCTGTGGGTGTGGCAGTTCATTCCAGGCCTGATCAACTATTGCGATAAGGTGCAGAGGAGGTCCGGTGGCGGCCGAAAAAGTTTTTATTGTCGGTATTGGTGACGATGGCATTGAGGGAATGACCGCCCATGCCGTAAAAATCGTCGAATCAGCCAATATTTTGCTAGGGCCTGACTCATGCACTTCACTGTTGTCTGCAGACATGCAGGGACGGCTGGAAGCCGTCTCAAGCCTTGAAGAGTTGGTTGACCGCATTGAGAAATCTGGCGGTCAGCACAAAATTGTTGTCTTGGCATCAGGGGATCCTCTTTTCTATGGAACAGCGCGTTACGTGTGCGCGAAACTTGGAAAGGAGCGATTCGAAGTTGTTCCTCATGTAAGTAGCATGCAACTTGCTTTCGCCCGGGTTAAAGAGAGCTGGGAAGATGCCTATCTTGCAAATCTTTCTGGGTTACCAGTCATTGATCGTGTCATCGACAAGATTCGTACCGTCGATACTGCGGGTCTCTTCACGAGCGAAAAATGGACTCCAAGCGCTGTCGCCGAGGTCCTCCTTGAGCAGGGAGTGACGGGGCTCCAGGCTTACGTTTGTGAAAACCTTGGTTCGCCTGATGAGCGAGTCACGCAGGGTTCACTACAGGAAATTGCTAAGGAATCATTCGGGCCTCTGAATGTCATGATCCTTATTCGACCGAGTGGATTAACTGAACCACCCAGTAAGGCAGGAAGACGTCTGTTTGGAAACTCTGATGAGCTTTTCCTGCAGTCGCGTCCAAAGAGAGGCCTGCTCACTCCAAAGGAAGTCCGCAGCCTAGCTCTTGCTGAACTTTCACTATGCTCCACAAGTACCGTTTGGGATGTTGGGGCAGGAAGTGGGTCGTTGGCAATTGAAGCCGCGAGGCTCGCTCCAAATGGGTTTGTCTATGCCATTGAAATGGATGTCGATGACCATCAGTTGATTGAAGAAAATGCCGTGAGATTCGGTGTGAATAACCTGCAGGCTATTTTGGGTCAAGCGCCAGAGGCATGGAGTGACCTTCCCGATCCAGACAGTATCTATGTCGGGGGAAGTGGTCGTGCGGTTACGTCTCTCGTCGAACAGGCTTGGGAGCGTTTGAAGCCCGGAGGTCGTTTAGTTACAAGTTGTAACAGTATCGAAAATCTTGCTGCGGTTCATGCTTCGCTGCGAAGCCGGTCAGACGACGCGGGGTATTGGATGGTCAATATTGCCCGAGGTATAGAGCAAATGGATCGTATTCGATTTGAGGCGATTAATCCGAACTTCCTTATGGCGGCGACGAAGGCGGGGTAGGGTGTGACCGACCAACTTCCTGAGCCACTTGATGTCATCGCTGTCGGTGCACACCCAGATGATGTTGAAATTGGTTGTGGGGGCACTCTCGCAAAATTAGTTTCTCAGGGCGTTCGAGTAGGTATCGTTGATATCACTGACGGTGAGCCAACACCACGATCAAGTGGTCCGGAAGAGCGACTTGCTGAAGCAGCGAAAGCTGCTCGTGTGCTCGGTGTTGTGCATCGCGAACAACTTGGTTTTCCAAATCGAAAGCTGTTTGACTGTTTCGAAGTTCGAGTAGCCCTAGCAAAAATTTTTCGTTGGCATCGCCCACGATTGGTCCTTGGAATTGGTGATAAAACACCGATGGCTTCACCTGACCACGCCCAGGCTATGGCAATAACAGAGGCAGCCGTTTTCTACTCTCGATTAACAAAATGGGATGATGTCTTCGATCACCTGCCTGTGCATACGGTCCCCAATCTTCTGGCCTATTTTCTGTTTGCTGGAGTTGCTGATCTTCCAGCAGGCCATTGGCCTATCATCGTTAATATTGAGGGTCACTTAGAGCAGAAATTGAAAGCCGTTCGCTGCTATGGATCCCAATTTCCCCCTGAAAAAGAAAATGTTTTTACGCGGGTGGAAGCGTTTTCGAGAACAGTTGGGTTCCTTGGTGGCTGTGCTGAGGGAGAGTTGCTTGCCGGAAGTCGCATCCCCTGCACATCAGACCTTATGCGGCTATTGTAAAAAAGACCGGTATTTCAGCTACTGGATCACTTCCACAACTTCAACAAGAAAAACTCATGAGTCAATCTGAGCAAACAAATGCGAAACCTTGGATGCGATGGGTTCTCTATGCGGCTGGTGCCTACAACATCGCATGGGGTGGGGTTGCCATCCTTTTTCCATTATGGATATTTCAAGCTACGGGTATGGAACCGCCTCACTACCCGGAGTTCTGGCAATGTATTGGTATGATTGTGGGGGTTTATGGCATTGGATATCTTATTGCGGCTTCTGATCCGATTCGCCACTGGCCCATTGTATTTGTCGGCTTCCTTGGGAAAGTGCTTGGTCCAATAGGGTTTGCTGAGGCGCTCTGGTCTGAAAGGCTTCCTCTCGCATTTGGTTTGAATATTGTGACGAATGATCTGATTTGGTGGCTTCCATTTTCTCTTATCCTTCTTACTGCTTGGAAAGCTCGTGGCCACTCCAAAAACTAGTCAATCTTCCAGTGAACATGACGTTGTTGTTGTTGGGGCTGGAATCGCTGGCCTCATGGCATCAAGACATCTTTCAAAAGCCGGTTACCGGGTAGTCGTTTTGGAGAAAGCTCGTGGAGTTGGTGGCCGAATGGCAACCCGCAGGATCGGTGAAGCGGTCTGCGATCATGGTGCTCAATATTTTTCCGTCAAGGGAAGGGCGTTTGGAAGTGTTGTCTCAGAAGCGCAAGACTCTCTAGCTGTCATGCCCTGGTGCGATTTGTTTCCGAAGTCAAAAACAGCCGAAGGTCCGGCTGTAGAGCCACTTGATGAAGTGGGGCATGCCCGTTGGAGAGGTGCTCATGGCATGACGAGTCTTCCAAAGTATCTAGCACAGCAACTATCTGAGCCAGTCAAGACGAAGGTTCGTGTTCGTTCCTTGGGTGTTCAAGACAATGCAGTCCATCTGTCCTGTGAAAACAGTGAATCGGTTGTTGCTCGTGCCGCCGTGCTCACTACTCCTGTTCCTCAAGCTGTGGAAATATTGCATTCTGGTGGACTGCGACCCCCCGCTGTCGACCCGCAGGTGTGGGGCGCGCTTTCATCGGTGGAATATACTCCCTGTTTTTCCCTTATGCTTTGGTTAGCGAAGCCAAGTCTGCTGCTTGACCCTGGCGGTCTTGAAGTTTGTTCCGGCCCGGTTGCCTGGATTGGCGACAACTATAAAAAAGGAATATCGCCGGTTCCGAGCCTCACGGTTCAAGCTACCGCTGAATTTAGTAGAGAGCACTTTGATGCTGAACCGAGTCAGGTAGAAAATAAGCTCATAGAAGCAGTACATTGTTGGATTGATGGGAAAGCGTCTGATGAGGTTCGTGCGACGTCGCTTCAGCGCTGGAAATATGCTTTCCCTGTTTCACCGATCAAGGCGCCAATGATTGCAGTGCAGAACAAGCCACCAGTCGTTTGTTGTGGCGATACCTTTGGTGGCGGTCGGGTTGAGTCTGCAGCCTCAAGTGGCCTTGCTGCTGGCCGTTGGATCCAGCGGCTTCTGGGCTGATGTCCTTCAGCCATGGCAGACGCAATGCCGCTTCAGAATATGGGGCGTTGGGGTTCCGCACCGGATCAGATGATCCACTCATCACGACACATCAGCAATTGCGCGGGTATGATGTAAGAGAGATAGAATGTGGCGACCCTTAAGTCAAATAGAACCCCTCGTGCTTTAACCCTTCGAGAAATACCTACCCTCAATAACTTGGAGATGAATTATGGCTTCAGCCACGGCAACGAAACTTCCTGAAGTTGAAACATACCTGTCAGGAGGGCTTATCTCTGGTGTTGTTGGTGGTGAAGACTGGTGTGGCTCGGGAGACAAAACGTTCCAATCTCGTGATCCTGGTAGCGGTGATGTGCTTGCCGAGGTACATGCCTACACGGCGGCTGATGTCAATCAAAGTGTTGACAAGGCAAACGAGGCATTCAAGAAATCAGGCTGGTCGACACTAGCTCCGAATGACCGTGGCGTGCGGCTTCATCGGTTTGCAGACTTGGTAGAGCAACGAAAACACGTCGTGGCCCAAATCGAGGCAATTGATGCAGGTAAATTACCGGCACATGCTCTGGGGGATGTCGAGAATTTTGTTGAATCAATTCGGTTTTTTGCAGATATGGCGCAGAACGTTCAGCGACGCAACCAGCTTGCTGTAGCCGGACATGAAGCGTGGACGCTCCGAAGTCCGTGGGGCGCATGTGGCTTTATTTTCCCATGGAACTTCCCAATTCTTCTTATGGGTTGGGGTATAGCGCCTGCTTTGGCAGCGGGGAATACGGTTGTTGTGAAGCCTGCCGAAGACACCCCTCTTTCGTCGATTTATGTCGCTCGTTTAGCTCGTGAGAGCGGCATGCCTGATGGTGTTGTCAATGTTGTTCCAGGTCTTGGGAGTGAAGCCGGAGCCGCTTTATCTGCCAATCCCGGCATTCAGCGGATGTCCTTCACAGGATCCCCTGAGGTGGGCCGGTTGGTTGGGGAGTCCTGTGGCCGAAATCTTGTTCCAGTTAAACTCGAGCTTGGGGGTAAGGGTGCTGCAGTAGTTTTTGAAGATGTTGATGTTGAAGCAACTGCAAAAAAACTTGTGGGAGCAATTACGTTCCACACTGGGCAGGTTTGTTGTGATGCAACCAGATGGTTGATTCACCAATCAATATACGATGATTTCGTTGATGCCTGTAGGCAGGAAATGCAGCAGGTCAACGTTGGCTATCAGCTCGATGGCACGACTACCATGGGCCCTGTTGTGAATTCAAAACAAAGAGACAGGGTTTTGAGTTATCTCGAAAAAGGTGTTGCTCAAGGTGCTGATGTTGTGGTTCCTGGAGGGGCAGCTGAAGTAGATGGGCGGAATGGTTTCTATGTGAAGCCATGTTTATTAAGTGGTTCCCTTGGTAACGTGGCGGCGCGGGAAGAGATTTTTGGCCCCGTTGCATTTATGACGACATTTGACGAAGAGTCAGAGGCTATTACGCTTGCCAACGACACAGATTACGGTCTCGCAAATAGTGTTTGGACGACTGATTTGGGTCGAGCAGCGCGGGTTGCTGAGTCAATGGTCGCTGGAAATAGTTGGATTAATTCCCACAACGTTTTTGCCAAAGGGGTGCCGTACGGTGGAATTCACAAGAGTGGCATGGGCGGAGGTGTGAATTCGATAGAAACACTTTTTGATTATTGGCGGAGCCAGTCAATCGTGCGTCCGCTGTGAGGGCAGGCGATAAAAACCTAAAGGCAGTGTTTTACAATCTCTGGATGTGACACGTGGAAAACGTTGATTGTATCGTCGTTGGAGCGGGGCTGTCCGGACTCGCTTGCGCCCAAACGCTTCTTGAGACTTCCAATTCCGTACTTCTCCTTGAGTTATCTGATGTTCCGGGTGGACGGGTTGCCACGGATACCATCGATGGATTTCAGGTTGATCGAGGCTTTCAGGTGTACTTGGACTCCTATGCGGAAGGGCAACGTTTTCTCAATTATGCATCGCTCAACTTCGGGGCCTTTGAACCTGGAGCACTTGTTGCACATCGCGGCAGGTTGTTTCCGGTAAGTGATCCGTGGAGACGACCTTTCGCAGCAATTCGTTCGGTGTTGTCAGGTGCAGTTAGCGTGACTGATGGTTTGCGCATTGCGTGGTTGCGAAGCCAAGTTCTGGCTGGGGTACGGCGAGGTGAGATTAATCCTTCTTCAATTTCTGGTCATGGAGAGAGGACGACACGTGAAGAACTAGTCTTGCGAGGCTTTTCATCCGAGTTTATCAAGTTGTTCTTTGAGCCATTTTTTGGTGGTGTCTTTCTTGAAAGAAATCTCACGACGGCAGCGACAGTATTCAATTTTACATTTGCGATGTTCTCCAGTGGTCGCGCATGCCTTCCAGCAGGTGGCATGTCTGCTATCCCTCAGCAAATGGCTCAAAAACTTCCTCCTGGTTGCTTGCAGACTTGTGCTTCAGTCGTACGCATTACTCATGCTCCAACTGGTGGCGGTGAAGTAGTTCTGGCAGATGGGCGCCGGTTTTGTGCTGACTCGATTATTGTTTCGAGTGCCGCAGTAGCCAATCCAATCCTCCTCCCAGAGGGTATTTCAACTGGATGGAAGCCTCCACTGTGGAAAGGCACCCGCCTTGTGGCTTTCGAGTGTGAGAAGAAACCTCCCTGTGGAAAAACTCTGGTTGTTTCTGCCGAACCAGTTGCTGTGGGGCCAATCGACAATCTGTCTGTACCGTCGGCAGTTACCGAGGGCTATGCACCTGATGGAAAAGACCTGATCTATGTTTCAGTTCGAGGGGATTGGGAAGGTGAAGATAATCAGCTTCCAGATGCGATTCGTCAACAAGCTGAAGTATGGTTTGGTCCTGATGTCAAGCTATGGAATCACCTGTCAACAGTCACAGTGCCAAAAGCTCTGCCGGTCGAAACTCCGCTATCAAGACGACAGCGGCCACGATCAAATTATCTTGCCCCAGGACTTTTTCTGTGCGGTGATCATCTGACAACTTCTTCCATCAACGGAGCGCTCGTTGCTGGCCGCCTCGCTGCAGAAGAAGTTCTTCGGGCTGTCTGACCACGAGTGCTGCACATCTGAAGCTCGTGAGACATGTCGGAATCGGAATGAAGCACGGTATGTTTTGCGTGCGTACAACAAAAATTTGCTCGGGAGCCTCCTCACAAACGACTGTGAGCAGAAAGAAAACTTGTTTAGTCTTCCGAACAGTTTCGGGATGTCGCCCAAATGCCACGCACAATTGCAGGAAAATAGAATATTGCTCGTACGAATCCCGCCATTTTGCGTTACCCTTCCTTGGAGATGCAACCTGACGAAATGTACCAATTTTCGGAAAAGTTTGCTCTCGCCAGAGCGTGTTGGGAGGATACAATAATTAAAACAGGCGTTTCAAACGGTGATTCATGGCATCAATAAGTGTTCCAAAAGCAGGTCCAGTCCCAAGCGAAGGGCACGATGACCCTCGCGGTCGAATTTTATCTGCAGCGGGTCAGGAGTTTGCCGAGAAGGGCTTTGAGGCCGCGACTATTCGAGACATCTGTACGCTCGCAACAGTGAATGTTGCGGCAGTCAATTACTACTTTGGGGATAAGCATCGGCTTTACATTGAGAGTGTGAGGCATGCCCATGAGGAACGATCTCAGCAGGTCCCGCTTCCTGAATGGGTCGATGGAACGCCGGCAGTCAAGAAACTTCGTGACTTCGTTGGCAATATGCTTCAGCGAATGCTTGGTTTTGATCATCCTCCTTGGCAGGTTCGACTGATGCTTCGCGAAATACTCCACCCAACCGATGCGTGCAGGGAACTTGTCGAAGATTATATTCGGCCGCATTTTACAGTCCTGTGTTCGATTCTTGAGGAACTGACAGAAGGTGAAATGTCACCTCCCGAAGTACGTCGTATTGGACTGAGCGTTGTAGGCCAATGTTTTTTGTATCGTGCTGCCGGTGATGTTGTTGGCATGCTTATCCCGCCAATTGAAATAAAAAATATTCATAATCCAGTTGATCTTGCAGATTATGTCACATCTTTTTGTTTGGCCGCTCTCGGTAAACATCCGCCACTACCCATCGAGGTCTCACAGAAAAAGTCACTCAGTGCCGCATCGGGACCGAGTGACCAAGACATAAAAAGTAATTGAGAGAATTACCTTAAAATGACAATGCTTCGGACTATTCTTGGTTGGATCACCCCTTTGCTCATTCTTGGTTGCGGAGTGGCTGCGTTCATGGCAATGGGAAGCCAGCCGCCACCACCGCGAATAGCGACTGAAGGTGTTACGGCGACGGCTGTTCAGACAATGGCAGCAGTTCGTGAACCTGGTGTTTTCCAGATTGATTTTGATGGAGTTGTTGTGCCACTGCGAGAAATAACACTCTCAGCGGAAGTTGCCGGTCGAATCGTCAAAAAGACAGCAGACTTTCAAAGCGGGGAGTTTGTTGAGCAAGGTACGTTGCTTCTTGAGATTGACCCTCGTGATTACGAACTTGAAGTGCGACGGCTGCAGCAGGAACTCAAGCAGGCGGTTTTATCTATTGAGGAAATTGATGAAGAGATTAATCAAAATGTTCGTTCGGTGGAACTTGCAAAAAGGCAAGTCGAGCTAGCGCATCGTGAAGTTGTGAGGCAAAACAATCTGAAATCCGACAGGGTCGTGACTGAAGCAGATTATGAAAGAGCCTTGCGAGACGAACTGTCGGCTGACAACAACCTGAATACATTGCAGGGTCAGCGTCGTGTCCTCGCCAAGCGTCGCATTCGTTTGAATGAAGGTCAAACGTTGACAGAAACAATGCTTGAGCGAGCCCAGCTCGACCTCGGAAGGACACGAATAGCCGCTCCTGTAAGCGGTATTGTTGTTGAAGAAATAGTTGAGGCAGAATCCTTTGTTAGCAAAGGAAATCCACTGGTCACTATTGAGGATACCAGTGCTGCCGAGGTGAGAGTGAGTTTGCAGATGGATGATGTGTCGCGAATCTGGAGCGACAGTCGTCGAGCGCCAGGAATGTCTCCCTATGATTTTCCTGATACGCCAGCAACGGTTATTTACCGAATAGGTAAGCGTCAGTATCGCTGGAAGGGCGTGCTCGAAAGGCAGGAAGGGAAAGGTTTGGAATCGCGAACGCGAACGCTTCCCTGCAGAGTCCTTGTATCCGATCCGACGGATGTTGAGGCAATTGATCGCTACGGATCAGCATTGCCAGATCTCCCGCTCGGGGCGCCAAAATCGCTTCTCCGTGGAATGTTTGTTGATGTTCAGGTCGAGGTTGAAACAAATCAGCCACTCGTTTCAGTTCCGTGTGAGGCATTACGACCAAATGGAGATGTCTGGGCTGTTAGGAGCAAAAAGTTGGTGATTCTTCAACCACCACTCGTCCAGGTGTCTGCAGGCAGAGCCGTTTTTGAATCAACGGCAGACGGAATTCAGCCGGATGACCAAATAGTGCTGAGTCAGATTGCGAATCCGCGGGCAAATATGTTAGTCGTTGACAATGCCATCGAGTCGCATGGTGATCCCAAAGATGTTCCAGATCGCCAAAAGGATCGTTCGTCATCTGCTTCTCCCCAATCAGGTAAGTGAAAATTCCTCATGCGCAGTCTGATCTCTTGGACAGTAAGGAATATGCCAGCAATGAATACGCTGGTTGTGGCAATTCTCATTGTGGGAGCAATGAGCTTTGCAGGTATGCGGCGAGAGGTGTTTCCGGAGTTTGAGCTTGAAATAATCCTTGTCTCTGTGCCTTACCCCGGGGCGACGCCGGAAGAAGTCGAAGAAGGGATCTGCCAAAAAGTAGAAGAAGCGTGTCGCAGTGTTTCTGGGATAAAAAAACTTACGAGTGTCGCACAGGAAGGGGTGGGTTTCTGTGTTTTTGAACTAGATTCCGGCATGAAAAATGTACAGAAGGTGCTCAGTGAAATTCGTTCGGAGGTTGAGCGAATTCCAAGTCTTCCCGAACTTGCTGAGGATCCAAAGGTTGAGCAGGTAACTCTTCGTAATCCGGCAATCAAGGTTGGCATTTTAGCGCCGCAAGTTGCCGGGGGTGTCTCGGAATCTGAGCTGCGCGATGTCGCAGAACTTGTGCGGGATGACCTCTTGGCCTTACCGGCGGTGTCGGCTGCAAATCTCCAAGGAGCGAGAGACTACGAAATCGATATTGAGATTTCAGAAAGAATGCTTCGTAAGTACGGGCTTTCACTACGGAATGTTGCCGACATCGTCCGTCGAGAGAATCTTGAGTTGCCCGGTGGAACGATTCGTGGTGAAAGTGGTGAGATTCTGTTGCGGGGGAAAAACAAGCGATATGTTGGAGATGAGATCGCCACTCTTCCTTTGGTTACGTTGCCCGATGGCCTTGTTTTAACGGTAGGTGACCTGGGGACGGTGCGAGATGACTTCGCAGATATTACCGCAACGAATCAAATCAATGGTCGGCAGGGAATGGTTGTGTCCATCGACAGGAGTTCCGGTGAAGATCTGCTCGCTATGACGGAGGCAGTCAATGCTTACGTTGGCAAGGCATCGCTGCCGCACGGGTATCAGATTGTGACATGGGCAGATCAATCAATTGATGTTCGTGATCGACTTGAAATGCTTGTGAACACAGGCACTCAGGGCCTCCTCATTGTTTTTGTAATATTGTCACTTTTTCTAAATTTAAAAATTGCTTTTTGGGTCGCCTTAGGCATCCCTTTTTGCATGCTGGGGGCCGGTGGTCTGATGTTTTTAACAGACCAGACTCTCAATATGCTGTCCATGTTTGCTTTTCTGATGGCGATTGGCATTGTGGTCGATGATGCGATAGTTGTGAGTGACAATATCGAGCGTCATCGTCGACTTGGAAAAAAGCTAGTCACTGCTGCCATCGACGGAACTGCTGAGGTAGCGCCAAGTGTTGTGTCGAGTGTGACGACTACAGTCATTACATTTCTGCCACTCTGCTTCGTTTCCGGAGTGATGGGAAAATTTATTGCTGTGATGCCCTTCGCGTTTATCACAGCCCTGATCATGTCTCTTGGTGAATCCTTACTTATCCTTCCTGGCCACCTTTCTCATGAAAAGGGTTTAGTTTTCACCGTACTTGGGTGGCTACTTTTCCCGTTTCGTGTGTTTTTGCCTGTGTTGACGTGGCTGCAGAAAGGGTGTGACCGAAGCCTGCAGTGGGTGATCCAAACCTGCTACCGCCCGCTCCTTGATCTTGCCTTAGCAAATCGGCTGAGCACTATGGCAGTCGCTGTCAGTGTTCTCATGATGGCTGTAGCACTCGTGCGGAGTGGTGTTACGCCGTTTTCATTGTTTCCGAAGATTGATGCAAATCGTTTGCTTGCAAAGGTCACGTTTCCAGATGGCACTCCATCAACAGTGACGGATGAAGCGACTCGTAGAATTGAACAAGCTGCCTTTCAAACGGGACAGAAGCTCTCAAATTCAGGCGATTCGATTGTTCGTCTTGTGCATCGCTCAGTAGGGCAAGTTGCTGCCCGAGGTGAGGTCGGTCCAGATGCTCGGGTCAGTGGAAGCCATGTAGGAGCTGTAGCAATTGAGCTTGTTGATGGTGAAAGTAGAGATGTCACAAGCGAGCAGTTTATAAGTGATTGGCGATTGGCAGCAGGGAGCTTTCCTGGCGTGGAAAGCCTTGTTTATGGAACGGAAAATATTGGACCCGGTGGTAAGGCTGTTGAATTCAAACTCTTGTCTCGAAGTGACCCGGAATCTATTCGTCAGTTGGAGGAGGCCGTTGAGCGGTGCAAGGAGTGGCTTGTGCAATACCCTGGTGTTATCGATATCGACGATGATTCCCGGCCTGGTAAATGGGAGTATCAGATCCGTGTGAAACCAGAAGCTGAAGCAATGGGCGTGTCTCTGGCAGATCTTGCTGGAACTGTCCGGGCGAGCTATTACGGTGAAGAAGTAATGCGGCTTCAGCGAGGTCGTCATGAAGTAAAACTCATGGTGAGATACCCACAAGAAGAACGTCGAAGTGTTGCGACACTGAATGATGTTCGCGTGACGAGTCCCGATGGTGTCAAGCGGCCTCTTGATGAGTTAGCCGAGATAGAAATCAGACGGGGTTACTCTGAAATTAATCGATTGAGCCAGAAGCGATCTATTACCGTTGTTGCTGATATCGATGTCGCGAAGAGTTCGCTAACAAGTGGCCAGATTACTGGGGATATGGAAAAGCGATTGATGCCGGATTTGTTAGCGGAGTATCCACTTGTGAGCGTCCGATGGGAGGGAGAACAGGAGCAAACTCAAGAGAGCCTCAAAAGCTTGGGGGTGGGTTTTATTGTTGCTCTGTTTGCGATGTTTGTTCTTCTCACGATGGAATTTAAGTCTTATTTCCAGCCACTTCTGATCATCGCAATCATACCGTTTGGATGTGCGGGGGCTGTGTTCGGTCATGCGTTGCTTGGCATGCCACTTACTCTTTTTAGTATGTTTGGTCTTGTTGCTCTCGCTGGCGTTGTTGTGAATGACTCGATTGTTTTAATAGATTTCATTAATCATCGTGTTCGGTCCGGTATGCCATTGTTTGAGTCCCTTCGTGAGGCCGGGCGACTGCGATTCAGGCCTGTTTTTCTCACAAGTGTAACGACAATCGGAGGCCTCTTTCCGCTCATGACAGAAACAAGTTTTCAGGCCCAATTTCTGGTGCCGATGGCTACGTCGTTGGTCTTTGGTTTGGCGGCTACAACATTAATTGTTCTTGTTCTCGTGCCTGTCATGTATTCCTTTTTTGGAACATCAGCCCAATCGGTGGTAGATGAGGAATCCGATTGGCAAGCAGGAGAGGCTGCTTCAGCTAAACATGCGATGGTTTAAGATCGTAGGATCTTCTGGAAGTCATGAGGAGTAAAGTCAGTTTCTAAAAATGGTGGATTAAACCTACTCGGTTGAGTCTGATTGATGGATAGGGGCATGAGCCTTCACATGAGGAATTCGTACCATTGAGAACTAAAAGTTATTTATTCATCGGGGCAGCCATTGGCATGCTGGCATCTGCTACGATTTCCCTGCCTTCGTGGGGCAGTGCGAATGAATCAGTACAAGAAAGTGTTACCCAGAATCGATGCTGCAGTTGTAGTGGTTCTTTTCCTCGTGAGGCGGCTCGTCTCTGTGCAAGTTGTTCGCACAAATATAGTTCGAAATGTTGTCTCTGCAGCGGTTCGTTTCCCAAGGACATCGCACGTCTGTGTGGGACGTGTTCGAACAAGTATCGCTCGAAGTGTTTTGTTTGTAGCCGAGCCTTCCCAAAAGAAGTTGGGAGACTATGCAGCCGATGTACGAGCAAATACTAAGTGAGCCGCAGTATATTTTCAGGCCGAAAGAAAAAAGTTCTTTATCGGTTGCAAAGAAAATGGCATACGTCACCGTCTTGCATGACATACTCTTTACCCTCGATACGTAATTTTCCTGCAGCACGAATTTCTTTTTCGCTACCAAGGTTTTCGAGGTCTTCGACAGAATGGATTTCTGCTCGAATAAATCCTTTTTCAAAATCTGTGTGGATAACACCGGCAGCTTGGGGGGCCGTTGCTCCTATTGGCACAGTCCAGGCGCGAACTTCTTTTTCTCCTGCCGTGAAGAAGCTTTGTAGCCCAAGGGTTGCGTAGCTGGCTCTGGCAAGAACGGCTAAGGCTGGTTCACGTAATCCAACATCTGAAAGCATCTCAAGACGGTCATTGTCGTCAAGTTCAGCAAGTTCAGCCTCAAGTTTCGCGCACACGGCAACAACATTAGCATGTGCAGAGGAAGCAGCTTCACGAACCTTCTTGACCAGTTCACCAGTTCCTTCGAGATCAGATTCATCAATGTTGGCTACGTAAAGAATGGGCTTTGCAGAAAGGAGGCCAAGTTCTTTGATAGCCGCTTGCTCTGTATCTGTGAGTACAAGCGTTCGGATTGGTTTCTCAGCTGTGAGATGGCTTTGACACTTTTTCAGTACATCGAGTCGGCTCTTGGCTTCCTTGTCCTGACCCCGCGCGTTCCGTTCTGCTTTGGGTAAAATTGTTTCAAAGTGCTGCAGGTCGGCGAGCAGTAATTCAAGTTCGATGGTTTCCATGTCAGCAACAGGGTCAACGGTTCCGGCAACATGGATCACGTCTGGATCATCGAAGCATCGCACAACTTGCAGAATTGCATCGACCTCACGGATGTGCGCGAGAAACTTATTCCCCAAGCCCTGACCTTCACTTGCTCCCTGCACTATTCCTGCAATATCGACCAGTTTGAGTGCTGCAGGAATCACTTTTTGTGTCTGAACGTGCGTCGTAATCCGATCGAGACGTCTGTCAGGAACGCTAACCATACCCTCGTTGGGTTCGATCGTGCAGAAAGGATAGTTTTCACTTTGTGCTGCCTTGGAAAGAGTTAACGCATTAAAAAGCGTGCTTTTCCCAACATTTGGCAGTCCAACAATACCAGCTTCCATATGTGTTACGAGGTGGCAGTTGCCGCCCTTTCTCCACCAAAGATAGTTCTTTTTGCAACCACCCACCAACCCGGCCGATCAAGTCCTCTGTACGGAGAGTTCTCTGGCAGGTGTTGGATAAGGTAGCTGTGTGCTCCAGCTAGGTTGTGGTACGGGAGTGACGGAAAGAGATGGTGCAATGCGTGATAACGGATTGAAAACGGAAAGAAAAGGAGTGTCAGCGGGTCATTGCGGGTGAAATTACACGAATCAAGAATGTGCGATTCGACGTCACTTGTCTCCCCGTCTCCATCGAAGTGGTGGTCAGCAAGTTGTCGCATTTGGTTCATTATGAGTGTTGTTAAACCAAGCACGTAAAGGAGAGGGATACGACTCAGTGGGGCGGCACCTGTAAAAACAGCAAGCGGAATAGCAGCTGCTCGGATAAAGCAAAGCACTTCCATTGCGGTAATTACTTTCCTGTCGAAGTTGTTGATTTGTCGTCTATATTTTAAGTTCAGTGTGAGTGAACTGCCCCGCTCGAGTACAAACTCGCGAAGTCTGGGATGTAGAAAGCTTAATGGAGCGAGTAGAAAACGAAGGAAAACGATAATAGGGTATGCCATTATGAAGAGGCTGTAGCAAAGAGCGCTCTTCCAGTTGCCTGCTTCTAATACGTTGGCAACGTACTCAGGATCTTCAGGCGTGCCATACATTCGCTGACTGTGATGGTCACGGTGATGTCGAGTGAAAAAGCATGAGGGAGTCAGTGTGAAAACACCAACGAGAAGATTCCAAGCCACTTTAAACGTTCGCATCTCGTTTGCACCCAAGTGACAGACTTCATGAATCAACGAGCCCAGTCGATAGAGCCAAAAAACTGCGATTGGGAATGCAGCTATTTGTTGCCACGAACCAAGTGGTGCAAGCAGATAAATCATTGCAGCTGAGTAGGCGAAGACCAGACTCAGCAAAAAGTCAGCCCAGTAACGAACGGGCGATACTTTAAAGAAATTCGTATCAGACTGGCTGATAGTTTTACGGGCGTCACGAATCCATGAAGGAACACTGCCTGTGTAAGAAGAGTCTGTTAATTCGTTCGTCGATACGTCAACGGCCTCAAGTGTTTGCTGCATTGAACTCTCCTCTGTAAACTGGCACAGTGCTGACGGAATCTATTTTGTGTGATTCTGAAGGGTAAGCGTCGTGAAATCCAAGTTGCCACCATCTGCTACTACCATAGGTAACAGACCAAAAACGTCGAAATCTCAAAAGGGGTTGTCGTCTAAAAGCAGCAAAACCACGCTCAATAGTGGTTCTCGGAAAATCCTTGGGCCCTCATTCTTCAATCGACGCGCTGACTCAGTTGCCCGAGATCTCCTAGGTTGTTGGCTTATCGTCCAGCGAGGCAAGCGGCATCAAGAAAAACACCGTATTTTCGAAACAGAGGCATATCTTGGCCCCAACGATCTTGCCTGTCATGGTCGTACGGGGCCAACGCCACGAAACCGGACGATGTTTGGGCCCGCAGGATATTGGTACGTTTACCTTTGTTACGGGATGCACTGGATGCTGAATATAGTGACCGGTCGGGAAGGTCTACCAGCTGCTGTGCTTCTTCGTGGCGCGGGAGAGTTTGTGGGGCCCGGCCGCCTCACAAAAATGCTTGATGTCACGAAACAACATGATGGAAGACAAGCCGATCCAATTTCAGGCTTATGGATTGAAGAAGGGGCAGACGTGCCGCGCCGACAAATCCACCGCACGCCGCGTATTGGCGTCGGTTATGCTAAGGAATGGGCCGAAAAACCATTGAGATACCTCGTTGATCCAAACATCTTTGACGTGCGGTCCGTAATAACTGATGGGCTGTACCAATAGCCAAGAGAAGAATGCCTTGAAGGGGAAGTTGAAGTCATGACTGTTTTGCACAATAAAAGTCGCTATGGTTTCTCATCCAGAGTACTTCTGGTTTGGATTGTCATAATGTGTATGTCAGGAGTCTTTATGACAGATGAAATTGTTGCGGAGGAATCGTCTTCTGTTGCTACGGCTACTTTTGGAGGCGGTTGTTTTTGGTGCACTGAAGCGGTGTATGCTGAGATTCGTGGAGTAAAGAGTGTTACAAGTGGTTACACGGGTGGTCGGATTCCGAATCCAAACTACAAACAGGTCTGTAGTGGTCTCACTGGTCATGCTGAAGCAGTTGAGATTGAGTACGATCCGGCAGTTGTACCGTATGAGAAACTACTTGAAATATTTTTTGCAACACATGACCCGACAACACTTAATCGGCAGGGTGCAGATGTTGGTACTCAATACCGTTCAGCAATTTTCTATCACGATGACACACAGAAAGAGATTGCAAAGAAAGTTATTGCAAAGCTTAATGAATCAAAAGTTTTCTCGTCTCCGATCGTGACCACGCTGGAGAAAGCAAAAGTTTTCTACCCCGCTGAAAGCTATCACCAAGACTACTTTGCGAATAATGGGTATCAGCCGTACTGCCAAGCGGTTGTTGCACCCAAAGTGGCAAAAGTTCGTAAAGTCTTCAAGGAACTTTTGAAATCAGAGTAATTTCGATGACAAGAGTGGGGTGTGCCCATGGGACTGTGGTTGTTGCCTGTTTTTAGCAATCGGTAGTGAGTTAGTCGTCGGCGTATCGTGCGATGAGTTCACCTGCTTCAACCGGGCTGCCGGGGCTTACGAGCACTTCAGAAAGTGTTCCGTCTTGCTCAGCATAAACTGTTGTTTCCATTTTCATGGCTTCTAGACTCAGGATTTTATCACCCTTCTTGACTGTATCGCCCGGCTTGACGGCAACCGTCACAATTAATCCAGGCATTGGAGCGCCAATATCACGAGGATTACCAACGTCTGCTTTCGGGCGTTGTTGGATTGTGCCTTCGAGGGTGCGGTCGATAACTGAAACGCTACGAGGCTGACCGTTGAGTTCAAAGAAAACAGTCCGTGTGCCATCCGCATGGGCCTCTCCAACAGTTAGAAGACGAATGACTAGCGTTTTGCCCGGTTCGATATCAACAAAAAGCTCTTCGCCTGGTTTCGGCCCCTCAAGAAAATCCGGGGTTGGTAAGACAGCGACATCGCCGTATGTCGCCCTGTGTTCAGCGAAATCCTGAAAGACTCGTGAATAGAGAAGCCATGATGAAACGTCACGTGGGGAGGCCTCGCGGCCAACAAGAGCGGTGACTTCAGCCGTTGCATCTTCCATGTTGGCTGGTGGAAGTGTGGCTCCCGGCCGACCGTCAATAATCGTCTGATTACGAACGACTCGCGCAACTACTTCCTCCGGAAAGCCCCCCGGTGGCTGTCCCATGCGACCTGACAGAAGATCGACCACCGATTCGGGGAAAGCAAGCTCACGGTTATTTTCAAGAAGTTCACTGGCCTTCATGTCATTTGTAACAAGCAGAAGTGCAAGGTCGCCAACCGCTTTACTCGTTGGTGTCACCTTGACAATATCTCCAAGGATTTGGTTTACCTCGGCGTATGTTCGGCACACATCTTCCCAACGGTCTGCAAGCCCAAGAGCCCGCGCCTGTTCAAGTAAGTTGGTGAATTGACCACCTGGCATCTCGTGAAGATAGAGGTCTGCATCGGGTGCTTTCATTCCACACTCAAATGGAGAGTAGTGTTCGCGAACTGCTCCCCAGTAGTGCGTTAACTGCCGAAGAGGCTCAGGGTCGAGACCAGTGTCGAGGTCAGTGTTTCGTGTTGCTTCGACGAGGGCATTGAGGTTTGGTTGGCTTGTGAGTCCAGCGAAGGGTGCCATGGCTGCATCCACAATACTCGCTCCATGCCGAGCAGCTTCCAGGCAACTCGCGAGCGCAGCACCTGATGTGTCGTGGGTGTGAAAATGGATTGGAAGACCAACTTCGTCATGGAGTGCTTTTGCCAATCTGCCTGCAGCAAAGGGCTTGCAAAGACCAGCCATATCTTTGATAGCCAGAAGATGAGCGCCTCGTTTTTCAAGCTCTTTTGCAAGGTCTACATAATACTTCAGTGTGTACTTGTCTCGTTTGGGGTCGAGTACATCGCCGGTGTAACAGACAGTGGCTTCGCACAGGGCCCCACTTTCCTGAACGGCTGTCATGGCGACCTCCATGTTTGGGACCCAGTTCAATGGATCAAAAACTCGGAATACGTCGATTCCAGCCGATGCAGATTCTCGGACAAATCCTTGGACAACATTGTCAGGATAGTTTGTGTACCCCACAGCATTACTTGCGCGAAGGAGCATTTGAAAAAGAATGTTTGGTACCTTTTCACGCAGTCGAGTTAAACGCTCCCAAGGGCATTCCTTCAGGAATCGCATCGCGGTATCGAAGGTCGCGCCACCCCACATCTCGAGTGAAAAGAGACCATGCGCAAGCCTGGCATACGCGTCGGCAACGGCGATCATGTCATAGCTTCTCATGCGAGTTGCCAAGAGTGACTGATGAGCGTCACGCATTGTGGTATCTGTCAGGTAAAGACACTTGTGCGACCGAAGGGAGGCAGCGAATTTCTCTGGTCCAAGTTCGAGGAGTTTTGTCCGACTACCGGCTGGCGGGGCCTGCTGGGAATCAAACGCTGGCACAATTGCTGGACTTCGACGCACAACTGGCTGACGATTTTTCATCAGCGGATTACCATTTACGATGGTTTCAGCCAGAAAGTTGAGGAGACGAGTGGCACGATCCTGCCGAATCGGGAAGTCGAAAAGGCTTTGTGTTTCATCGATGAATCGTGTGGTGCAATTCCCCGCGAGAAACTCTGGGTGCGTTACAAGGTTGATAAGGAACGGGATATTGGTTTTGACTCCCCGCACGCGAAACTCTTGGAGGCACCGTTCAATATGACCAGCTGTTTCGACGTGTGAGAGCCCTCGTGCAGTTACTTTAACCAAGAGTGAATCAAAGTATGGCGTGACAACGGCTCCAGAGAAGGCCGTGCCTGCATCGAGTCGGATCCCCATTCCGCTTGCTGAACGGTACGCTGTAATTCGGCCATAATCTGGTAGGAAACGGTTTTCTGGATCTTCCGTTGTGACCCGACATTGGATGGCGGCCCCCATCGTGCGTATGGCGCTTTGGTCTCCTAGGCCGATTTCTGGGTCTGTCAATTTTTTGCCCGCAGCAATCTGTAGCTGCCTGCGAACAATATCAACACCTGTGATCTCTTCGGTCACAGTGTGTTCAACCTGAATACGTGGGTTGACTTCGATGAAATAAAATCTGTCAGCATCAGCATCGACAAGGAATTCAACCGTACCAGCATTTTCATAATTAGCCGTTCGTCCAATGGCGATTGCAGCGTCACATATCTGTTCTCGTATAGTCGGAGAAATATTCGGCGCTGGAGCCACCTCAACAACTTTTTGATGCCGGCGCTGAACGGAACAGTCTCGCTCGTAAAGGTGTACAAGATTTCCGTGTGTATCTCCAAGAAGTTGTACTTCGATATGTCTGGCACGCTCGATAAACTTTTCAATGAAGACGCTTGTACTGCCAAAAGCAGTTTTGCTTTCACGCTGAGCACTCTCGAGTGCGGCTGGCAGGTCCTCTTTGCTCCGTACAATGCGCATGCCACGACCACCCCCACCATGAGCCGCCTTGAGCATGACAGGGAATCCGAGTTCCTCAGCAGTCTTGATTGCCTCTTCGAGGCTTTCGAGAGCACGTGACGACCCTGCGAGAATCGGGACGCCAGCACGTTCAGCGAGTTCGCGAGCGGCAGTTTTATCCCCCAGGTTTTCTAAAAGTTCAACTCGTGGTCCAACAAAAATGATTCCAGCTTCGCCACAAGCCCGAGCGAATTGGGCATTTTCCGAAAGGAACCCGTAGCCCGGATGAATGGCATCAACGTTGTGTTCTTTCGCAAGGGAAACGATCCCATCAATATCCAGGTAGCTTCGTAACGGTTCGCCAGGGCGTCCGACAACATACGCTTCGTCTGCTTTAAAACGGTGTAAAGAGAACCGGTCTTCATGGGCATAAATTGCTACAGTTCGCATTCCGAGTTCATGTGCTGAACGAAAAACGCGGATGGCAATTTCACTTCGATTCGCAACAAGAAGTTTGCGGATTGGTTGCATAACAATGACTTTGTATTCAATGGAAAAATTAATTCATCGCTCAAAAACGACGGTTACGGCACAGGAGGGTTTTTAGGTGACAAAAAGCCTATGTCAGGCGTGTCTCATAAACCATGCTGCCCAAAAATCCTGCTTAGTTCCTCATCGTACCGTGCGTTCGCAGTCGGTCATACAGGGGAGACGTGACGCCGAGGAATAATGGCCTCTTGGAATCGGCGGTGGGTATCGTTCACGTACGTGAACGATCTTCAGCGTAGCTGGCTCTTAGATATGCTGGCGTCAATTCAGCTGGCGGAGTAGTTATGCCATTTTCAAATGTTGCCAGACCAATACAAGATAATGTGCGGGCATGTGGATACCATGCCGTTTTTGGTGGGACTTTCAGTGTTCCGGGGTTGTTATTTATTTCATGGATACTGTCGTGTTGCATGGCAAGACCCGGACCGGTGACGAGGGATCCTGGAGCCAACGTTTTATGCCATTCGTCAGGTTTCCTTAACGTGCCCTCACTAATCTTCCATATGAGGCTGTCCGCTGGTCGTGACGCTGTTGTGGCGTAGAGTTCGCCGCGGCCAGCATCAAAAACAACCTCCACTTGATCGTACGAACCGCATTCTGCAACGGCCTGAGTTGCTAGGCAGCATGCCGTTGGAACGCCTACAAGAGAGCAGCCATTCGTCCAGGCAAGTGCCTTCGCTGTCGTGACGCCTACTCTCAGGCCCGTAAAAGGCCCGGGGCCTGTTGCGACAACAACAAGGTCAACCTCATTGAGTGGCCAGCCAGCTGATTCAATGATTGCAACAAGAGTTGGCATGAGGTGTCGTCCCTGGCCGCCCTCTTCAGGGAGCTGAGATTCCTGTAAAAGGAAATTTTCGAAACGACCTGACTCGGGTTTTCTGGCGTCGTGTGACGGCAGAGTCCCAACTGCCACGCTGCCCGGGCTAGTGCTGGTCTCGATAGCTAGAAACTTATGAATTGAGGGCATGTGGAGAGTCTGCTTGACCGCAACCGAACAGTGAACAAAACTTAAGGTATTATTATGGAGTATGTTGATTCAGAGAACACTCTAGAAAAATCGGATTTGCCGTTTATTTTTGGTGTGTCAAATTTTTCTGTACTGTTTTTCGGCGTCTTAGCGTGTGCCCTGTTAGATCGCCACAACACTGATTACTTGAGGCTGATCCAGCGACAGGGAAGTATTTGTGAAGATTGCACTGATTAGTGACATTCATGGAAATCTGGAGGCACTCACTGCAGTTCTCCAGGATATTGAAAAACAGAGCGTTGATGCTCTTTACTGCCTTGGCGACATCGTTGGCTATGGCCCGAATCCATGCGAGTGTCTTTCTACTGTTCGTGAGCGATGTGAGAAGATAATTCTCGGGAATCATGATCAAGCGGCCTTATTTGATCCAGATGGATTTAATGTAGGAGCAGAACGAGCGATTCGCTGGACCCGTGACCAACTTGAGTCTCATGATCAGCGAGTGCGTCGATCAGAGGATAACCTCTTCGATTTCCTTGGTGAATTACCAAGGAGTTTCAAGGAAGGGGAAATGCTTTTTGTTCATGGATCAGCACGCCGGCCGCTCGATGAGTACGTGTTTCCTGAAGATGTCTACAACCCACTGAAACTGAAGCACATTTTCGAACTGGTGTCTCGCCTCTGCTTTCAAGGGCATACGCACATTCCGGGAGTCTTCACTATCGCGCCGGAATTTGTGGCTGCGGCTGTTGGACCGGGCACGACTGAGGTCAGGATGGTCTTGCCAGCCACTAAGGCCATGATCAACGTTGGGTCTGTTGGACAGCCCAGGGATAATGATCCTCGATCCTGTTATGTCATTGTTGAAGATTTTGAAACCGTGCGTTATCGGCGGATACAATACGATATGAAGGTGACCTGCGACAAGATTTACAATATCCCTGAACTGGACAACTTTCTCGGTGATCGGCTGTTAGTAGGGCGTTAATAAAAACAGAAGACGCCCCCTCCTGATTGAACCGAAAACAGGCTACACTACCCTTTTTTCCCGCTGGATTACCGTGGAACGACGCTACGCTGTTTTTATCGCTCTTTCATTGGCTGCTGTTCTCGGCAGTCAGGTCATGCGCTCAATTCTATTTCCGCAGGCAGAAGAAAAGCCGCCTGTTGTAAAGCCGGTCGTGGATGGCGATGCAAAAGCACAGCAAAACCCTGTCAAACCAAAAGAAGAGCGTGATCCTACCACTGAAGAACCCAATGGTTCTGCTGGAGATCCACCAACAAATGAACCTGGAAGTGAAGCAACACCAGATTCGGAGCCTTCGGTAACACAATCGGCACCACGTCGTCATCTGTCACTGGGGTCACTGAATCCTGATGCCCCGGCCGGTATGCTGGTGACGCTGTCAAGTCGTGGCGCGACTGTTGAGCGTATTGAATTAGCAGGTGAACAGTTTCATGATCAGGATGATCGCGGGGCTTACATTGGTCACTTCGCGGCAGACATCGTTCCTGAGGGATGCCGACTCAATGTTGTTGGTGATGGGACACCAGCAAAAATCGGAGGGCTTCAGGCTGGGGATGTTATTGTTCGCGTAGCAGATTCAACGACTCCTGATCCTCAGAGCCTTGCAGCTGTTCTGTCCCGCTTGAAACCTCGCCAGACTGTTTCTATTACCTTCCGTCGGCCACAAGGAGAGGCACTTGGTCGAGAACAAACTGTCGATGTACAGGCAACGCGGCGTCCCCTGGAGGTGATACGCCCAGAGTTCAGTACTGTTCCAGTCGTCGATGTAAATGCGGGTTTTCACGATCCACTCTCCTTTCGTTTGTCGATCGCATCCCGTGATGGGCAAAAGCGTCCCGAAGACGGTGAGATAGAGGGTAATAAACTTGGACAAAAAGATTGGGAAGCAACCGTTTCAGGTGACGGAAGGTCTGTCGAGTTTCGTCGAACGCTCGATGGGGACCTGACTGTAGTAAAGCAGTATCGCCTTGTTACGGCAGCAGATGATCCAGTCGGTCTTGTTGAGAATGCCCGTGCAGGACGGTATCGGCTGCAGCTTCGGGTGTCTTTCAAGGCGTCCCAAAAGACTCAGCTTGAGTACGCAATTGACGGCCCAAACGGTCTGCCAACAGAAGGGTGGTGGTATGCAGCTCGAGTGTCACGTTCATGGGGTTCATTAGGCGTGCGAGATGTCGCAATGCGTTTTGTTGGAGAGCCATCGACGCTTATTAGTGGGCTGACTTTGACGGATGAAGATGCTGAACAAACGGCGAGTGCGATTCTTGATGAAAAGCCACTTTCATTTGCTGGTGTAGATGCCTTGTATTTTGCGAGTGGGTTGCTACCAGCAGTTGAAGGCGCCGAGATTCCGCAACTTGCAGAGGTGCAGTCGGTCATCGTTGGAGATGTGCCAGAGGCCGCGCGTCGGAAGTTGGTCAATGTGAGTTGTCGATTACTATCCCGGGAATTACAGCTCGAACCGGATGTGCCAGTGACACATCGATTCGACATATTTGCTGGGCCAAAGCGTCCAAGTTTGCTTGCAACGTTTGGTCGTCCGCAGGCGTCCATGAATGATCTGGTGTATTACGGCTGGTTTGGCTGGGTTGCGAGGCCAATGATCGCAATTCTTCATGTTCTTCATGCCATCATTCGGAACTATGGAATCGCGATTATTCTTCTCACCGTGATTGTTCGCGGTGCAATGTTTCCAATCAGTCGGAAGCAGGCATTGTCCTCACAAAAAATGCAGGTGCTTCAGCCCGAAATGAAGGCTATTGCAGAAAAATATAAGAACGATCCTCAAAAACGCACGATGGTTACCCAAGAGCTTTGGCGAAAGCACAACTACAACCCAGCCGGTGGGTGCCTTCTGGTGTTTATCCAGATTCCTATCTTTATGGGGCTCTATCGGTCGTTGGCGACAGATGTCGAACTCAGGCAAGCACCACTGTTCACATCGGCCATCCGCTGGTGCTCCAACCTTGCTGCACCAGACATGATGCTCGATTGGTCGGGCTTTATGCCTGGCTTCCTGGTCGCTCCTGAAGGGTGGCTTGGTCCCTATCTAAACCTCTTTCCGTTGCTTACGATTGGACTCTTCTTGTGGCAGCAGAAGCTCTTTATGCCACCTGCCGTTGATGAACAGGCAAAGATGCAGCAGCAGGTAATGAAGTACATGATGTTCTTTATGGCACTTATGTTTTTTAAGGTTCCGTGTGGTTTATGCCTCTATTTTATTGCATCAAGTCTCTGGGGCATTGCTGAACGACTACTACTCCCGACTCCGAAGCCTGGTGGTGCACTTGCTGGGGCAGGAGGACCGACCGTAGTAGATGCAGTCAGCAGTAAACCAGGTGAGCGATCCTCAGGTGGGCGGAAACGTCGAAAACGCCGGTAGACTGTAGGCCGCGTTCATCCGAGTTATTCCTGTTCGGTACCTGCTTCTCACCACTGTCTACTCCAGCTTGGTTGTCATGGACTCCACGACTGATCTTATTGTTGCTCCAGCAACGGCTCCCCAGCCATCTGCACGGTCCATTGTGCGTTTTGCAGGAGACGGCCTCAGCGGTGTCTTGTGTCATCTTTTCCTTTCTGCTGACGGATCACCACTTCAGTTACCTGATCTGCAGCAGTCTGCACGGATGATAGATGTGGTATTTCATCCCAAATCACTTGGATCGGTTTGGGGAAAAGTTTCTGTTGCCATGCTATTTTGGCCTGGCCCTGCTGGGCCATTGGGATCTGCAGTCGCTGAGGTGCAACTCCCTGGATCGGCCCCCCTGCAAGCGGCTTTCGTGCAGGAAGCCTGCCGGCTCGGAGCTCGATTGGCACGCGGTGGAGAGTTTTCTCTGCGGAGTTTTCTTGCGGGAAAAATTGACTTGCTTCAGGCAGAGGCAGTTGTTGCCGTTGTTGATGCTCGCACGCCACAGGAATTATCTCAAGCACTCGACCGTATGGCGGGAGGCGTTGGTCGATCAGTCGAGGAACTACGGGAATATCTGCTTGATCTTGTTGCCGATATTGAAGCAGCAATTGATTTTGCGGATGATCTCGCGCCTGATGCTGTTCCAGTTCCAGATACTACTCAGGACGCAATCACTCCGAAGATTCGGCATGTATGTCAACAATTGGATAGTATCACCGATCAGTTAACCGGTCGCGATAGTGGAGGCCAGGGTGGTTTGCCGAGGGTGGTTCTGGCGGGTGCACCGAATATTGGTAAGAGCAGTCTCTTTAATCATTTGGTTGGTCGTGATGCTGCACTTGTAGAAAATGCAGTTGGAACAACACGTGATTGGATTACCGGCGAGTTGTACGACACTTCAGGGATCGTATCGTGCCTTCTTGTCGATCTTGCAGGCATCGGCGGGTTTTCGGAACCCGGTGATTGCCTCATAGCTGAGCGCGAAGTGGGAATGGAAGCTGACCGAGTTGCCAGGGAAGAGATACAACGGGCAGATATTATTGTCGCATGTTACGATGCTGACACAGAGCCTGCCGATGCTATCGCTGGTGGAATGACGGCCGAATGCATTGATGTCATAACCCGTGTGGATCAAACACAAGCTGAAAACGCAACGGCCAGCCCCCAGGATCGCATCCAAACAAGCGTGAAATCAGGTGTTGGAATTGACCAACTGAGGCAACGAATTCTCGAGACGGTTTCATCCCTCAATCGCGAGACACCTGCGACGATCCGGCTTCGTGCAGGAATTACATCAGCATGTGAATCACTCGTTCAGGCTGAAAAAAGTATGGCTGGTTGTGATGGTCTGCCGCCGGATGAAGCGTTGCTTGCAGTCCTTCTCAGACATGCCATTGACGCGCTCGGTGAGGTAACAGGCGCCGTGGTGGGAACAGACATTCTCGACCGGGTCTTTTCACGACACTGCATTGGCAAGTAGCGTGAACACGTTCACCAGAAACGTTTCGTATACTGGAAGTAATTTCAGGCGTATAGTTCTTCAATGGTTTGCGTATCAGTGAAAAGGCCGATTGTGTTTATTTTGTGCACGTGCTTCAGTGAAGCACGTTTGCTTGCTATACGACTACAAAGAGGAAATCATAATGCACGCCGAGTTTGATATGGCCTCTGAATGTCAGCAATTATCACGTGCAGCGGATCGCTGGAGGAGTGTCCCCCCACGTGAACGAGCAGAACTCGCAATGAGAACAGCTCAGTCAATTGGAAGTGAATCAGATGCTTGGGTTCGCGCTGCTGTCGCAATGAAATCAGCAGGTTCTGATGGTCAGGATGCATGCACTGACCACCTTCGTTCGGTGCTGCGGGCAGAGGAATGTGCAACCGGTCCTGTTGTGACCTTACGTCTTTTGTTCCTCACCGCTCAAGCGTTACAAAGTATTGGCAAAACCGGTGTGCCTGATGTGTCTGTTCGGCCTCGTATGACGCACGGGCAGAATCAAATTCATGAATCACCATTTGGGTCACCGTCTTCATTTGTCGCCGTGGACGTCCTGCCTGTGAGCAAACTTTACGACCCCACAATCTTTCGAGGTCATCGAGCAACAGTTCGTTGCTCGAATACGGGCAGTGTTGAAACTTTCATGAAGCTTTGGCAGGAGGAGTGTCGGCCGAGTCCAGATGCGGAGGGAGTCGCTGTTGTTCTCGGCGCAGGGAATGTCACGGGCTTGGCCGCAGCGGATGCTGTGAGTCAAATCTTTGAACATAGCCGTGCTGTTTTACTCAAGCTTCATCCGGTACAGGTTTCTCTTGCGCCGGTTTTGCGGGCTGCATTGAGCCCGCTTGTAGAGGCGGGACTTCTTCGTGTTGTCGTTGGAGGTGCGGCACTTGTATGTGATGCAATCAGTGCTCAGGAAGTGACAGCGATGCATCTTACAGGGGGAGAGGAAACATTTAGGAACATTGTTTCGAGTAATAAAAGTGAGCTACGTACCAAGGAAATTACCTGTGAACTTGGCAATGTCACTCCATGGATTATTGTTCCCGGAAACTATTCAGAGAAAGACCTTTTTTTTCAGGCAGACCAGATCGCGGCATCGATTGCAAATAACTCGTCTTTTAATTGTATTGCGACAAAAGTTGTCTTGACGAGTCGACACTGGGCCCAACGGCAACGTTTTCTTGATCGTATTGAACAGCGTCTAAGAAGTCTGCCAGCTCGACCGGCATGGTATCCAGGTGCTGCAGATCTTCACCAAAAGGCCACTAGTGATCCCGTTTCAGATGGGTGTTTGCAGCCGAAGCTTCTTCGAGATGTTCATCGAGAGTCACACCCCCATTGGTTTGCTCGAGAATGGTTTATTCCAATTGCGGTTGAGACAACTGTAGAAGGAAAATCGATCGAAGATTTTTGTGTGGCTGTCTCTCATGTTGTGCATGATCTACCTGGAAACCTCGCAGCAAGTGTGACGCGTCCTGATGGAATGGCGACACATGATGAGTCTCGTGTCGAGCTGTTGATAGAGCATTTGCGGTATGGAGTCGTTGCCGTAAACGCTTGGTCGGCGCTCGCTTATGCAGTAGCGAATATTCCCTGGGGTGGTTTTCCAGGTGGTACTATTGAGGCTCCTGAAAGCGGCTTGGGGTATGTTCATAATCCATACTTTTTGCCCTTGGTCCAAAATTCGATTCTTCGAGCACCGCTGCGGGTTTGGCCAACGCCGCCATGGTTTCCCTGGCATAGGAAGGGAGGGCGGCTTGCTGGAGGAGTTGCAGAGATGTATTCAGCTATCGCGGCAGGGAAGAGTGGGCTCTGGAACCTGGTTGGAATGTTGCCAGATGTTTTTCGAGGGTGAGCAAGCTTCCTTGTCTATGTCTCCTTTGCAGGAGAATATGAACGTCGTGTAGGCCTCGCTCGTATTCCTTCAACGCGGTGCCCGACGTGTTCGTGGCTTTGCCCCAACCTTCTCTCGTGCCTTTGCGGGCCCTTCGCTAAATTTCTCTGATTGACCAGTTAGTTCGTAGAGAAAGCGGCTTGGCTTGCAGGGTTTGGCCTTCCCCCACTTCATTCGTGTCAGGGCAAGCGAAAGAATAAGTCGCTTGCGTGCCCGTGTCACTCCCACGTAACAAAGTCGTCGTTCTTCGTCGATTGCGGAGAGGCCTTCATTCGCAGCTCGGATATGCGGCAAAAGATTCTCTTCTAGGCCAACCATCCAGACGCAGTCAAACTCAAGCCCTTTGGCGGCATGAAGTGTCATGAGTTTGAGCGTATTTCCTTTTGGCTTATCGTCCTCAAAACGCTCGGCTTCCTGAACCTCGAGGATCAGGTCATCGAGATATCGTTGGACGACTGTGGCCGGGTCAGTGTTTCGGTTTTCTTTTTCGTGCCGAGCGAGCCCATTGACTATTTCCTCTACCGACAACCAACGTGCTTCCTGCTCCCTCTGGTCCTCAAATTCTTTTTCAAGGTACTGTCGGTAATTTGCCTGATTAAGAACATGTTGGAGCGCCTCTGCCGCGGTTGTTCCACCTTGGGTATGCGCTGGCCCCAAGCCAATCAGCCTTTCAAGTTTGTTAACACCCGCAGATGCTGCGGATGACAGCTGTCCGGTCCTGCTGAGATCAAGAAGTGTTGACCAGAGGCTTTCTCCTGACTCGGTGGCCTTTTTGCGAGCTTTCTCCACTGCGTTATACGAAAGACCACGTGGTGGTACGTTGGCGATTCTTGAAAGTGCAAGGTCATCGGTTTGATCAACGAGAAGGCGAAGGAAAGACAGTACATCTTTGACCTCGCGCCGGTCGAAAAAAGAACGACTTCCAATAAGTTCATAAGGAATATTGCGGTGGCGCAATTCAGTCTCAAAAACGCGAGTCTGTTCACCAGTTCGAACAAGAATAGCCATTTCGTTTTGTGGTGCGTACCGTTCTCTCAGCAATCCTTCCACATCTGCAGTAACACGCCGGGCTTCATCAACTTCGTCTTGGGCTTGCACGATGCTTGGCTTCAGTCCAGATGGCACTTTGGACACAAGGGTTTTGTCATGGCGACGTGAATTACGCTCAATGAGTTTATTGGCAGCTTCAATGATCTCGGGCGTCGATCGATAGTTCTCCTCAAGCCGTACAACAGTAGCCCCTGGCCATCGTGTCGGAAAATCAAGGATATGAGAGATCTGTGCCCCCCGCCATGCATAGATCGATTGGTCGTCATCACCAACGACGCAAAGGCTTCTATGGTCACGGGCGAGGGCGGAAAGGATGCGTTCCTGAATGCCACTCGTATCCTGATACTCATCAACCAGAACATGATCGAAGCGTTGTGCTTCTTGCTGACGAATTTTTTCATGTTGATCAAACAGTTGGTCAACAACGAGAAGCAAGTCATCAAAGTCAACGGCACCAACACTGTGCATGAGCCGTTGATATCGTTGATATCCTGCAGCCGCGAGATCCCACGAATCATCCGCATCAGAAGAAAGCGTGTCGAAAACCTCATCGGCTCGAACACCTCGGCTTTTCCACTGACTAATTCGGGCAAGAAGGTCAGCCGGTCGTAGTGTCGCCTCGGCTACTTTCAATTCTTTGAGTACACGACGAGCAGTGGTTTCCTGTTCACCTCGGTCAACGATGACAAACCGTGTTGGGTAGCCGGCATGTTCTGCATGACGACGAAGGATGCGGACACAGAGGGAATGGATTGTCGAAATCTCAGGTTTGTGATCCGGTACGTTGTCTTTCGATGAGGCCCGTGACGTTCGCTTTTTCTTGAATTTTCCACCAATGCGAAGCACCATTTCACGAGCTGCTTTATTGGTGAAGGTCACAGCAAGAATTCGTTCCGGCGGTGTTCCCTGTTGGACAAGGTGAAGTATTCGGGCGATGACGACGCGTGTTTTGCCTGTTCCTGCGCCAGCGAGGACAAGAAGAGGCCCCGCAGGAGCCAAAACAGCGTCCATTTGAGCGGGATTAAGGCCTCGATGCGGATCTGGTCGGCGATTCACGTGTGTTTGTTTTGTGGGCAAGGTTGTCGGCATGGCAGGACTTTACCACACTGCTGGTGTCACCTTGACGCTCCGCCTCAAGAAGCGTCTATTTGGCGATAAATAATTGGTTTGCGTGAATACCGAGCGACGGTAGATGCAGTCAAGACTACATGAATGGAGTATGAGATGAAGTCGGAACGTCGGCACGAACTGCGGGAAAATGACCTTGCCGATAGTGTTGAGCAGCTTTCTGAACGTTTACGTCCTTACGTAACGCCGATTCTATCTGTCGCGATCGGAGCTCTTGTTCTGGTGTTAGTCAGTCTTTTCGTTTCCTCGCGATGGGAGGCGACCCGCTCTGAAAGCTGGGATACGTGTCTGTCTGCACTGGTAACCGGTGATCAGGAAGGGTTTCGGGAGGTTATTCTCCGTTATCCAGGCACTCCTGCAGCACAGTGGTCTGAACTCATTTTGGCAGATAGAAATTTATCCGAGGCCACAGATCTCCTTTTCGCAAAAATGGATCCTGCAAATGACGTAGCTCGAGAACGCCTTGAGATGGCAGCTGCAGCCTATGCAGATGTTTTATCACAGCGACCAACCGATATGGTTGCAGAGCGCGCAACGATGGGCCTGGCAAAAGCCAGAGAAAGCCTTGGAGATTTGGATCAAGCTCGTCGTGGTTATGAGGCTGTTGCGAATGAATTCCCTACAAGCCCCATGGCAAATCTTGCTACGGAGCATGCGGCAGACCTTGCCCAGGATAAAACGAAAGGTTTTTACAATTGGTTTGCCGAGCAACGACTAGCTAATGCGGCACCGGAAGAATCGAGTGCTTCGAAAGAAGATACATCGAGTGATGCAGGACAGCAGCAGGGCGAACCAAAGAAGGAAAAAGGAAACACCAACAAAAAATCGAATCAGGAAAAAGAAGCAGAACCATCAACTGCTCCTGAAAGTACACCAGAGGAGTGACCACTGGATACCGACCTGACAGACGCGATGCTCAATCCGGGTGATGAAGTATCTTTCTCTGCCGATAATGCAGTGGTTGGTGTTCGGCTCGATCAGGTGCTCAGTCAGCGTTTTCGTGCATATAGTCGTTCGTACCTCTCACGGGCAATTGAACGCGGTGCAGTACGCGTCGATGGTGTGACAGCAAAAGCATCTCTCAAGCTAAAAGAAGGGTCGGTCGTTTGTTTCACTGTCCCAGAGCCTCCCCGCAGTGGTCCTGAAGCAGAGGAGATGCCGCTTGAGTTTCTGTTTATTGATGAGGTGATGGCTGTTGTTAATAAACCATCCGGCATGGTGGTACACCCAGCCAAGGGAAACTGGAAAGGAACGCTCGCTGGTGGGTTGAAATGGCATCTTGAACGTCGCGTTTCGGAAGTCGTAGATCGGGAAGGTCTTTCGCAGGCCGGTGGCCCAACGCGTCCTGGAATCGTCCATCGTCTCGACAGAGATACGAGCGGTGTCATTGTTGTTGCCCGAAATGATGTGTCACATCAAATGCTTGCGAAACAGTTTGAAAAGCGGACAGTACAAAAGACTTATCTTGCGATTACACAGGGACAGCCAGAGTTTGACCAGGATGAAATCCGCTTGTCTATCGGCGCACATCCGTATCAAAGGGAAAAAATGGCTGTTCGGAGTAGCCATTCAACCAGTCGAGATGCAGTAACACGATTTGAGGTTCTCGAACGATTCAAGGGTGCTGCACTTGTTAAGGTTCTTCCAAAAACCGGCCGAACACACCAGATCCGTGTGCACCTCGCGGCCATTGGTTGTCCTGTGCTTGCCGACGCCCTCTACAGCGGACGGTCTTCGATCGAACCGAAATTCTTTGGTGGACCAAAGAACAGTCCCGCGATTCTCAGTCGTCAGGCGCTGCATGCGGAATCAATAACACTCGATCATCCTGCAACAGGGGAGCGAGTGACATTCTCTTCACCACTTCCATCCGACATTCAGGGTGTGCTGGATGGGCTCCGGAAGTATGCGTCAGTGTCATGACGACCGACATCCGGAACTCATTCAGGGCGTTATCGACGCGTCAAAATCAGAGGGTAGCGGTACATCTGTGACCGTGCCCCGATTGCCTGCGGCAGTGTGCTCACTAAAAAAGAGTGGGAAATATAGCGTGAAGCACGTTCCATGAGTGGCGGTACTTTCAACAGAGATATCACCACCATGTTCTCGTAGGATTTTTTGACTCACGGTGAGTCCTAGCCCGGTTCCCTTTGCACCTTTCGTTGATACGAAAAGATTAAATATGTCTGGCAACGTTTCCGCTGGTATGCCCGGTCCGTTATCGGTAACACGAACCCGGACAATCTCACATTTCTCGTCAATTTCAGTCGTGATATCGACTGTTCCGTCAGACTGTTCTTCGACAGCGTCAATGGCATTGGTTACAACATTCAGAATGGCTCGCGAGAGGGCTTCTGTGTCGCAGAGAAGAACAGGGAAGTTGTCTGGTGTTTGACAGCGCACAGAGATACCACCGTCTTCTGCTCGCTGCTTCACTGTTTCGACTATATCAGCAAGCATCGCAGGGATATCTGACGGACTTGGATCAGGTTTTCGGTCTTTGCTGAATGAAAGCATATCCATAACAAGAGAAGAAATCTTATGCTGATTTCGACGCACAATCCCCCAGCCTTTGTCAGTTATGCCGAGGTCGTTTTTGTCTAGGCCCATCTCGACGAGATAGCTCCCACCATGAATTCCTTGAAGAATATTTTTAATGTGATGAGAAAGTGTTGCAATTGTCTGCCCGACCGCGGCCAGTCGTTCTGACTGAACCATTGCCGAATAATATGTTGTGTCTTCAACGGCAAGTGCCGCCTGATGACCAATAGCAACCATGAGTTTCAAATGTTCATCACTAAATCGCTGACCCCCTGCTGCCATCACCTCACCTAATGGGGTAAGTGTGTCGACGTAAAGAACACCGATTTGGCCGTACCGGCCTTGCATCGGAACGCAGATGGCTTCGTGAACACCAGTTCGCAAGACACTTTGTCCAGAACGAAAGCGATCGTCTCCTTGAGCATTGCTTGTAAGGACGCCTTCGTGACGTTCGAGGACGTAGTCAAGAATAGTGCGACTGATGGTCATCGATGATTTTGTGCCAGCCTCGCGATCTCGACGCGCTTTGGTGATGAGTTGGCCGGTTTCTTTTTCTCGCAACATTATGCAGCCTCGGTCGGCCTCTACCCAATCAAAAACAAGGTGGAGTATTCTGTCGAGGAGGTCATCAATATCAAGTGTGTGGCTTGCTGCAAGTGCAGTTCGATACATCACGTCAAGGTTGTTTTGAGCCTGAACAAGCCAGTGATTTTGCGTGTCATCTTGGGGGAGCGGCGGAAGGTTTGGCCCCAATGTATCTGGAACCACAGCGATAATTCGTGACCCGTCATCACCAGATTCTGTTCCAACAATTTCGACGTTGGCAGATGCAAGGTTTCCACTCTCACCCTGGGAATAAAGGAAAAGCGTGCGTCCAATCTGGATGCGGTCCCCGGATTTTAGTTCTGCCTCAGAAATACGGTCATTATTCAGAAATGTTCCGTTTGAGCTGTCGAGATCGGTCAGAAAAAACGTGTCGTTGCGTTTTCGGATTTCTGCATGCCTGCGAGAGGCCTCATGATCCTCAACGGCAATGTCGTTACCTTTTTCACGACCAATACCAATCACTTGCTCGTTGCTGCTGGAAATGAGCTGAGTAAGGTCAAAATGACTTCCTTGGCTATTGCCTTGACTAACGTAAAGCGAGGGCACGAGTTGTCTCCCAAATTGTTCTATGATCACGTCCCCGGCAACTTCATTCTAGCATACGCCGATAAAGTTGGCTTGATATGGATAGGACTTCCCTCATAAAAGACTCAACGGTATCTCTTCCCACTGCTAAAATGTTTCTGTGGATTTATGAACTGGCCGATTTACTGCCGCAACGGAGAATCGCAATGAGCCTGCCAATGGTGCTGATGAGGGGTATTCGTGCTGTATTCCAGGGAAAGACCAGACATTACTACAAGTTGTTTTCAGCACGCGATCCTTCTACTGCTTACACTGACCCGCTCAGGACATCTTCTTTCGCCATGAATCATCGGTGGCTGATGTTTCGTTTTTCTGAGCAAAATGAATCTCGTCTGTGTGGGTATGCGATTGCGATCTGTTTCCTGTCTGTAAGCTTTTTATGGGCGGAGTCCCCACAGGATCAACCCGACAACGCTCTGGAAAAGCGTTTGCGGGCTGACGTGACCTGGCTCGCAGCGCCAGAACGAGAAGGCCGTGGCCCCGGTACAAAAGGAATACGCGATGCATCTACTTGGATCAGTCGGCAGTTCGATGAGATAGGGCTCGATTCAATCGACGGTGTGCGAGAGCAGTCGTTTGTGATGACACTCGAGGCCACTTTGCCAAAGAAGCAAGCGAATCATGCCGAGATTGTGAAGGTGGCAGAGGATGGGCGCCAGGAAGTCTCGTTACCACTGAAATTGGGAGAAACGTTTACGCCACTGGCAGTTGGCGGGAGTGGAGTATTTGATTTGCCTTTAGTGTTTGCTGGTTATGGAATCACGGCACCAAAACAAGAATACGACGACTATGAGCCGCTCGGCAAAAGTGCTGCGTCCAAAGCAGTGGTTGTCCTGCGGCAGGAGCCTCAGAAGGAAAACCCCCACAGTGTTTTTAATGGAAATCAAGCCACGCAGCACGCCGCCTTAGTTCGAAAGATTGCAAATGCATCAGAGCACGAGGCGGGTGCGGTTGTCTTTTGTAACGATGCGTCTGCCACCGAGCCAGATGCCCTGATGGACTTTCGTCGTGCTGGAGGTGGTGAGAATGGCCGTTCGATGCCGGTGCTTCAAGTCAGCAGAACTGTTGTAGCAGATGTGATTAAGCGAGCCACTGGTGTGCCGGTTGCAACCCTTGAGGCTGAGATCGATCGCACACTTGAGCCGAAGAGTCAGATGCTTGCCGGATGGCGGATAAAAGGAGAGGTGACAATTCAGCGGCAGCAGACAGATGCTGAAAATATTGTCGGCGTGATTCCGGGTATTGGTTTCGCTGACGGTGAAATTGGTGGACCAGATGTGGTTGTTCTCGGCGCCCATTATGATCATTTGGGATACGGAGATAGTAATTCACTCGCACCGGGTACGCGGGCGATACATCACGGCGCCGATGATAACGCAAGTGGTACGGCAACACTGTTAGAGGTGGCGAGGCAACTGCAGGCAGAAGGTCCTTTCCCGAGAACAATTGTATTTATCGCGTTTGCTGGCGAAGAACGAGGCCTCCTCGGAAGCGGGTATTATGCCGCCAACCCTCTGCTGCCGCTGGAGCGAACTGCCGCGATGGTCAACCTAGACATGGTTGGACGGCTTGTTGATGACAAGGTGATTGTTCATGGTACAGGTACAGGTACAGGTTTTGATACCCTTGTAGATACGTTTACGTCTCAAGCAGGTTTCGGTGTCGCCAAAGAGCCAGGCGGTTTTGGCCCAAGTGATCACTCAAGCTTTTACGCCCGGAAGATTCCAGTCCTTCATCTCTTTACGGGTTCTCACACAGACTATCACCGTCCAACCGACACGGCTGATAAAGTGAATTACGCCGGGATGGCAAGAATCAGTCTTCTGGTGGCCAACGTTGTTCGCGAGTTGGCGACGGCAATCGAACCTCCTGCTTATCTTGAAGTCGCGAGCAAGCCTTTCATGGGAGGCGGTGGTGACCGTCCTTACTTTGGCAGCATTCCTGATTTTGCAAAGCCGGGTGGCGGCTATGCCATTACAGGGGTCTCGAAAAAGTCGCCTGCTGCCGAAGCAGGCCTCGAAGGTGGTGATGTCATTGTGCGATTGGGCGAAAGCGCGATTGCGGGGCTCGAAGATTTTGATAGCGCTCTTCGTAAACACAAGGCAGGAGAGACGGTTCCTGTGGTTGTTCGCCGAGATGGTAACGATGTTACGCTCCAGGTTACGCTCGGTGACCCTCGCTGACTGCCCTTTTTTCAGGCTTTGAATTGATCTTGAGCCGCTTTGCCATGCCTGCCACTATCCCTCCATCGTTCGGGAATATTTATTCTCGCGAACGTGCCGGAAAGGCGTCCGGTGACGGCGATTTTCTCGTGACAATTACGTACGCAAGGAGTGCATCTCGTGAAGCGACATTTGGCTATTCATGGAAGCTTAATCGGCCTGTTTGTCGGCATGATTATGAGTCTTCCCATACACACTGTTCAGGCTCAAACCACAAATCGTCCCCCAGCGACTCATCAAGCCGTTATTGATGTTGGCTACATTTTCAAAAACCATGCTCACTTCAAGTCATTGATGGATAAGATGCGGGATGAGGTGATGGCAGCCGAAAACGGTCTTAAAGCGGAACGGGACCGTATCAATGGGCTCGTTGAGCAGTTGAAGGGTTTTAATCCAGGTACGCCCGAATATAAGAAACTTGAAGCAGAGGTTGCTAAGGCTCAAGGTGAATTCAACGTGAATGCTCAGCTTCAGAAGAAAGACTTCATGGATCGTGAGGCATCGGTTTATCATGAGGTCTTTGGTGAAATTGAGCTGGCAGTTGCGAAATTTTCTCAGGAGCACGGCATTGCAGTTGTGCACCGGTTCGATGGTGACTCTGTGGATTCAGTAAATCGGGAGCAGGTGCTTCGCGGGATCACCAAGGCGCTTGTCTACTACGACAAGACAATCGATATCACGCCGGATGTCTTGCGGATGTTGAATGCGGGTTCAGTGGCAAGTGCTCCTGGTCAACAGCCTGTGAGCCGTTAATACGTATTGTCAGTATGGAGCGCAGCGGTGGCTCTCAGTGAGTCCCTCTGCTTCTCCTGCTGGATCAAGGGATTGTTTGGGATTCAACAGGCTTATCCCTGACAGTCAAGCTGGTTCATCGCTCGCTATGGGGCGGGTTGCTATTTTGGAAGCTGCAATAGGGCCGCCTTCACGGGTAATCACGCGGTGGAAAAGCAAGTGAACTGTCGACCGCAACAAACCCTTTGTCGTCCAGTGCAAGTAGTCGGAAGAGGCTACTGGAGTGGCGTTGAGAATCGCGTCGAATTACGACCCGGTTTAGCCGATTCAGGAATCCGTTTTGTCCGTGAAGATCTTGATGGAGCCTGTGTTCCAGTTTCTCTCAAGAATCGTATTGAGGCAACAAAACGAACCAATCTCCAAGCGGGAAACGCGACCGTTGAGATGGTTGAACATGTGCTCAGCGCGCTTGCGGCTCTTGGTGTTGATTGCTGTGAAATCAGCCTTACGGCAGCTGAGTTGCCTGGTCTCGACGGATCTGCGGATGCGTATGTTGATGCCATTGATCGGGCGGGTATTAAGCCTCTCAATGGCACGGCAACAAATCCACTTGTCGTTCAGTCGCCGATGACAATCGAAGCTGCAGCTGGTGATGCGGTGATCGAAGTCGCTCCACCAACAACAGCGGGCCTACGAGTACATTATTCAGTGGAATATCCGGGCTCACCAATACCGGCCCAGCAGTATGAGGTTGTGGTATCACCAACTTGTTATCGAGAAGAGGTTGCGGCCGCTCGAACATTTTTGTTGGAAGAAGAAGCCCGCAAGTTACAGGAAGAGGGTGTGGGCCTGACCGTCACTACTCAGGATCTCATAGTTTTTGGTGAGAATGGCCCGCTCGAGAACGAATTGCGATGGCCGAATGAATGCGCGCGTCATAAGGTTCTGGATATCATTGGCGACTTGTTTCTAGCAGGGAGGCCTTTTTATGGTGACATTGTTGCGCGCAGAAGTGGTCATCGTTTAAACGCAGAGGTTTTGGCTGCAGTTTTGGAAGCAGAGATCCGGATGTCGGGAATGTCTGGAAGCATGTGATGAAACATTTGTGTTGGGTGGTGCCACCACCACTGCAAGGAGGCAGGAAATGAGTTGTGCACGAGTTGGTGTTGTGGGTTGCGGGCATTTAGGAAAAATCCACGCTCGGCTGTTGGCTGACCGAGATGATTGCAAGCTGGTCGGCGTCGTCGATCCGATTCTGGATGTTGCTTCAGCGGTTGCTGAGGCACATGGTTGTGAATCGTATAGCGAACCCGAAGACCTTGTCGGTCGAGTTGATGCAGCAGTTGTGGCAGCACCGACAGGGCTTCATGCGAAGGTTGCCCTACCTCTCCTGGAGGCTGGCATCGATCTGCTTGTTGAAAAGCCAATTGCCGCCACGGTGGAGGACGCCCGAGCAATTGTTGTAACTGCTCGCCGGTACGGTCGCGTTGTTGCTGTTGGGCATGTGGAACGATTTAATCCTGCGTGGGCTCTTGCGTGTCAGCAGCCAGGGAGACCGCTTTTTATTCAGGCAGCTCGTTTAGCTCCATTCACGTATCGTTCGCTTGATGTTGGTGTCGTTTTCGATCTTATGATTCACGATATCGATTTGGTTTTGTCTCTGCAGCCAGGGCGTTTAGAAAACATTGAATCAAACGGCATCGTTGCCACTGGTGGTCACGAAGATGTTGTGAAGGCGAGGCTTACTTTTGGTTCAGGCTTAGTTGCTGATCTCATGGCATCCAGAATTAATCCGGTATTGAGTCGGGAACTTTCTATGTGGACAAGCGAGGCCATGGTTTCCGTTGACTTCAATGCAAAGACAGTCGGTGTTGTTGCGGCCTCTGAAGAAGTGGCAGCAGGAAGATTTATTGCCGATACGGTGCCGATTGGGGAGCGAGCTATCGCCAAAGATAGATTTTTTCATGATGTGCTTCCTCATCAGGCCTTGCCAGTTCCTGATTCCAATGCAATTGCCTCAGAGCACGATGACTTTCTTCAAGCTCGTGCCGAGGGAGTCGACCCTCGTGTAAGTGCCTCTGCAGGGTCTGCCGCTCTTGAGGTGGCGACCCGGGTGCTTGATGTTCTTAGGTGTACAAAACTTGGTGCGCCGCCGGCCATTATGGAGATCCGGAAAAGTGCGTAAACAAGGTGTCGCTTGTTCTCCGTTCTTCATTCATGCTCCTTCGGTCAGCCTGATTGATACAACCTGAACCAGGCAGTAGCCAATGTAGATGCCGTGACGACAATCCATCAGAGGCGTTCGCGTAGTACCGCTGTAAAGAGATCCAGAGTGGAAGCACATTCACCAAAATTTATTTGGCTACCCGTGGTGACTTCCGTCGCCTGCGGCCTTCTCTTCATGAATGCGACTCGAGCAGATGATCTGCCGTCGCAGGTGCCTGAAAAGTTGTCATTCGATGGTTTTAATATCGGTCCGGGCCAGAAGCGGGTTGCGCAGGCACTTGGAGGTATGCGAGGTCAGGGTGACAATGAGCCTGAAGAGGCACCACTTGCATTCTCCGTGAAGGGGCCACCAAATAGCCGTGCTGGTTCCGGTGTTATGGCAGCTGAAGTAGGGCAAGAACTCGCTTTTTTCAATATTGCTGCTGGAGTCTTAGCTGATCGCAACTCAATAGTGGATGGTCCATCAGGGTATACGAGTAGGCTTTCAATGGATTTTCAAAATGAGTCTGTTGTTGGTGGATTAGATCTTAGAACGAAAATGCGAAATTCTAAAAAGCACAGTACGGTGGGAATTGAGTTTGGGCCGCGTCTGGCACGAAGATTCCGTAATGGTATCGAGTTTTTCATGAAGGGTTCAGCCGAGGCTGTTTCCCGTTACGAACATGATGGCGATATGGCAGCTACTGGAGGACCACTTCAGCGACCGGAGCATGTCGGGGTAAGTGGGAGTGTTGGTCTTGCACGATAATTTTTACTCAGTGCATCAAGATCAGTAGCCGTGTCTTTGTTCAGGATTTCCCAGTCTCAGTCGTCTTCTCAGAAAGTGGGTGCATAAGCCGAGTGCACGGCCCTATGCAAGATCACGATTTTGGAAAAGTACGAGGGCTATCAGTAAGGCTATCGCGGAATATAAGCCTGCGTAGATTGCCGCCCATGCAAGGTATCCCCATGGTACTGGCACTCCACCAATCACGGCAGCTTCGATCGTGAAATGCTCAAGTACTGGGAGGATGGTTGCAAAGAGCCGGCCAACAAATCGCACGATTGCCAGTTTGCCGACGCTTGACTGGACAATAAGCGGAACAAGATGTCCCAAAACGTAAATTGTGAAGCAAATAATAAGATTCGGAATCATCCCAACTCGTGTCGATACTGCCAAGCTGACCGCTGCTAGTAGAACCGTTTCCAGAAGAGAAAGGACGAGGCCCGGAACAACAGTAACCATTTCTGCTGCGCAATCTGACCATAGAGGAGCTGTCTTCGATGATTCCCGGGCGTCATAGACAACCTTGAGGCTTGTGGTCGACATCAGTACCGCACCAAGGATCATGAAGATAAGGAGTGCAACAAGGGCCAAGCCTATAAATTTACCAAGGACAAATTGTCTTCGAGTAAGAGGTTTCGAGAGAACAGTGAGTGCTGTTCTCCCTTCAATTTCATCAGAAACAGTGACACTAGCGGTCCATATGACAACCAGGAGTGCAAGCACTTTCACCAGGGTAAGCCCACTGTCTTTAAGCATTTTCACGTCTTCGCCGAACGTGTTGTACGGAATCACAATAAATGTCAAGAGAAGAACGATCCCGGCCACAATAGCCACAGCAAAGATAGGCTGGCCGATGGCTTCTTTCATTGTTGACGAGGTGACCGCAGCAACTCGTCGGATAGTCAGCCGGAATAAGGAATAAAGACAAACTGTGATCAGAAGGACTGCTGCTGAAATCGGAAGGATAACAACCTCTGGAAATTCAGGAACAAGTTTCCAATTGATTGTTAGGCGGGCCGGAGTGGCGTCCCCTCCGTCATTGAGATTTGTTACTTCAATTTTCGCAGTTTTTCCAAGAAACGGATTTTCTTTTCCTTCCGATTTCTCCCACGACCACGGTTTCTGTCCGTCGAGATTAATATCAGGCACTTTAAGCAACGCAAAGCCTTCAATTGGTTTCTGCGTTTGAATAGTAATTGGCTGATCTGTTTCAAAAGAAATAGTTTCAAGTTCCTGGGGGCGAAGCGGCAGATCAATTTTTTCTTGATCACTTCCAGGTGCAATTGTCACGACCGTTGATGAGCTACTTATGGTGAGTAGTCTGCTCAGTGATTGACCGATACCACGGGCTGGGACTAGCGGTGTCAGGGCAATTGCTATTCCAGATGCTGCCAGAAGGAGCCATGCAAGAGGGCCGAGGAAACCGTCATGTAAACTGGCTTTCGCTTCAGCTGCAGCCCGCGGTGCGATCAGTCGAAGGAGACCCCAAAGTGCTACAAGAACGAGAGATGCGCAAAGCGCTCCCATGCCAACGAGCCAGATCGGTGGAAGTGCAATGAGCCAGCGGTTTGCAAAAAGTGGCGTGATCATGTGTGCAATCAATATAAATGACATGGATAAAAATCAATTCAAACGGTCCCGCAACCTACGAGCCCCCTCGACGAAACTATTGTGGCATTGATATCAGTTTTTCGAAAGATGGGCCGTTCAGTGACCGGCAGGCCTGATTTTTAGAGGTTGGAACTGCTGTTACGTCGAAGTCGAATCGTTCAAAAGAGGGCCAGCAAGTACTGTTGATGCTGAGGCTGGAAGGTGCCATTCGGCAAGAATTCGATGTAAATCTTCTCGTGAAATTTTGTCGAGTGTTGCCAGGTCATCAGGAACTGATCGATATTGGCCAAGATGAGCCCATTCGAGGCCAAGGCTAAACAGACGTTGTCTAGGTCGCTCTCCCGCAAGGACAACGCGACTGAGAAGTTTGTTGCGTGCCTGGTCTACCTCGTTGTTACTCAATCCGTTTTCTGCTCCCTGATAGATTTCGACGATGCGATCAAGGAGTGCGTGAGTGGTTTCTGGTTCACACGAAAGTTGTGTAACAAAAACACCAGCATCTAGAAAATCGTGGTGATGGCATGCCGCATGTTCTGCCTGGCCTGAATCAACGAGATCCCAGTAGAGACGGCTGCCGGAATCATCTCCGAGTACCACTGCAAGAAGTTTTGCAGCGAAGCGGTCGTCGGTGTCTTCTGCCGGCCCCGGGGACATTCTGACGGCATATTCCAAAGCGGCCTGCTCCCGAGTGATAACGTCAGTGACTATTCCAGACTTTGTGCTAGCAAACTGGACTTTTCGGTTGCTGGGTGGTGAGGGTTTCCATTCTCCGCAGAGTTGATGGGCACTTTTGATAAGAGACTCAAAGTCAACTGCACCACTTGCTGCTAAAACAAGATTGTCGGACGAATAACGCTGCTGATGGTATTCACGCATCGCCTCAACATCGAGTGCTTCAATTGAGGAGGTACTTCCAAGGACACTGCGTGCGAGTGGGTGGTCTTGGAAAAAAAGAGCCCGACAGCGATCGTCAGCACCGAAAGGTGGCTGGTCGTCGTACATTTTGATTTCTTCAAGGATCACTTGTTTCTCTGTGACGAAGTCATCTTCTCGAAGAGCCGGCCGCATCATTGCCGAGAGTAGCTCGAGAGCAGCATGCTGTTTTTCTGGAAGAACGGCGGCGTAGTAGACCGTATCTTCCTCGCTGGTGAAGGCATTCGCACTTGCGCCCATGAAGTCGAAGCGGAGATTGATGTCTTCTGCAGATAAGGTGTCCGTTCCCTTAAACACCATGTGTTCAAGGAAGTGGCTGGCACCAGAGATAGCATCGTACTCGTCTCGTGCGCCCGTTTTTACGAAAAAGCCAAGGCTTGCCGAGTGAGCGGCTTCGCTCACTTCCGCTACGATGTCGAGTCCATTCGGAAGTTGCTCATGGCGAAACTGCATCAGGTACCTCCAATGGGTCGCGGCCCAAGGAAACAGTGGTTATTTCCTTGAGAGGATTCTTGGCGAGCCAATTTTCAATGCTTTCAACGGAAAGCTCGTCAAGTCGCTCGAGATCCTCAGCAAGAGTTCGGATCCGTCCAAGGTGAAACCATTGTCTAGCCATTGCGCCTGCCCGTGCTGCTGTTGATTCCTGCTGCATGACAAGGCCGCTCTTCGCACGAGCCTTCACTCGGTCAAGTTCATCCTCAGTAATAGTTCCTGGAAGAGCTGCAATTTCATGGAGCATGACATCTAATGTCTCCTGGGCTCGATCCGCTGTCGTACCAGAGTAGGCCATTGCTGCGGCGAGATCTCGCTGGGTTTGGTAGCCGGCAGAGACGCTGTAGCACAAACCCCTTTTCTCGCGAACCTCTGTAAAGAGCCTTGAGCTTGAGCCGCCACCAAGTACTGCGAGAGCCGCCGTTGCCTGGAGTGAATCTGGGTCACGGTAGGGTGGAACGTCCCAGGCAAGTGCAATATGAGTCTGCTGGGAATCGTAAGGAACATGACATATCTTCTCGCCGCGCTCACCAACAGATATTTGGTTGGGAGGTTGTCCCTGCCAGTCACTAAAAAGAACTTCGATCTGCTTCACAAATTCAGGCCAGTCAAGTCGCCCGGCTACAGAGATGATCATGTCCTGTGGCTGAATGAAGGTAGTCACAAAGTTTTTCACATCGGTGTGGCTCAGTTCGGTGACGTCAGTCGATGTACCTTCGCTTGGAAGTCCCCATGGAGATGGGTAGTGTGCTTTCCGTAGTGTCAGCATCGTACGGTGTGTCGGGTCATCTTCGGTTCCAGCAAGATTCTGTAGAACGACCTGACGGGCTGGATCAAATTGGTGTTGGTCCAAGAGTGGACGACGAAGTATGTCGGCATAGATTTTCAGCGAATCTGGTAATTGTCGAGATACCATTGCACCGGCAAAACTTCCATGGCTCATTGAAACTGACTGTGACCACTGGACACCGGCGTTATCGAGTGCAGCAACAAGTTGTTTGCTATCACGATCGCCAGCCCCTCGGAGCATCAGTTCACCGGCAAGGGTTGCAAGGCCACAGCATGAACGACCAGTATCACGGGTGGCAAGAGAATCGCAGAGACTGCCGGCGGCGACGTGCAAAGAAACAGAAACGGACTCAACTCCCGGCAAGAACTCGCCGAGTAAAATGATTCCGTTGTCGAGAGTAACCGTCTGAAGAGTCTGCTTCACGAAATTTTGTTTATGCCATACGGACAAGTGATTACACGGATGACGAGTTGATCAGTGGTTTTGATGCACCACCTGGCATCATGTAAAGATCCTCGTCTTTTATGAGTCTGCCATATCTGACTGTGTTTCCGCCACTGCTAACTCTTGAACCACGGAGGAAACCATTGTTGTGATCACGTTCTGCTGAGTGTTCCTGGATGAATCCAGTTGTGAGTTTTCCTGATGCAGACGGCTCGCAGGAAATCCCAGCGGAAGAGAATCGATAGAGGAATCGGGCCCATCTCGAAAAAGTGTGGAATCGATCGGTTTATAAATTGTTTTTGATCTCCGGAAGCCAAGACGCTGATAGAGCCTGATTGCAGCGATGTTTTCAGCTGTCACCTCAAGAGTGACGTGGCAGGCACCTGCGGCTTCAAAACCAGACAGTGCTTGTTCTATCAAGACGCTCCCCAGTCCACCGCCTCGTTGAGAGGGCACAATGCCAATATTCTGAATCGATCCAATTCCTGAACGATCCATGACGCCTTGAATGGTTCCACACCATTCAAGGGGAGCAAACTGGGTTTCATTGATTCCTCTGTAGCGATTAATTCGCCGGGCAATCAGCCAGGTAGCGTCGGGAAGGAAACCGGGTTTTCTGCGAATTTCCTGCATCAGCCTCCGGCAGCCTGAAAGCTCACCGAGACACGGAAAGACCTGCGCATCAATTTCCTGACAGAAAGCTCGATACTTCGTGCGGGCATGAACATCAAGAAGGGCCTCGTTCCATGGAACGAGTTGGTAGCCACCCGGCAGTGACGCCAGGGGTACGTACGATCTGGGAAGATCGATGCCCATTCGGAATCGTTTGCAGTAACCCGAGTCCATGAGGAATAACCTCTCCCTTTGGAATGCCATAACACACTGTCTCTGAACCTAAGACTGCATGATCTTTGCGTCAACGTGCTGGTTTCGAGAAGTCAATTTATCGCGTAAAACGATGCTGTGGGGCAAATTACGGTGATCAAGCGGATTATTCCGGTGTTCCTGTCAGATTCTGACCAAAGCGCAGTCAACGCTTCAGTAGGATACACTTTTTTGAGTACCCAAAAATTGTTTTTTGAGAGGTCGAAAAAGAAATGCCGCGAATCGTCAACGTAGTCTTGGTTCTTTCTTTGGTTGGTGCCGCATGGAATAACTCAAAGGCAGCATCACCCGTCCGTGTAATTGCTACGACGACAGTCGTTGCCGATCTGGTAGAGCAGGTTGGGGGTGATCTGGTCGCGGTTGAAAGCCTCATGGCAGATGGGGTTGACCCTCATTCCTATCGTGCAACGCCGCGAGATATCGACAGACTTATTCGTGCTGATCTGATTGTTGCCAACGGACTTCATCTGGAAGGAAAGCTGGCAGAACTTCTGGAGCGAATTGGTCGGAAACGTCCGTTTGTAGCAGTTGGCAATGCGGTTCCAAAAGATGAATTGCTTTCCATTGGGAATGATCTGTTTGATCCACACATATGGTTTGACGCCAAACTATGGAGTTATTGTCCATCTACGGTTGCTGATGCATTGTCTCAACTCGATTCCAAGGCTGCACTGCACTACCGGCAGCGTGCTGAAAAGTATTCCAAAGACCTTTTGGAACTCGATAAGAATGTGCGAAGAAAGTTCAAAAAGATTCCTCAGCAGCGTCGAGTCCTTATTACCGCCCACGATGCGTTTCGTTACTTTGGCCGGGCATACGGGCTTGAAGTCATTGGAGTTCAGGGAACGAGTACAGAAAGTGAAGCTGGTCTCGCTGACATGAATCAATTGGTTGAGTTAGTTGTTCAGCGCGAGATACCAGCAGTGTTCGTTGAGACGAGTGTGTCGGATCGAAATGTCACGGCATTAATAGAAGGTGCTGCCGCTCGCGGGCATAGTGTCCGTCTTGGTGGACGCTTATACTCCGATGCATTGGGGCCTGCTGGAGGAGGTGGTGATACGCTTGAGGGTGCGTTACTTTCAAACGTTGACACAATTATTGGGGCACTCCGTGCGACGAGTACCTCGCAGCGTATTGTGGAGTAGCCACCTTTTATTCTGCTATGAGATCGCTGTGAAAGAGATGAACCCAAATGGCTGGAAATAACTCTGCTCGAGAGGTGCATGTCGCTCATCCAATGCTGGAGTGGCATGATCTCACGGTTGCATATGGGCGTCGTCCAGTTTTATGGAACGTGGACTTTGAAATACAAGACCCCTGTCTCTTCGGAATTATTGGGCCAAATGGTGCAGGGAAGAGCACGCTGCTCAAGGCAAGTTTGGATCTTGTGCGAAGAGCTGGTGGAACCGTGCGGTTTTGGGGGCAACAGCTTGCTGAAGTTCGTTCAAAAATCGCGTATGTTCCCCAGCGAGAGACAGTTGATTGGGACTTTCCAGTCAGCGTAATGGATGTTGTCCGTATGGGTGCGACATCAAGACTTGGCTGGTTTCAACGGGGTGGGAAACGTGAGCGTGAGTTGGCTCGTGCAAGTCTTGATCACGTCGGTCTTGCGGATTTTGCAAATCGACAAATAGGGAAACTCTCTGGAGGGCAGCAGCAGCGTGTCTTTTTAGCTCGAGCACTTGCTCGCGAGGCCGAGATTTATCTCCTCGATGAGCCGATGGCAGGTGTCGACGCTGGCTCGCAGGAGCAGATATTCAACATTCTTGCCGAACTGCGGGATCAGGGAAAATTAGTTATTGCTGTGCATCACGATATACGTACGGCGGCGGAATGGTTTGATGCAGTTGCTCTTGTTGATATGCGTCTTGTTGCAGCCGGGCCAACGGCTGAGGTGCTTACGCCGGAAAATCTGACGATGACATATTCTGGTCGCCTCAGCATTCTTGATGAAATTGGAGAAGCAGTGGAGCGGGGAGGAAGGACACCATGATCCACCTAGCCGTCGCTATTGCATTCCTTCCATACAACACCCTTGTTGTTGCTGCTGGTGTTGCAGCGGTCGGGTGTGCTGCTGGCGTGATTGGTACGTTTGGCGTTCTGAGAAAGAGAGCGCTTGTCGGTGATGCTGCAGCACATGCTACGCTTGTGGGAGTTGCATGCGCCTTACTCTTAACAGGACAGCGTGATCTCGCTGTGCTTCTTGTCGGTGGCCTGCTCTCAGCAATGGTCGCTATTGTTCTTCTGGTTCTTATTCGAAAGTTCACTCGTACACGTGATGATGCAGCGACTGCGATTGTCTTGAGTGTGTCATTTGGCCTGGGCATTACACTGATTTCGGGAATGGTGAGTCGCGGAATTCCTGGAAGTGGTGGCTTGGAGCGATTCTTGCTTGGGCACACGGCATCGCTGACAGCCACTGATGCACTATTACTCGGAACTGTTTCAGTTGTCGGTGTTTTGTGCATCGTGGTCGGTTTAAAGGAAGCAACAATGGTTGCGTTCGATCCAGATTTTGCCGCGGCCGCCGGATGGCCTGCAGCGACACTAGATCTTGTGCTCATCGCTCTTATTGCGGTGATGGTTGTTGTTGGACTGCCAGCAGCCGGTGCAGTCTTGGTTACGGCGCTTGTGGTCATTCCTCCGGCTGTTGCAAGGCAATGGACGGAACGTCTTGTTCCCATGCTTGTCATTGCCGGGGCAGTCGGATTACTCAGCGCTCTGGGGGGAGTTGTCCTAAGTAGCCTCGCTGTCCAGGTGCCAACAGGCCCGGTTGTCGTTCTCGTGGCAACAGCATTTTTAATCCTTTCGATTCTCGTAGCACCGTGTCGAGGGATACTGTGGCGGACGCGATCAGTGAGTGGATTATCCTCTGTATCCCTCACGAAAACAGAAGTCGGCGCAGCCACTCCTCGGGTAATGGAGCGAAAGCTGTGACGACTCTGACGGCTAACGCTACGTTGATATCCTGGTTGGATTCCATTGGGCCGTTGCACGGATGGGCGATTGCTACAGCAGCGATTGTTTCTGCGTGCTGCGCAATTGTAGGCACACCCCTGGTTGTCCGTCGCATGAGCTTGCTGGGAGATGCAATCAGCCATGCTGTTCTTCCTGGGCTTGTCGTGGCAGTGCTCCTTGGGGCTCAGCCGGGTGGTATTGGTGTACTAATTGGCGCAACGGTAGCAGCAATGGTGACGGTCTGGTTCACTCGATTTCTGTATCGCCAGGCAGGACTGTGGGAGGATGCAAGTGTTGGGGTCTCTTTTACAACGCTGTTCGCTGCGGGAGTTCTTCTGGTTACTCTGTCTGGTTCACGCGTTGATCTTGATCCAGGCTGTGTGCTCTACGGCATTCTTGAACTGGTGCCTTTTGATACCGTGGATGTGTACGGGTGGGATATTCCAAGGGCTTTTCTGTCCGCGTCGTTCGTGTTGCTGATCGTGAGTGCTGGCATGTGGTGCACATGGCGCTGGCAGCTCTTCACTGCCTTTGATTATGATGCTGCCAAAGCTGCTGGTGTGCCAACTGTTGCAGTGACCATGGGTCTCTTAGTAGGCGTCTCACTGGCCACAGTAGCCGGCTTTGTGGCTGTCGGCGCTATTCTTGTTGTTGCGATGCTTGTGGTGCCTGCTGCAGCTGCCGAACGGTTGGTGCATAGACTTCATCATGCAGTGTGGTTAGCAGTTGTGATCGCTGTGGTTGGTGCTGTTGGGGGCTATCTGCTTGCGTGGAGACTCGGGACGTCTGCCGCTGGCATGATGGCGGTTGTATTGGGAGTTGAATACGTCATCGCCATCCTTGTTGCTCCTGATGATGGAGTCGTAGCTCGCTTGATTTCGAAGCTTGTCTACCTCTGGCGAGTGCAATGTGAAGATCGATTGGCCTCACTTTGGAGAGCAGAAGAATCAGGGCAGGCGAGACACGAAGACACATTTGGTGGGCTAGTGAATCGATGGTTGTGTGTGAATGGGCAGGTGCGAAAACAGGAGAACGGTCTTGTTCTGACTCCACAGGGGCGATTGAATGCGGAGGTCATTGTGCGGTCTCATCGGTTATGGGAAACCTGGCTTGGAAGGCACGTGGATTTACCAGTCGATCACCTTCACCCGCCGGCAGAGTGGATTGAGCATCATCTTGGAGAACAAGTTCGGAAACGCATTGAGAATGAGCTTGGAAACGAAGACGTCGACCCGCACGGAAGCGTTATTCCGCGGGAAAAAAAGTAACCCATGTCGTACTGTTTCATCGCCTGAGTTCCAGCTGATTCGGTTCATCGAGGCAGGCCATTTTGGTTTTCAAAACGGGTCAGGATCAAGGGGCATTGTTGAAGCCTCGGGAAGAGTCATGAGCCACGTATTTCCTACAAACGGTACGAACTGGCTGCTGAAGCGGTCGTTCCTGAGGGAAAGGCCAGCAAGATAGCGGGTTTATTTGCGTCCGCGTTCCGGTGAGGGTATAGCCAAGTGATAGCGTGAGCAGTTCTGCACGCCTAAGAAGAAGGTTTTCGACCCTCCACTTCGAAGGCGTTTGCCACTGGAATCAGTGGTGGGCGGACTGCCGAAATAATCGTTTAATGGACTAACGCAGTGCACGGAAAAATGATGCAACTTGTGAAAGAACGTTCTCCACGAAATCCAGTGCTGATCGCACTGATCACGATGTCATTGTTGCCGCTGGGGATTCTCGGTGTGGCAATGTATCAGTCGGCGCTGGTGGCAATACGCGGAGCTGCATTCCAGCGGGTTGAGCTGGCATCTGATCTGATAGCAAA
>JAQWMC010000111.1 GCA_029246985.1 Pirellulales bacterium
AACCCCAAGGCTAAAAAGTATGAAATAAAAAAGCCTTTTGTATTGCGAGTTGAAAAGTCCACAGTTGAAGTTGCAAATGAGTTGCGTGCAATTGTGGGAACCGGATATGAGCAAGGCTGCTGTTTGATCGAGATCGTCCAATCAGGCCGTGTACTCAAGCGTTATTGGACAAAGGATGAACAGACACAGACCCCAATTTCATTTAAAATACAAGATGCTCATCGGGGTGGTGTCACGCTTCGCGCATGGATGGTTCGTGAGGGTCGCCTCTACAATGAATCACAGATGATTGACGTACCATGGACGGATAAAAAGTTATCTGTCCAATGGGAACAGTTTACGAGACGATTGGAGCCTGCAACTGAGCAAGTCTGGCAGGCAACCATTAAAACGGATGCTGATCCACTCGCTGGTCCAGCACGAGCGGCCCTTGCAGAGATGACCGCAACGCTTTACGACCAATCACTTGATGCACTCGCATCACACCAATGGCCAACCCTTGCTCTCTTCGCACGCGATTCGAGTCGTTGGCAGCTCAGGTTTACAAATTCTGCGAGCGCTATGCGGCAGATTTATGGATCATGGGCACGAGATCATCAAAGTGTCCGTATCTCCTATCATCGATTTCGTCGCCCCTTTGGATCACCAGTCAATGGTGGCTTTGGAGGCATGCTAGGTGGTGGAGGTATGGTGCGAATGAGCCGATCTATGCCGATGCCAGCAATGGCGGTACCTGAAGGTGCTATGGCCAAAGGAGCGACGGCTGAATCCGATGCCACTGATGAAATGATGATGGAAGATGCCAGTGCAGACACGGTCGGGCTCAATTCTGCTGGACAGGGTGATACAGAAAGCACAGATGAGAAATCTCAGGGAGGAAATGGTGCAGCTTCACCCCCACCGCGCACCAACATGGCGGAAACTGCTTTTTTTATGCCGACACTTACTTCGAATGAGGCTGGAAGTGTCACGCTTGAGTTTGTTTTGCCCGACACGCTGACAACCTGGCAATTCAAAGCCTTTGCACATGACAAACAGATTCGAAGCGGAACACTCTTTGATACGTGTGTGACCTCAAAGGACCTGATGGTGGAGCCAATGCCACCCCGGTTTTTACGCGAAGGTGATCGTGTTCAGATTCCTGTCAAAGTGAGTAATAGATCGAGCGGACGTCTCTCGGGAATAGTGCGATTCGCTTTGTTCGATGCACGTACAAACGACAGCAGGGATGCACTGATACAAGATCAGAAGGAACAGTCTTTTGATTTGCCAGCGGGGGCATCCGAGGCAGTCTTTTTTACGGTGTCTATTACGGACGAAACGGATGTGCTTCGGTATCGTGCGACAGGAGCAACGACTGGATCAGCTCGTCGTCTTTCGGATGGAGAGGAAGCGACGTTACCCGTGCTTCCTCGAAAAGTGCTCGTTACCGAAACGATTCCAGTTACGGTTCGTGGTGGTGAGCAACGTACAGTCGTATTAGAAAAACTGTTAGAGAGTAAGCAACAGGGTTCGTCTGCAATTCAGAATGAGTCACTAGCGATTCAGGCTGTGTCTAACCCTGCATGGTACGCAGTCATGGCTCTTCCTTACTTGATGGAACGAAGTGACGAAAGCGTTGATGCACTTTTCTATCGACTGTATGCAAATGCGTATGCAAAGCATCTTGTTACAAGTGATCCGCGAATTGGAAAGATCTTTGAGCAATGGCGCGGTACAAACACATTGAAGAGTCCACTTGAAAAAAATGAAGTCCTTGTGAAGACTCTTCTTGCGGAGACACCATGGGTCCGTGATGCCACGAGTGAAACTGAGGCAAGGGCTCGCGTTGCAAATCTTTTTAATGAGAATCGTGTCCGTACTGAGGTTGCTTCAGCAATCGAACGCCTTCAAAGCCTGCGAAATCCTGACGGAGGGTGGCCGTGGTTTCCGGGAGGTCGTTCCAGCGACACGATTACGCTATCTATTGTCGCAGGCTTTGGTCGACTTCGTGCCAATGGTGTCACCATTGATATGGCAGCGGCTCAATCTACTTTGCCGTGGATTGATGCTCGTCTCATTGAAGAGAAGCGTATGGCTGAACAACGGCAGGAGCGTGCTCGTAAAGCCGGCAATCTTGCATTAGCCTCGGAGCCAGTGCTTACTCCACTGGGTGTATTTGCACTGTATTCAAGAAGCTTTTTCCTGGCCGATACTCCGCCTGCAGGCGAGGCCGCTGAAGCCCATGCATGGTGCATGCGGGTCGGACGAAAGAGTTGGACAGAACTCTCGCATAATCGTAGTCAGGGGCAGTTGGCGATTGCACTCTTTCGCGGTGGAGATCGCACAACAGCGCAGTCGATTATTGAAAGCCTCAAGCAACGAGCGGTCGGCGGTCCGCGTGGTGAGCAGGCCTCAGGTCGTCAAGAAAACAATTGGCAAGGTATGTGGTGGCGAAGCCGACATCCAATGTGGTGGAGTTGGGCTCAGGCACCGATCGAAACACAGTCGCTCATGATTGAAGCATTTGATGAAATCGTTGGTGATACTGAATCAGTTGAAGCAATGAAAGCCTGGCTTATTCAGCAGAAGAGAACGAGCCGTTGGCCAGGAAGTCCTGCTACGGCAAATGCTGTCGGTGTGCTCCTAGGTCGAGGAGACGATCTTCTTGGTGATTCTTCATTCGTTGAGGTAACAGTTGGTGGAGAGTCAATCAAGCCTGGCGAGAATGGAGCAAGCCCGGTAGAAGCAGGTACCGGATTTTTTGAGAATAGATTTGTGCGAAAAGAAATTACGCCATCAATGGCAGAAATAACATTTCAGAAAGTTGAGGGTGGCGGATTGGCGTTCGGCGGGGTTCATTGGCAGTATCTCGATCAAATTGAAAATGTTGAGGCATCTGGCCGAGATGAGCTAGCAGTGACGAAAGAACTCTTTATCAAAACAATGGCAAAGTCAGGCCCTGTACTTGAGCCAGTGGTGGCAATCGAAAAAGTGAGCGTAGGTGAAGAACTTGTTGTGCGGTTGAAAATCACAAGTGATCGGACATACGAGTTTCTTGAACTGACAGACCACCGGCCGAGTGTGACAGAGCCAATCGATGTCCTTTCGGGCTGGCGTTGGGCAGATGGTGTCGGTTGGTATCAGGTAACCAGGGATGCAAGCACGCAGTTTTTCTTTCAACGATTACCTCAAGGGACTCACGTTCTTGAGTATTCATTACGTGTCGCTCACCGAGGGGAGGCATCAAGTGGTTTTGCGACTATTCGCAGCCGGTATGCACCAGAATTTTCTGCGAGATCACAGAGTCTCGGGCTGAGTGCTCAGTGACATGAAGTCAGTTGATAGTGTGAGATGATAAGGAAACTGTCTGCAATACGGACCGAATCCTGTATTGTTGTCTGAGAGAGATGTGTTTCTGAACATCTCAAGTAAAAAATTTTACCAAAAAGGAAGAGTAGGAATGAAAATGCCCTCAATCAGAATGCTGCTTGTAAGCCTAGGGGTGATTTCTGTGGTGCCAGCCTGCGTGGCAGCGGAATGGGAGGCACTGCAGCCACTTATGGTAATTCCCGACACGAGTGTGTTGCAGGAAACGTTTTCGAAAAGTGGACCAGTCGAGAAAACGAACTGGCAGAACCGACAGGGTACGCGTTGGTCTGTAGAAGACGGAGTCTTGCAAGGCCGACCCTCTTCGGAAGAATATCAGGCAAGTCGAACACACCATTATGGATATGAGCCCCGTGTGAGTGTGCCACTAACTCCACAAGAGTTTGTTGCAGGTTTTTCCTTTCGTTTCGTCGGTGGTGAGGAATCGGACATCGTTCCCTTTATTGAATTTGGTCATCATGTCTGTCGAGTCAAGTTTAGTAGCAAAGGTTCTTTTATAATCGTTGACCACGAGACGCTCAAAGTAGCAGAGTCGGATGAATTTAAATACGTGCCCGAAAAATGGTATCACGCATTGGCAGAACTCAAGGGCGATGAGTTTGTGATTCAGTTTGTTGATGGACCAGTCTGGTACGTCAAGCATGAATGTCTGGCAAAGGCAAACTCCAGCGGCGGTAACGGGCTCGGCCTTGCAGGACCAAAGGATGGAATGGTTGAGCTGGATAATGTGTCGATCTGGAAGATTCGATCACAGTTCAAGCGATCGTGGCCTAAACGCAGGAACCTGTTCGATGTGATGAATCCCGAGCTGACCGGTAAAGGAAAGAAAAAGTAGGTCAAGCTTCATCAAGAATTTTTCTATCAGCGTAAGAATTAAGCAACTCGTAAATATGAGGATCAGCAAGGGATGTGGCAACAATGTGCGCACCAGGAAAAGCATGCCGGAGGCTGTGGCCGCATGGCACGGCTACGGTAATCGCACCGGAAGCAACAGCAGCCTTGCATCCATTTTCGGAATCTTCACAGACAAGCATGTTCCCAGTTTGTGTGCCAGCTTTTTTGGCAGCCAAGTGATAGATTTCAGGATCAGGCTTTCCTGCAGTGACATCAGCAGACGTCAGGACAAAGTGAAAGCTGTGGATTAGACCAACACGCGAGAGTACGTCGTGCGCAAAATCCGGTCCGCTACTTGTTGCAACACCGAGTCGGATATCAAGAAGCTGAATATATTCTACCAGTTCTTTCGCACCCGGCATGAGTGCGAGTCGTGTGGAAAGAAGTGTTTGGAAGATTGTTTTTGTTTCATCGGCAAGAGTCTTCACAGTGTCTTTCAATCCATGCCACTCAATCATAATTGACAATGCCTTGTGCTGAGGACGTCCCATCATTGCATCGAGAAGATCAGCATCAAAGGTTTTTCCCCGACGACTTAATAACTCGGTTCCAACATCCTGATAGAGTTCTTCTGTATTCACGAGTAGGCCATCCAAGTCAAAAACAGCGGCGCGGATGTCAAACGGTGATCGCTGAGCGTCTTTGGCCATTTCATTTCCTTGAGTTGACGGTTTTTTCAGTCCTGCGTCACGAGATACCAAGGCATTCGTCCAGCCAATAAACTGGTTTGAATGTCTTCAAGTTTCACGTTTTTATCGGAACTGGTGACAATGACACGCTATTTGGTATTAAAACCGCAAGAAACAAGGCTTTCTACTCCTTGCAGCACTCGACGTCGGGTCGTACAACGTACATTTGTAGCGTACTTTAGATTTGAGTTGACGTAGGGGTATCCAGATTAATGACTACAGCCAATAGTGGCACGTCGCAGCAGGGAGCGATCGTCAGAATCAAAAAAGCGGGTGGAAGCAGGTGGATACCAGTGCAAGGTGAGGGTCGAGTTGGAACTCATCATGCGGTGACACCGACACGTATTCGCTTTGGACAGATCACCTCTGATGAATTGTTTATCTCTGCAAAAGCCACAGCAGTTGGCTATCCAGTTGAAAATATCGGCCCTGAACCGCTCGTAGCACGTCGCTATTGTGGTTCAGAGGTCCACGAAGAGTAGCCCATGAATGGAAGGAACACCTAGATGTCTCACGCGAGTCCAAAACTTCATAACGCGATGTGGCCAGGCCTTGTTGGGAAGGGGACTGACGAAGGTCAGGAGCCACCGATATCGTTGGAACGCATGTTAGAACTGACAGCAGCGGCAGAAGTCGATGGCCAGAAATTTGACGGAATCGACTATTTTCTTTTCTTACCGCATACCAATCCTGAAGCGACCGATGATGAACTCTTCAAGATCGCTGATAAAATTGCGAGTCATGGTTTTGCAGTAGGTTCACTCGTTGCACCAGTGTGGCCAGGTACCGTTGGTGATTCAGCCATGGGCGATGCGGAGTCACGAGAAAAGTTCTTGTCAGCGGTGAAAATGGCATGTCGTATTGCCAGAGTATTTGAGCAGCATGGAGTCAGGAAATATGGCGTTATTCGTATAGATTCAGCTGAGTTTGGCGTTGCCAAGTGGCGAGAAGATGCCAAGGCAGGTACCGCAAAAATAGTTGAGACCTTTAAAGAGGCGGCTCACATTGCTGCCGATAATGGACAGAGGCTTGCCGCAGAGGGAGAGATCTGCTGGGCCGGCATGCATTCGTGGCGTGACATGCTGGATGTTCTTGAGGGAGTTGGCATGCCGGAAACGCTTGGGTTCCAAGCTGACTTGGCGCACACGTATCTCTATATGCTCGGCTGTAACGCCCCCGAGCATGCCTTGGTCAACTCAGATTGTGGGACCGAAGAATTCTACGCTGCATATAAGCAGATGACTGACAAATTGCGGCCATGGACTATTGATTTTCATGTTGCGCAGAATGACGGTGAAATTCATGGAGCAGGTTCACACGATAAAACCGGGAAACACTGCCCAGCAGACGACCCGAACGGAAAGCTCGACATTGTGAAATGTTCTGGATACTGGCTTGAAGATGCTTCTTCTCGGTGCATGGAACACATCTGCTGGGACGGCTGTATGTTTCCGAATGAAACGCTCGAAAATCCGGCAACATGGAACACAATTTTGAAGACAATGATTGCCGTGCGTGATGCGCATGGTTGGAATTAAAATAGATTTCGAAAGGACGATATCGATGGCAAAACCACTTCGTATTGGCATGATTGGCTATGGCTTTATGGGTCGTGCACACTCCAATGGCTATAACCGTGTAAAGAATTTTTTCGACCTCGAGTATGAACCAGTTCTCCAGGCTGTTGCTGCACGAGATACCGAGAAAGCTCAAGCCTTCGCCACGAAGTGGGGGTATCAGCGTGTTGAAAATGATTGGCGAAAACTTGTCGCCTCCGACGATATTGATGCAATTGATATTTGTACGCCGAATAATCTTCATGCCGATATTGCAATCGAAGCAGCCAAGCACGGAAAAGCAATTTTGTGTGAAAAGCCTCTGTCAATGGATACCGCTGAAGGCGAGACAATGTGCACGGCTGTTGAGCAGGCAGGTGTGCCAAATACGGTCTGGTACAACTATCGCAGAATGCCAGCGGTGACATTTGCAAAACAATTGATTGATGACGGCCGGCTGGGTCGAGTCTTTCACTACCGAGCTAATTTTCTCCAGGATTGGACAATTAGTGCTGACCTGCCCCAAGGTGGTGAAGCACTGTGGCGACTTGATGCAAAAGCCGCAGGCAGTGGTGTAACGGGTGATCTGCTTGCCCATTGTATTGATACTGCTCTCTGGCTGAATGGATCAGTTTCTGATGTAACTGCCATGACGGAAACATTTGTCAAGGAACGAACGCATCAACTGACTGGTAAGAAAGAGCCAGTTGAAATTGATGACGCCTGTTCGTTTCTTTGTCATTTCAACAATGGGTCTCTTGGCCTGTTTGAAAGCACGCGATATGCCCGTGGTCACAAGGCGCTGTATACATTTGAGATTAACGGCGAAAATATGAGCCTGAAGTGGGATCTTCATGATCTCCATCGTCTGGAAATCTTTGACTATAGTGACGAAGGTCCAGAACGTGGTTGGAAGAGTGTCCATGTTACGGATGGGGAGCATCCGTACATGGGAAACTGGTGGGTGCCAGGTTTGGCGATTGGCTATGAGCATTCATTTGTTCATCAGGTAGCTGATTTCTTGACCTGTTACGCAAAAGGTGAACCCTGTCATCCAACCTTTCGGGATGCACTTGAAACGCAACGAGTGTGCGACGCCGTGCTTGCGAGTGCAAAAAGTCACGCGTGGACAAAAGTGAATGGCTAGCTGTTGTTTTCGTGTGAGTTGCGTTGCTTTCCGGGTCGAGATAGGCTGATTAGGAAAGTTTTGGACGACTTATTGGGGTGCCGTTGCGAGCGTGATTTTGTTTCCGAGTCGTACTGCTTACGCGCACAATTCAAGCAGTACGCCGTAATTTTATGAGAATATTTCAATGTACTTCACAATGCCCTGTCCGCACTGCGAGAAGAGTCTCAAGGTTCGTGATGAACTTGTTGGCAACACCGCAAAATGCCCGCATTGCCGTGGTTCGATAACCGTCAAGCGGCCTGAAAAATTGGCGGGTGGTGGAAAAGCAGGGCAGAAAACAAAAGAAGGTGCACAAACTGCAGAGTCAGAAGCGCGTGCTCGCGTGCTGTCGGTGACTGCGAATACGAATGTAAACGTAGGACTCTATGCCCTATTTGGTCTCGCAGCCACGGTTGTCTTCTATCTTCTACTTTTACCTTTTGCTGGACCAGCGGATGATCGCTCATATCTGGGCCGTCTCTTCCTGGGTGGAGAGGGTTCGACTCTTGCGACCGGTCAGTGGGTTCCATACACAGAAGTATTTCTGTTCTGCTGGGCAGCGACCATGCTTGTTGGCAAACTTCGAAAGATTCGTCGCCAACAGCGAGCAATGTTATTCGATGTTCTGCCAAGTGATATTGGAGAGAAGATTACAGAAAGAAACCTTGATAAGTTTCTTGAATACATTAGTGAACTCCCCAAAAATGCCGTTGGCAGTTTTCTTGTCACTCGATGCGTCCGAGGTCTTGAGCATTTTCGCGTCAGAAAGAGTGCGGCTGATACGGCTACGATGCTTTCAAGTCAGTCAGATCTCGATGCTGGTAGTGTTGACTCAAGCTACACGATGTTCCATGTCTTCATCTGGGCAATTCCGATTCTTGGTTTTCTTGGAACTGTTATCGGTGTAAGTTCTGCTGTTGGTGGATTTACCGATACCCTGAGTAGTTCAAGCGATATGGAGTCACTGAAAGTTGGTCTTAAAAGTATTACAGGTGGTCTTGGTACCTCATTTGATACCACACTCGTTGCTCTTGCGATGGCGATGATTCTTACGTTTCCGGTAAGTGCGCTTCAGAAACTCGAGGGCGACGTTATTGGTGAAGTTGATGAATACACCAATGAATATCTTTTGCGTCGACTTGAAGACGGCAGAAACTCAGAAGAGCATCGCCTGCCTTCTGCAAGTCGAAATGACATGCAGGACGTTGTGCAAGCAGCGCTAAAGGTGCATCGTGCAGAGCTTGAAGGGTGGATCGGGCAGCTCAAGACTCTTGGGAAGGGCGTCGCTGCGGATCTCTTTGATTCATGGAAGAAAATTGATGACAAGCAGACCGAGCGAATTTCTCAGACGGAACAGTCATTAACAAATTTTGTTGGAAGACTTGATGGAATGGGTGAAAAGCTTGCTGCAAAAGTAGAAGAAGGTTGGAGTAACGCCCACGATCGGCTGTATGAAAAAAATGCAGGGCAGGTTGAGCAGTTAGGAAAAATGGTTGAATCAACACGTGATGAAATTGCAGCCATGACATCTACTGCACAGGACGCGAAGGGACGATCCACAGACCTTATGTCAGAGGCGGCTAGTAGCGTGCAGGAGTACACCCACTCGTTACAAAAAAGTCTGTCAGAGCTTGCTGAAACAATGGAGCGCCTCAATGGTCAGACCATCAATGTTGAAATGAAACAACGCAGCTGGTTTGGGTTCAGTGGTGGAAAGAAAAAGAAGCCTGAAGAAAATAGTAAAATAAAGTATCGAAACTGAATCGCTCGTCGATTGTGTCTGTTCATGTGTTCGTGCAAGGTGGCAGGCTGTGTAATCACATGGAATCAATGTCATGGCCCGTAGGCAAAAAAAGAAACAGGAAATTTCGCTTTTTCCGTTTCTCGATATTCTGGCATGCGTTATTGGGAACCTGATTCTGATAATCACGGCTGTTGTGCTTGAATCCGTCGATAGTGAAAAAATAGCTGAACAATTTCAAAATGAGGCTATCCAACAACAGACCGAAGAAAATCTTGAGGCCATTCGGAAACTTGAAGAGAGTCTTCAAAAGCTCAAGCAGGACAGCATCTCAAGTGATAGTCGTGTGCAAAAAGCTCAGCAGCAGTTAGTAGAGGCCGAACGTGCACGACGTGAAGCTCAGAAGCGATTGTTGGATGTGCCGCCACCACCACCACCGCCGGATGAGGAAGATAAAGCAGATCTGAAAAAGAGAGAGCTTGAGATTCAGCAAGTCATTGCGGAAATAGATAGAATTCGAGCCAAGATTGCGGATAAAAAGAAGAAGCCAGATCAGACGATTTCTGTGCTGTATGAAAATAAAGGCCGAGGCGGTATTCGTCGTCCTTTTTTTGTCGAAGTTACAAAAGATAATCTGGTGTTACTTCCAAATGAACTTGATTACAAGAACCTCTTCGACACGGAAAAACCGCTCAAAATACCTGTCGCAAGTATCGCCAGTGATAAATCATTTAAGAAGCTTCTCGACTATGTGCTGACTCATTTGGGTAAGACGGGGCTGCTTCGAAGAAGGCGTGATACGATTATCACTTTTCTCATTCGGCCGGAGGGTGTGAATTCATACCGAGCGGCCAAGAAAGTAGTTGATCAATACGAAAAGACCAACGAAAAGCGTCTTGTTGTCGGTATTTTACCCAATGGAGCCCCCGTTCTCGATGGATTAAGTGGGAAAGCGCCGCTGCCAGGTGACGGCAAGATACTTCTTGACTGACCGCGTATACTTTCATCGTATCAATAGCATTTTTAAGAGAGGGAAGAAATAATGGCCCGACGCAAAAGCAAAACGTCAGCAACGGGTGCCAATATGGACTCTTTGCTTGATGCGCTCACAAATGTTGTTGGCATTCTCGTTATTGTTCTTGTCGCGGTCCAGCTATCAAGCCAAGAAGCAGCGCGACGCATGGAAGAGATGATTGCACAGATTGACCCAGCGGAGCAAGAACGGATTAAGCAAGCAGCGGCAGACTCGGAGTCTAAGTTGAAAGAAATAAAACTTGCACTGAAGTCGGAGTCCGAAAAAGATAAGATTGACCCAGACAAATTGCTGGCGTCTCTTCAGGACGATATCGCAGCGGCTGAACTAAAGGCAAAGAAGGATTTACTTGCTGCGGAGGCGGCTGAGAAAGAGGCCAAAGAAAAAAAACTAGCAGCCGAAGAACTTCGTAAGAGGTTGATGGCGCAGCTCGCTGCACTGGAAGAAAAAGAAAAAGATTTTACGGTTGCGAAGGAAGA
>JAQWMC010000037.1 GCA_029246985.1 Pirellulales bacterium
GCCGCGACTTCAAGGATGGCAAAATAGCTAAAGCCATTCTGAACCCGAATAGTTATGGATCCAAACCAGAGGGAGCATCCGACAAGGCTCAGTAAGACAATTTCGCGAAGGAATATCCAAGGGTGCCAATCCGTGCCAGGAATCGCTTTTGACGGATCAAGCAAGGCGACTGCAAAGATTACCCCTGCCATCAACGGCAGGTTGAGAGGAAGCCCTGTAACCCGAAGCGGACGAACGGTTGATTTGTCATATACACGATCGATAAGTCGCTCTGATGGATATGCAAAAAAATGATCCCAGATCCAGTAGATGGCCAGCAACGTAACGTTCACTGTCAACCACTCTTTCCAGAGACTGAATGTCCAGAGAAAGGGCACGCCTTGAAGGTAGCCAAGGAAAAGTGGTGGGTCGCCAATTGGAAGAAGGCAGCCTCCGCAGTTACAGACGAGAAAAATAAAGAAGACGAGTGTGTGAACAACTCGCTTTCGCTCGTGGTTCGTTTCGAGAAGTGGTCGCACAAGAAGCATCGCAGCACCAGTTGTCCCGATGAAGCTTGCCAACAAAGCACCCAATGCCAGCAGGATGGTGTTTGCCGTCGGTGTCGCTTGCATGTCACCTTCTATTCGAACACCGCCAGTGATTGCGTACAGCGCAAACAGGAGAGTAATGAAAGGCACATATTCGGCCAAAAGAGCATTCGCAAGAACGGTTCCTGTGATTGCCCATGACAGCCCACTTGCTGGTGGAGCAACAATGAAGTGCGCTGGAAAATGCTGTTCAACAGATTCGGTATGAATGAACAGATAGTAGGCCAGCGTGAAACCACCGAGAATCCCAGCCATAAGGAGTTTGCTGGAATTTTTCTCCCACCAGTGGGCCAGTGATGGAATCAGCGGAAGGATTGCAATCGCACCCAGTAACAAGACAAATGGAGTCACAGCCCATGCTGGTGGTGGTGTAACCGCTTCGGTCAATTCTTCATGGTTTTGAACGTCTCCCTCTGAATAATTGTCAGCATCATTTGCGTGTCCGCCGTTATTCGTGTGAGAATGTGGTGCGTCGGAAGAGTTGTGGTTGTCGTGAGCAGTATGTGAGGCGACAAGGAGATCTCTGCCTTGTTGCGGAATGCCAAGACAGGCAGACGCAACATACAATGCGACCAGAGCGAGAATCCCGATAATCGTGATTCTGGAACTGTACCGAATGGTGTCCGTCGACGGAGCTGTCTGCTGCATGGTGTTCTCTTCGTACTGAAAGCGAATTCATCCGCCTGCCATAAATCGAAAACAAGCGTAACAAAACTTGCCGTTCCCAAAGATGGGCGTTGCTGATCCTCGCTGTCCACACAATTTATTCAATGACACATCTGGAAACACGTAATCACGACTGGTTGAGGGCCAATCTGCGACTGGCTGGGCTGCTTGCTGTCATTGCGTCTTTTCTCTTTCTTTCGTCGCTTGCTGTTTGTGGAATTGCACTATGGTCTTCAGGTGGTTTGTCAGCGGTGGCTTTTCTTTGCTCGGCAGGGTTAGGAATTCTTTCATGCATCATTGGATACGTAGCATTCACCGCAAAACAGGGGCGGATCTTTCTAGAAGATTCAGAATTAATGGTTCGAATTGGCCCGGCATCAGTCGAAAAGCTTCCGCTTGATGCCGTCGAATGTTTTTTTCTAGGGAGCCAGTCGCTTGATCGCTCTGGAGATTCCGTTGCTTCGGATGAAGCAGCGTTTCGAGTTGGGACGCTCGTCGTTCGTGTTGCTGAACGATATGGTCATCTTGCCAGTGGGCGTCGTGGACCGTGGGCGTGCTGGGAAGATGGTTATCTTGTTGTGGACGGTCGCTGGTCGGAACCACTCGTCGTTGAAACACTTCGTCGCATCAATGGGCGTCTTGCTGTTGCGAAGCGACAGCCGGTGATTGACCCTTGTATGTCCAGCGGAGCTTCGGAGGGCTGTTGCGGGTGAGACGACCATCACTTCTTGTAAGCGTTCGGTGTGCCGACGAAGTGGCTTCTGCCATTGAAGGTGGTGCTGAGATTATCGATGTCAAAGAGCCATCACATGGTTCTTTGGGTATGGCCTCACCCGAAACGCTCACAGCCTGCTCAGCGGCAGTGCCAGAGCACTATTTATGGACTCTCGCTGGCGGTGAGCTATTGGATAGAAGAAGACATGTGGACGGAAGAGGAGATAGCGACGCGACATCGCCGGGTATGGCAGTTTTTCTGCCCGAGCTCAAACGATTACCGTACGCTGTAAAGTTTGGTTTGTCTCAGTGTCGTGACACTGAATGGACAGGCATATTCCAAGACGTGGCTGCAAGCCTACCGGTAACCGTTCGAGCTATTCCTGTCGCCTATGCAGATTGGCAGGCTGCTGGGAGTCCTGCCGTGCCTGCCGTTCTTGATGCTGCGATTCTTTATGGTTGGTCGACAGTACTTGTTGACACGTTTGACAAGGCAGAGAGTGGAAGTCTGCTGGATCTGGTCTCTATTGAGACACTTCAGGATTGGGTCTTGCAGGCTTCACGCCACGGCGTGGATGTCGTTCTGGCGGGCCGCCTGTCGCTTCAGGACGTGTCGGTAGTGTCTGCCTGCGAGCCGATGGCAGTTGCAGTGCGTTCAGCCGTTTGTGTAGGCGGGCGAAACGGTCGAGTTGACACCCGGCTGGTTCAGATGGTCGCCTCAGAGTGTCACGATGGTTCTGTGAACGGTCAGCAGAACAGTATTGTTGAAAAATAGTTAAAAGGAGTGAACCGTTGAGTCCACTGGAAGTCAGAATCCCACACAACCTTGGTGTTGAGGGTGCATGTGAGAAGATTGATACTGCAATTACACGGGCTCGAGCACAGTACGAGCCTCAAGTTGGTCCAATTCATGCCAACTGGGATCAAGACAATCAACTGTCTGTCCAGTTTGCTGCGATGGGCATGCCATTCAAGAGTCAGGTCGAGGTACTGCCTGAAGAACTTGTCATACAAATCGAGCTCCCAGCGATGGCGTCTATGTTTGCCGGAAAAATTCGAGAAGGAATTGAACAGCAGGTCGGCGCACTGATTAAAGCGTAGGTGTGTGTTCAGTCTCTGGCAGGAATGGAGAGACGGCCTTTTTCAATGGACCATGTTAGCCCGAGTGGTTTGACGATAGCGTCAAGTAGTTCGTCCCGGCTGGCATCCTTCATTTCAAGTCGAATGATTTCTTGAGGGTTAATGCCACGGGTTTTGAGCGAGTGTGTATCGATAGACGGCTCGAGTTTGAGTCGTTGGGATACGGCCCGCAGAAGTTCGTCGAATGGAGCTGCTACACGGAGCGTGTAGCGGTCCTGGTCACTTCCTGCTGGCTGGCTGGAATTCGCCCGAGGTTGTTTCTGCCTGGTCGGTTGTTCTTTTGGCTTAGTCGGGGAAGGCAGTGGAACAAACTGGACCAAAACAGCCGATGATTTCTGAGGGTTTTGTTTCCAGAGAAGGTGGTGGTTGTACTGCATGGCAACCAGGTCGAGTTGTTCGGGCAGTGAGAGTGGAGGGATGGACCCTGCCGCGAGATGATCATGTGGAATCACAGTTGAAAGATCGTCAGGTGTTACAGCGAGGTTAGCCGTTTTCGTGCGTGCCAACAGTTTCTCAATGAGTACCGTTGGTTTCTGGCCAGCCTGCCACTGTAACGCTTGTTTTGTGCTGAGGGGCCGTCGCGTGTGCGCGGGTAGTTTCTGAAGAGCAGCCTTGCGTTCATCGTCCGCTGCCTCGAGCGAACCGGCCTTACCGATTGGTACAAGCCATACGCTTGATTCGAGAACCGCTAGTTCAGTGCCTGTCTCATCTGCGAGTATAAAGAGGACGGCCAAGACGTCTTCGCCTTGGCATGCGAGTGTGACATATTGCGTTGGGTCGATCTGACGATCAAGTACAATGGTGCCATCAGAGAGCGTGCTGAGTTGCGAAATGAGTCGCCCGAGGGGAATTTGCTGAAATGTCGCATCGATCGTCCGGTTGAGGAAAGCTGGTCGCGACCATGCCAGTGAACTCGTACCACTTACTATAAGGCTCATGCTGAGGACAAAGCTGAGTCGGATGCTATGGATTGTACCCGTGACTGGTCGTGCCATCGGTGGTTCCAGAGAAAAACAGTAATGATTCGAGTGTTTCTGGCACAATCGTACACCGTATGGAAAAATCGTCACATAAGAAAATGCATTCGGCAGTTCCAACGATTGTTGTACTTGGAGCCGGCATCAATGGCGCAGCACTTGCACGACAATTCGTGCTGAATAACGCGCATGTTATTCTTGCCGATACGCGTGATATCGCTGGGGGCACAACAGCGTGGTCAACCCGACTCATTCACGGCGGTCTTCGGTATCTTGAATACGGTGAATTCGACCTCGTTCGAGAGAGTCTGGCCGAACGGAATCGTCTGGTCAAAATAGCTGGGCATCTTGTGAAGCCTTTACGATTTGCAATTCCGCTGCGCCAACGTCGGGGGGGTATGCTTGCAGCAGCAGCACGAATACTCGGTTGGGAATCGATGGCGAAACGCCTTGCGTCGACGTTGGGGCGTGGAAGCTGGGCAGTGGGTATCGGCTTGACACTGTACGACATCTTTTCACGAGATCCTGGCTGGCCTGCCCACGCGATGCATCGTTCTCGTTCCAGCGGGATGCCTCGTGTCGATGAAAAAAGATTTCCATGGATAGCCACGTACTTTGATGCTCAGTGCATTTATCCCGAACGGCTTGCAGTTGAATTGCTTGTCGATGCAGAAAAAAATGCCAGTCAACGTGATCAGATTTTCCAGCTTGTGACGCATCATGAATGGGACATTGATGCAGATGGCGACCTTACATTCACCCGCAAGCGTGCTCAATATCTTAAGGAACACGCTGTAGTTGATTCTTTCACGGTGCGTCCGGATGCGATCGTGAACGCAACGGGAGCCTGGGTTGACCAGACGCTATCAGGTCTACGCAGCGTGATTCGACCTGTTGATCGCAGGAGTGATACGAGTCATCAGCTTGTTCGTGGGACAAAAGGGAGTCATATCATTCTCGAGGACGCCTGCCTCAGGGACTCACTGGGAGAAGACGGTGTCTATGCCGAAGCTCCAGATGGCAGGCCGATTTTCATTCTGCCTTTCGCCGGACAGCAGGTGCTTGTCGGCACGACGGACATTCCCATCCAAGGTGATCCAGGTCTGGCCCGAACGGATCAGTCGGAAGTGAATTATTTGATGAAGGCTGTCAGAGGGATCATGCCCCAGTGTCAACTCACAGAAGATTCTATTGTTCAACATTATTGTGGTGTTCGACCACTTCCAGGTCCTCGTGTTTCCGATCACTCTGGCGGCACGCCTGGTTCGGTGACGCGACGACATCTCCTTCTTCGCCATGAAGATGCGGTGATACCTACATGGTCAATCGTGGGAGGCAAGTTAACAACGTGTCGGAGCCTGGCTGAGGAATCGGTCAAAAAGATTTTTGCAGAGCTTGAAGTGCCTGTCGTTGATACAGCGCGTCAGCGCGTGCTGCCCGGATGTCTGGAAGAAAGGGACCGCGAGGTGTGTCTCCGTCAGACCAGAGAACTCACGACGAAAGCAGGCGTTCCAGAGGCATCGATTGATTCAGTTGTGCAGTGGACTGTCGGTCTCTTTGGGGCACGGGCACCAGTTGTCTTTGAAACCATGAGACAATGTCCACAAGCGACGGAACTGCCTCCACTTATCGGAGACAGTGGGTTGCCCACAGCGGCTGCCGTATTCGTGATAGAGAAAGAATGGGCGGTGTCTCTTGGTGACTTGATCGAACGGCGGCTTATGGTGATATTTGCCCCTCGACTGTCTCTGGCAACGCTTCAGGACCTCACAGATGTCCTTGTGGCAATGGGCCATCTGCAACGTTCCGACCGAGAGTCGGCTATCTCTGCAGAGATAACGCATTTGCAGGAGTACTACGGAAAAGAGATTGTTTCACGATGAGTTGTAAACATGCAGCAGTACGAGCAGTGGTATCATAACCCTTCTCCAAGGCATGAGGAATCGGTACATGACAAACTCGACGAAGCGATGCGTTCTGGCGCTTGATCAGGGAACAACATCAAGCCGAGCCATTCTTTTTGATGAGGCAGGCCAACCACTTGCCACAAAGCAAGAAACCTTTCCACAGCATGTCCGCACGATGGAGACGGGGGCAGGTGGCGGTGGAGTTGATCAGGCCGTCGTCGAGCACGACCCTGAAGATCTCTGGAGGACCCAGATTGGCTGTGCAAGCCAATGTCTTTCGGAAGCCGGTGTGCGACCAGAAGAGGTCGCTGCCATTGGTATCACAAATCAGCGGGAGACGACCGTTTTGTGGGATCGAGCTACAGGGAAGCCGGTTGCTCCAGCGATTGTGTGGCAGAGTCGTGTGTCGGCACCCATTTGTGAGCGACTCAAGGGGGACGGTCTTGAGCCGGAAGTTCGACGGCGAACCGGCCTGCTCATCGATCCGTACTTTTCAGCCACGAAAATCATGCATTTA
>JAQWMC010000053.1 GCA_029246985.1 Pirellulales bacterium
AGCATGCCAAACGCTTTCTCAAGATCCTTTAATCTGGCGACTCCAAGAATACCCTGATATTGACCGGACAGCAGACTACCAATCGCTGTGGCAGCTTTTCTAGTTGAGTCGACAACCCATCCACTGTCATGGGCGGCTGACCAAATCGTACCCATGCCACAACTCGGCCCACACACTGAAGGGCAATTTTCGTCCTTCGCTGAATCCTGTGCGAGCGGACAGTCCGGCAAGAGAAGAAGTCTCTGACCTGCAGCGGTGGAAGCAATGCGATAACGCCATACCTCAGAGAGTATTGTGACCATTGTCCATCCGGCAAACGAAAGATCTGCACCTGCTCTTACGATGATTTCCTGAGCTTTTTTTCTCAGCCCATCGTGTAACTTAACGTCCGATGGAAGCCCCTCGCATGACCACGAGGCAACCATGTCAGCAGACAGGGCTCGGAGGCGTTCGCGTATCTCTTTGGTCGGTGGAATACGCTCGAGATCCTTACTGCCACTGTCCGGGCCGGATGAAGACGGCTGGAACACAGTTTGCTTGAGTGCGGAACGCATAGAAAACTCCTAGGGACTGTTCTAACAGTAACCGCACACACCCAGAAAAGGTAACGTCAAAAAGCTCTCGCTAACAAATTGAAGCCCGTAAACCCGTTTTTTAACAGAACAGACGGGCGAATTCACCGATTCATGGCCGTCTGCTTCAATTCAGCCCTTCATTTGTGCCCAAAAACACAATGGTACCGGTTGTGTGTATCAATCGAAAAACCGGTTGAGAAGCGAGTCGACCTGGAGCAATCCACTCCGTGTGAGTTGCGGAGACCTCGTTGTTCCGATGGGTTCCAAAAATCCCTGTCTGGCCAACTCACTCCATGCCTCCGACCATTCGACGACTGAGTCCACACCGAATTTGTCGAAGAGCCTCACTGTGTCAACAGAACCCTTTTTAAGACCAAGCACCAACTCTCGAATAAGTAACTCTCGTGGCTTTGCGACCAAGCCACGACCGAGCGGCAATTCCTGAGCATCAATGGCCGCCAGATAGTCGTCCCAATGGGTCTTATTTTGGTAGTGAATTCCTGAAAGATGACCAAAACTGGCTACACCAAGAGCGACAAGATCACTGCCTTCCCACAACATGTCTCGATAATGAAATTCCACCTCTTGGGGATCTCGAACCAATGTATACGCGCTTGAGATTGAATAGCCTGCTTCCACGAATCGATTAAAGGCCCAATCGACCCAACCCCTTTTTGTGGGCCAGTCAGCTACCGGAGTAGCCTCACCGTTATCCTTACTACTTTTAACGAAGACAGTGTTGTATGGCAGTTCCATCTGATAGATCGTCAGGCTATCAGGAGCAAGACGAAGTGCTGTTTCAACCGTCTGCTCCCACGACTCGGTCGTCTCCCCCACCATTCCGGCAATGAGATCAATGTTTGTGCTTGGAAATCCAGCATTCTGTATCCAATCCCACGCGCGAAAGATTTCATTCGAAAGATGTGCGCGTCCATTCGACTCGAGGATCTCATCATCGAAGTTTTCAACGCCAAGAGACACTCGAGTAACGCCTAATCGCTTGAGAGCAGAAATTTTTGGCTCCGATAAAGTGCCCGGCTCACACTCGAAGGTTACCTCTTCTGCGTCGTCCCATCCGAAGCTTCCATGCAGACCATCAACCAGACGCTCAAGTTGCTTCACACTAAGAAACGATGGTGTTCCACCACCAAAGTACACATACTTCAGGGCACGCCCTCGTATTGCAGCCTGATCAGCAACCATACGAGCCTCTTCAATGACTGCGTTGGAATATCGCTCAACATCAGATGCAGCAACATCTGTATAGACCCGAAAGTAACAGAACTTGCATCGCTTCCGACAAAACGGAATGTGAAGATAAAGTCCAAGGTCAGCATCGGTGGCTGGTGCTCCAAACGCGTCTACCACGTGAGGGACAGCTTCTTCGGTCCAACGATCGAATGGCGGATAATTGGCGACAAAATAGCTGCCCGGTTCAGTTGTTTCGGCCATCAGTATTTTTCTTTGTGTTCCTGCGCAATGCGATGTCGAAACTACGACGCCCTACATGCCTCGCGCCGCTAAAAGGTCATCAAAGTCCCGCAGATGATATTTTACAGAAGTTTTATCAAGAAGCCCGCATAAACTTCTTAATGCGATTCCCATTCCGTCGGGACCACTCGTTCCACCAAATTGCCCCCCACCGCGTACATGTGGTTCGAGATCAAGGAAGACGCCAGGGATTCCTCGCCGTTTTAAACGCCGTGTCAGTGCAGGAAGCATTTCTTTGAGATCTTTCAGTATTTTTATATGGCCGCCCGCTCCACGATTTGCTGGCACAAAATGGGCAAGCATATCCTCATTCACATGCTTACCACGCATCGATGCCGTTACTTTTCGATAATCCTTAATGTGCACCCAACCAAGACCGGGCTTCATCGCTTCCCACTGGTTGAAAACCTGTCGGGTTGAAAATCCCTGAACCAGAAGATTCGCCGCATCAAACACGAGCACCAAAGCTGGGTGGTTCACCCGGCGATGAATCTCAGCAAGCAAATTACCGTTTTGGCCAACCAGATTTGCTTCCACTTCAAGACCAAATGTCAGGTCTGAACGGTGGCGGCACTCTGCAATCTGCCCGATTTGGTCAACGGCCTGCTCCAGGTACGCTTCCGGAGAGTCTCCCATCGGCGGGTAGAATGAAAACCCACGAATAAGTTTAGTTTCAAATGCATGGGCCCTCTCGCATACCTTTGCAACATCTTTGTGTAAATATTTCTTAAAAGGAACAAACTTATTTTTTGTTCCGTCAGGCTGATCAACCAACTTAGCTTTCCCAATTGGTGATGCAATTGATGCAACATTAAGACCAAATCTATCTTCTAAATGTCTCACCTTCTGAATCTCACCTTTCGTGAGATCCATTACATTTTTGATGCCTTTACCAACATCAATAAATCGAAGACTGTAATACTCAAGACCTAGTGCCGCCATCGCCGTAAATTGCTCTACGGCCGTCAGATCGAACGCAGATTCATCAGCGAGTGCGGAAAGAAGAACATGACGATTTGATCGAGACATTGCGGCAGAATATCCTGAAGGAAGGTGAATTGAAACGTCTGGACTGAACGAACACTATCTCACTGCATGAAATTGGTCATTTTGCCGCTGAAAGATGCTGGCCATCTGGTTGCGAAATGGTGATACACGACGAAATCCCGCCGCGGGGAGTAAATTGAGCGACAAGGGTAAAGTGTTTTGGCTCAAGCAGTGCAACCAAATCTTCAACGATTTGATTACTGACATTCTCATAAAATATTCCCGCATTCCGATACGCCTGCAGGTACAATTTCAGACTCTTGAGTTCGACACATCGTTCGCTTGCAATATAGCGAAAAGTGAGTGTGCCAAAGTCTGGCTGGCCGGTTTTCGGACAGACCGACGTAAATTCTGGACACACAATTTCGATCAGGTAGTCACGTTTGGGAAACTGGTTTTCGAATGTCTCGAGAATGTCTCGAGACGGCTTTGGATCAAGGTTTGTGTTGAGAGTATTCATAAAAGGAATTGTGCCATGAACAAAGCGTCTCGGAAAGGCGAGGCTATAGTTCTCCTTTCAGGTGGGCTTGATTCGGCAACAAGTGCGGCGTGGGCGCTCGCAGAAGGGTACTCGGTTACGGCGATTTCATTTGATTACGGGCAACGGCACCGAATTGAATTGCAGGCGGCGAAGGCTGTTGCGAATGATCTCGGTATTTCTGATCACGTCACGCTTGCGATTGATTTAGCTGCATTCGGTGGCAGTGCGCTTGTCGATCAATCAATTGCCGTACCAAAAAATAGAAGCGAGGATGTTATTAGCAATGGAATTCCTGTGACATATGTACCGGCCCGCAATACGGTATTTCTATCGCTTGCTCTGGCACTTGCAGAAACACGCAACGCCTCTTCAATTATCCTTGGAGTGAATTCAATCGACTACAGTGGATACCCGGATTGCCGGCCTGAATTCTTGAATGCGTTTGAGTCTTTAGCCAACTTGGCAACCAAGTCAGGAGTTCAAGGAACTCACCTTACAGTACTGGCACCACTCGTGTCGCTTACCAAGCCTGAGATTATTCGCTTAGGGCTTTCGCTTCACGTTGACTATGGACTGACAACGAGTTGCTATGATCCAAAAGAAGGTGGGCAACCGTGTGGAGAATGTGACTCATGCCTTATTCGGGCAGCGGGCTTCGCAGCAGTGAACATACCTGATCCAAGGGTTACAGCCTTCATGGCCTCAAAGGAAACAAACTGTGGTTCAGATTGCTGAGTTGTACCCCTCGCTGCAGGGTGAGGGCCGGCTTGCAGGAACACCGAGTGTCTTTGTGCGAACAAGCGGATGCAACCTACGATGCACCTGGTGCGACACCCCGTTTACGTCGTGGGAACCGACTGGGACAAATCGTACCGTCGGTGAGCTGGTGGACGAAATCCTCAATCACAAGCTCAAGCATGTTGTAATCACTGGCGGCGAACCACTCCTTGCTGCAGACATTCATGTTCTCTGCGACATTCTGCAGCAAGAGGGACAGCACATCACCATCGAGACGGCAGCAACCGTGATACCAACCGAAGGACCACCAGCAGCCAATCTCATGTCATTAAGCCCAAAACTGCGGTCTTCGACACCTAGTGCAGAAACCGGATGGGAGCAGAGACATGAGAAACGCCGTCGTCGGGACGATATTATTCAACTCCTTCGGGCAACACCCAACCAAATCAAATTTGTCATTGACTCTCCTTCTGATTTGGATGAAGCAGTTTCATGGCTCCATGATCTGGAGATTCACCCACAGTCAAAGCAGGCTCGACATGTCTACCTCATGCCTCAGGGTGTCACGCAATCACGACTCCTGGAAGAGGCTATCTGGCTTGAATCAGCTTGCAAAAAACTTGGTTTTCAACTCTGCCAAAGACACCATATCACGTGGTTTGGCAACACCCGAGGGACATAAGATTTTGTTCAACCCTGAGCATGTCAGACAGGCTTCGGTGGAGCATGTCCACGTGGACCGAAGGTAAGCACGGTCGCTGCTCCAACCCCCACAATCAAAATGCCCGCAAGAAAAAACGGGCTCAATGCAGATGTCGGAGTACGCGATAAGCTTAGTGTGGTAAGCGTATTGATCACTGGTGCGCAACCGAACACCACAGGCATAACCGTAAATGGTTTGCCTCCACAGGCAAAAGCAAGAATTGTTCCTAGAGCACCAATTGCACCAAGAGAACCCGCAGCGGTACTCCAGGCAACTCCAACAAGACTCCAACTGCCTTTATCACCGAGTGGCTGGAGAAGCGAAAGCGGTACAAGAACCGCAATGAGGAAATAGGCTATTCCAATACAGATCAGCGGCCGAAAACGACTTCCTCCCATCGCTGACTGACCCTTGTGCAGAACGGGACCATAGACCCCCCAACTCAAAAGCGCCAAAGAAACGGCTAGGAGTATCTCAATAAACCGCTCTGCTTTCTTTTCAACAGCAACAGCGTCACTGCTATCGACCTGCGCTGCTGCAGTCACTTGTGGCGGATCGGGCTTGGCATGTACTTGGGGCTTGAAGATTAACACGGTGACAGCACCAGTAATTACAAGAATTAGCCCGGCAAGAAAAGGTGCCTTCAACTGATCAAAAGATTTATTGAAATACGCACTCATAAGCGTATTCACAACAGGTGCTCCGCCGAACACAAGGGGCATCACATAAATCGGATTACCTCCAGCAGTAAGTGCAAGAATGACTCCTAATGCTCCGAGGGAACCGGCCACGCCCGCAAGCATGCTCCACAGAACACCTTTCGACGTCCAGCTGCCTTTTTCCCCCGCTCGCCACAACAATGCTACCGGTGCAATCACAGCAATAAGAAAATAAGCCAGCCCCACGCAGACAAATGGTCGCAGTGCTGATTGCATTGCATCCCGTCCAAAATGGAGGACTGGTCCGTACACACCCCAACAGATAGCCGTCAGAGCAATGGCTGCGAGCATACCAAAGACATGAGTCATTCAACGTTCTCCAAATTCGACGGATGGGCTTCGGCCTTACGAGAAACCATAGCCAGCAGTTCACCCGTTGCATGTGCTACATCATCAACGGCTAACTCTACCATACAGTCATGATGCTCCAGTGGACAGATGCGTTGCCCACACGGTGAACAAGGCAGTTCTTTTCGAAGCTCTATCAGGTTCTTGTGGTCTGACATTCCGAGTCGTGGATCCATAGGACCGTGAAGAACGACCGTGGGCGTTCGGAATGCAGCAGCAATGTGACGGGGACCACTATCCGTCGTAATTACGATGGACGCACGACGCAACAATGCTTTCGATAATCCAAATGGAAGTTTTTCAACATCGGCAAGGCTTCGTACTCTCGAATCACTAAGTGCTGACTCAAGGGACCGAGCATCATCGCGTTCACCAGGTCCACAATGGACAACAATCCGGCCATCTGGATACGACTGAAGCAATTGCCTTGCAAGAGAAACAAACCTTTCACCCCCCCACGATTTAGCAGGTCCATAGGCAGCATTATCATTAAACACAAAGAGTGGCTGAGTATTGCTTTGGGTCCAGCCTTCAAAAAACCTTGATATTAATGAGTCCATTATCTCTTCATCTTTTGGCAGAGTTGCCAACTCAAGCTCCAAGGGTTGCCTAGGCACGCCTATTTGCTCAGCAAGATCCATCGAGTGCTGTGCTGTTGACATGACTTCAACTTGCCAACCATTTCGGATAGGGAAAAGGGGATCCGTCAGAAGGAACCTTCTTCCGTGCCGTGCATAGCCAACCCGCTTCCGACATCCACCCCACCAGGCAAGAGCCGCTGACGATAGTGAATTTGGAACGAGAAGGGCGATATCCGGACGATCAGAACGCAATGCTGCTGCTGCCTGCTGAAAACTCGATTCCTGCTTTTTGCTATGGCGATCATATGCAATGAATTCATCAAACCAATCCGTTCCAGCCAAAACGTCCTGAAACAATGGTTTTACAACCGCAGTGAGTTTGGCGTCCTTACCAAAATGTTGTCTGACTGCACGGATCATGGGTGTCGACATAACAAGGTCACCGACCCATCGCGGCAGTATTATTGCGATATGCATTGGGACTAAACGTTCCTTACGAGCCATTCCTCAATATGGTATTTTCTTTGATACCACGAATGCCACCCTACCGCGTACCATGTCTATGGTGCAAACGGGATTCAGGACCTGTTATTCACTCAATGGTCGATTGGCAACAGGTACCCACAGGCCTGCACACAGGCTTGCGATCGTAGCTGCGACAAATGTCCCTCCTGCTGAAAGCAGCAGCCACCCCCATGGAAGAGACTGCTCTGCACCACGTGTGAAAGGAATCGTAGCCAGAAAACCACTCATGCCACCTAGGAGAATACCGAGTGCAACGAGAATCATTGATTCAAGCCAAAGTACCATTCCAAGCCGCCTTCGCCTGAACCCCATCGCAAGCAAAATGGCGAGCGTGTTTCGTCGCTCGAACACCCCCTGAATACCAACTGCAGCCACTCCAACAGTACCAAGAAAGAGACCGATCGTTCCGAGACTTTGAAATCCAGCAAGAAATGTATTCTGTACAGCGAAAAGACGGCTCAGTCGATCTTGGGTGGATTCCAAGCGGACGCCAAAATCTGCCCAAGCAGCTGCTAATGCTTGTTCGGTTTGGTCTCGACTTGCAAACTCAGGGACACCAGCAGAAGGTCTTGGCATATCGACCAACGCCATAGTGTATCCACTCTGTGATGGAAATACTCGCGTGAAGTCATTCTCTCCAATGAGAATCAGTCCTTGCAAAATACCCGGTTCAAGTAATCCAACTATACGACACCGAACACCATCCTGCTGCTCACCAGAAACGACTTCTTTTGATATCGAACCGTTCGCAGGATTCAGTCTCACAATTGATCCAAGCCCTCCTAATCTCAAAGCCCACTGAGAGGTCGCCGCGTCAACAACAATTGGAATCTCTCCTTGTTTTCTTTCGGACATCTGCAGCAGATGCCACGGATTCTTTTGATCATCGGGCAACGCAATGTGATCCACAAAGCGGAAGCCGCCTCGATCAAGCAATGAATCTGGCAGCCCAACAACGCGTGGGTTCCTTGTTGAAAAAAGGTTCGAACAATTTGCATCATCACCTTGATTGGAACGGAGAAGCACAATGGTCGATTGCTCAAGACGTTCACATTGGCTTGCATTGAGACTGAGAAGTTCGTTTACCGCCGGGACACTTGGATTGAGACTGGTTGGATTTGCAAAGTTCGCAACATATGTCCACCCACCTGTTGGAGAGTTTAATTTTCGCCAGTCTCCTGAATCCACCAACTCAAAACCCGAGACAAATACAATGAGAAACTCGGCAAGGCACACCATGAGAATTACGGACAGACTTTGAACTGGACGTCGCAAAAGATTCCGGCCAGCAAGCCCAATAACCGAACTGACTGCGCCCCACGGACGAAACCAAAAAGGAAGGCACGCAAAACCTGCAACATATCCGTGAAAAAGTCGCAAGGGGGGCTGGGCACCAGTTCTTAGCGCCGCTGTAAAAACAGCAGCCATGGCAATACACATCGTCATTGTCGCTCCGAAAAAAAGCGTCGTTACGTTTGGGGTCGCCATAGTGAAAATAGTAGCTGTCTCAGCTTCAATCCCCTTCGACCATGCTTCTCCCAATTGCACCAAGAGCACCTGCGACCACAATGGACTCAAAACAGTACCTACAAAAACACCAAGACCAATAGGCACTCCTGCAACTGCAGTGAGCACCTTGGCAATCCGTCTTGGACGCCACCCAATTGCCGCAAGCACGCCGAGTGTCTGATGCTGTGAGGAAACGAGAAGCCCGAAACATAACCACAACAAAATAATTGCAGCCATGACAAGAAAACTTGAAAGTGTTAAAAAGAGAACTCCAAACGGCGTTGACCCTTTCGCAGCAAGATGTGCCCGTGCAGCCAATGGGCGAATAACCAAGCCCACCGATTGCGGTGGGACGGCAGCAGCCAGACTGACCGCAAGCTTATCCAGTTTTTCCTGTGAGAGAGACGGAAGATGCCACGCTGTTGTTTCACCAAAGCGACTTCCCGCAATCTCACGGGCCCTTGTAAGAGGCATAAACATCTTGGGAGTTGATCCATATTGCTTCCAATATTGATCATCTTCGTCGTGCGGTGCAGTTGTCCGCACGCGTTCTCGTTCGAAAGGGAAGGGGGGGTCCCAGTCAGCAATTGATTCTTCATCAGTCACCCCTTCGACAGTCGGCACAACATCCTGGGATTTTGCCAAGCCACTCATTGCCGCAATTCCAGCAACTCGACAATGATGAATCCTTTCAGTCACACTCCCATGAATTGTTTCTGGAACAAATGAACGAAAACTTATTTCATCCCCGACAGAAACTGGACTTCCTTGCGCAGCCAGATCATCAGCGAGCCAGCTGTTGATAACGACTTCATCTCCAACCGGCATTGGCACTAATTTCCCATTCTGATCAACAAGGTCGCCTACTGGATGAGATGTACTCTGGATTCCAAGCACCGTTGAATATGGGACTCTTGCCGTCGCCGAACTACTCCCTCCATAGATCTCATTTGCAAGAAACACAAGCGATGGCACTCCACCCAGGTCACCCATCGCATGCTGTGCTGCAGCGTCTACGGTTTGCTCAAGAACCATTCTCCGACTCGTAAGGCCTATCCATGCGCCGTCTGGATAACGCGTAAGCGAAAGTCCAAGATCAGCCAACGTCGGCTTTAAACATTGCTTTAGAATATCGTCATAGCCTTGGTGAGGGTCGCTCCCTGCAAGAAAAACTCCATTCCTTTTATCAGTCCAGCCAAGAAGCTCTTCAGCGAGGGTTAGAGAGACTAAGGCAACACCAGCGGGTGGCTCTGTTGCGGAAAGTGAAAAGTCTCCAACGCTTCCGGATGGTAACGTAGCAGTAAGAATTACACGCCGACTGCGACTAGAACCTTGACGCCGGCCGAGCGGCATATCAGAAGGCACTGCAGATCGCTCGTTCACACGAAGAATGACTGGATCTCCTACTTTTAACCCAAGAAGGTCCGCCAGTCGTTGACTTACTTGCACTCCTTTTTGTTTGGAGGCCGCGACATCAAAACGAAGGGCAGATGGTTGGTCACACCCAAGAAGCGTTGCAATAGCTGAGGCACGGGACTGCCCCCCACCTGCTGGACGCTCAACTGTCATGTCTACAACGATAGCTGGAATTAGCTCAGGCTGACATTCCGAAGAATCAACATCAACCCGCTGTTGAAAGGACACATTGAGTCTTTCCGAGAATTGCTTCTCAAAGGGTTCTTCACCAATTATTGCGGCTGCAATTCCTCCAAGTCGCTGGTTAGCCATTTGAAGGAGTCCATGCTGTATAGAATCTCCAACTCCGAGGCTGCCACTAATCACAATGGCGATCACCGAAGCTGTTCCGGCAAGAGCCAGCAGCTGGGGGAACCATTGCCAGACGCAACGAATGACCAAACTGCGGACTGAACGGATGGGCTGTGAAGTACTCTGCTGAGAAGTTTTCATTTTACAAGATGGCCATCAGTAAGACGGAGGCGACGCCCCTGCGGACATCCAGCAACACGTTCTGCTACGGATTCATCATGAGTCACAATGCAGAGCAGGCTTCCCGTTTCATCGACCAATTCATTAAGAAGGTCAATTACCTGCACAGCCGTATTCGAGTCAAGCTGTCCTGTTGGCTCATCAGCCAGCAGCACGGTGGGGCACAACAAAAGGGCACGAGCCACCGCAACTCTTTGTCGTTCTCCTCCAGAAAGTTCGGCAGGCAGATGACTCGTTCTATTTTTTAATCCAACACGTTCCAATAAGGATTGGGCTCGCTCAACGAGTGAATCCTTGACTTTTCCACTGGCCAATGCCGGCAACAACACATTATCAATCGCTGTACACGATTCAAGCAGGCAATGATCCTGGAAAACAAACCCAATATGGTGATTCCGAAAATCAGCACGGCAAACTGCATTTAATTCGTACGGTTTCACGTCACCCAGTTGCAAGGAGCCTGAGGTGGGTGGCTCAAGCCCACCCAGTATAGCCAAAAGCGTACTCTTCCCTGAACCGCTTGGTCCCATCACAACAAGCCGTTCGCCCCCACCACCAGACAGACTTACATCTGACAATATGTCCAACGAGCCCGACGGCGTCGGAAAGGACTTCGATAGTAATTCTGCTTTAAGCACGAAACTGAAACCCCAGACCAGTATGTTAAGGAGTGATTAATGGCTATTGCGTTGGTAACTGATAAGCCTTCATAGGTTCCAAAATACTGGCTGGAAGCCTTACTGGTAACGGCTTCATTCCATGCCGCATGAGACATCGAACAACAACAACCGTTCCGGTAGCAACAAGGCTTCCTGAATTTTCAAAACAAAAACGATACGTGATGCTCGAGCTGCCTAGTTCAGCTACAGCAATGAAGACATCGAGAGTGTCACCAAACCGAACAGCAGTTTTATAATCTGCAGACACAGAAACCCGAGGCCAACTCACCTCGAGTTCACGGCCAGGTTCTTCCATTGAGGCAAGTTCCTGACGAAGAGTTTCCTTATCTTCTGGGTCATTATCGACGACACGGATACCGAGTTCTCTCAAAAACTCGTGCTCAGTCGATTCCATCCAGAAAAAAAACGCAGAGAAATGTGCAATCCCTGCCGCATCCGTATCACGGAACTCAACGATCCGGCGACACCTGAACCAGGAGTCTGAGGGAGGTTCACCTGCCATAAAAACCCGCCGTCTCAATCAGCAACGTAAGGCAAAAGAGCCATGAACCGTGCACGCTTAATAGCCTGCGTAACAGCGTGCTGACTAACAGCAGTACACCCTGTCTTACGCCGACCAATAATTTTAGCTTGCCGATTCACCATTTTACCAATGAGCTCGAGATCCTTGTAATCGACGTACATAGGCCGAGGACGAACCCCATCAATGAAAATGGGATCCCTTCTCTTTGCTTTAAGCTTTGGCTTGGCACGTTTTCGGGGAGCCTTCGCAAACTTCTTCTTACCGGGCATCGGACTCATCTAAATACTCTCACATCGCAGGTAATTGTGTATCGACGCAAATTTACACTACACATCGTCCAAACCGTAGAAATAAAGCCGCATCAAACATATGACACGCTCATTGTTCAAACAGAGAACACAATGCTTTTTTGAATATAACGCGCACTTTCTGTATTGCACGGGGGGTTTACCCAATCGAGTAACCCCCCGATTCATACAAATATTATTTTGAGCGTTTACTCAGAATATCAAAACGTATTTTAGTACCGATCACCGTAGCCACCGCGACCGCCGCCACCGCCGCCATAGCCACGACCGCCGCCGCCGCCACCGCCACCGTAACCACGACCACCGCCACCGCCACCGCCACCTGATCGTGGCGTTCGCTCACGAGCTTCGTTGACAGTCAACGGGCGACCATTCATTTCGTGTCCATTAAGGGCATTTACAGCTGCCTGCATACCCTCATCGGATTCCATTTCAACAAATCCAAAACCGCGTGACCGACCGGTCTCACGATCCGAAATAACTTCAGCTGAGCTAACCGCTCCATGCTCAGCAAACATTGCCTCCAAGTCGGCAGACGTGGTCGACCATGGGAGGTTTCCCACGTAAATCTTCCGGGACATAAACCTTGCAACCTCAAAACCATTGGGAGTTAGAAAAAATAAACGACTGTGACTCGCGCCAAATGCACAAGCCGCAACTCCCA
>JAQWMC010000054.1 GCA_029246985.1 Pirellulales bacterium
CAGAAATCACGCCGAGAACGCGGGGTATGACCTTGCGACAGGCGCTCTATACCCTATAATCACGGGGTTTTCAGGAGTTAGTGGCTGCATGAATTGCCTACTACCTTCGAAAAGATCAAGGATGCGGGTGTAGCTCAGTTGGTAGAGCACCACGTTGCCAACGTGGTTGTCGTGGGTTCGAATCCCATCACCCGCTCTCCTCTGTGGAATGGTTGCCATATTCAGTGAGCTCCAAACCACTTATTGGGGCTATGCCCCGCGTTATTACCAACACGAACACGTACTTTATCTCTCACACTTTTTTTCACAGGACAAAGATGTCAGACGATTCAACAGCCCTTGCCGAACCTCAGCTACTCAAAATCGATGTGACTGTAGAGGAAACTTCTACGTGTCAAAGAAAAGTGAAGGTTTCTGTTCCTCGAGAAGAAATTGACCGGTATTACGAAGAAGCTGTTGGTGATCTCATGCCAACAGCTCTTTTGCCTGGCTTCCGTCCCGGAAGAGCGCCACGCAAACTTGTAGGTAGCAAGTTTAAAACAGAATTAAACGATCAAATCCGATCCAAACTTCTGAATGACGCTCTCGCACGTGTGAATGAACAGGAAAATCTTGCACCAATCAGTGAGCCTGACCTCGATGTTACGGCTGTCATTCTGCCGGATGATGGACCAATGACCTTCGAATTTTCTATCGAAGTACGCCCTGAATTTGAAATGCCTGAGTGGAAAGAGCTCTCTATCAAACGACCAAATCGAGAAATTTCTGATGCCGACGTCGAAGAAGCTGTTGGCAATCTCCTGCGAGAGCGAGGTCGACTTGTTCCAGCAAAGGGGTCTCCCAAACCAGGAGATCTCATGGTCGCGAATCTAAAATGCACTGATGACGACGGCAAGGTGCTTTCCCATGCAGAAGAGATGGAAATCGTTGTCCGCCCAAAACTTTCTCTTGCCGATGCAGAACTAGATGGTTTCGACAAACTTGTTTCTCAATTGAAGCCTGGCGAGAAAGTCACCTCCAAAATATCGATTTCTGACGAAGCTGCTGTTGAAGATCTTCGTGGAAAGACCGTCACGTTAGAAATTGAGCTTCTTGATGTCAAACGATTTGAAATGCCGGAAGTAACTCCGTCACTGCTTACAGAGTTAGGTGATTTTGAGTCAGCTGACGATCTTAATGAGGCGGTACGGAAACAGCTTCACAACCAGCTCGAATGGCATCAAAGGAAACAGGTTCGGCAACAGGTTTCGGCATCCCTCACAGCGTCGGCTAGTTGGGAACTTCCTCCTGAATTATTACGTCGCCAGAGCCAGCGAGAACTGGAGCGGTCAATTCTAGAACTTCGTCGGAGTGGTTTTGATGATGACTCGATCCGTCGATACGTCAACGAACTTCGTCAGTCTGTAATGGCAAGTACAGCACGCTCATTGAAAGAGCATTTTATCTTGGAAAAAATTGCAGAGTCTGAGAATGTCTCTGATACTGCTGCTGACTATGAAGCAGAAATTAAAGCTATCGCTTCTCAATCAGGTGAATCGCCACGGCGTGTTCGTGCCAGCCTTGAGCGAAGAGGTCTTATGGATGTGCTTCGAAATCAAATTATTGAGCGCAAAACCATTGACCTAGTTACTTCACAGGCCAAATTCCAAGACATGCCTTTTGAATTTCCGAAACCGGATGCTGAGGCTATTGACCACGCCGTTTGCGGTATTGCTGCTGGCGAAGATGAAATTCCGACCACACCACTTGCTCACGAAGATTCATCTTCATAAGTTTTTCAGTTATTCTTTTTGATTCATTCATTCGCACTTCTGAAAGTTGCTCATGCCTGTCCAAAGGTTTCCGTTACCATCGTCAAACGCTCCAATTGATCCAAGTGCCGCCAGCGCTTACAGAGACTACCAACGGCAGCGACAGATGACACTTGGTGATCTTCTGCTGGAAAACAGGATCATTCTTTTACAGGGTGAAATCTATGACGGAAATGCAAATGAGCTTGTCATGAAATTGCTCTATCTTCAGAGTGAAAATCGTCGAAAAGATATCCATTTTTACATTAATTCACCTGGTGGCAGCGTCACTGCAACAATGGCAATTTATGACACAATGCAGATACTTTCGTGTCCCGTAGCCACTTATTGTGTCGGTCTTGCTGCCAGCGGTGGTGCCGTGTTACTCGCCGGCGGTGCGTCCGGCAAACGGTTTTCGTTGCCTCATGCCAAAGTAATGATCCATCAGCCATATGGACAAGTTGGTGGACAAGTAAGTGATATTGAAATTCAAGCTGACGAAATAATTAAAACTCGTGCCGTCCTAAATGAAATTCTTGCATCTCATACTGGTCAACCAATTGAACGAATAGCTCAAGACACAGACCGAGATAGATATCTCACGGCGACGGAGGCCAAAGACTATGGTCTCGTTGATGACATTCTCACCAAACCCCCTGGAGAAGAAGACAAAGACGTCGACTAGGCATCTTTTCTTCCCTTCATCTTTTTCCTGAATAACCGGAATCATTTAAATGCCCCTGATCCCTTATGTTGTTGAAAAAAGTGGCCGCGAAGAGCGGGCAATGGACATTTACAGCCGGCTGTTAAAAGACCGCATCATATTCCTTGGTTCTCAGGTAAATGATGAAATGGCAAATGCCATTGTCGCGCAGATGCTCTTTCTTCAGACTGACGATCCAAAGAGCGATATCCATCTCTATATCAATTCACCAGGAGGAAGCGTTACGGCAGGGCTTGCAATTTACGACACAATGCAATTTGTGAGTTGTGATGTTGCAACATATTGCATTGGTCAAGCTGCATCCATGGGTGCTTTGCTTTTGACTGCTGGAACGGCCGGGAAACGGCGTGCTCTACCAAATGCACGAATCATGATTCATCAACCACTCGCTGGTATGGAAGGCACCGCAGAAGAAATCATGATTCATGCCAATGAATTTCGAAATATCAAAAGTAAATTGAATAAAATCTTGCTGAAACATACTGGTCAGCCTCTTGAGAAAATCGAGGAGGATACCGATCGTGATCGATTTATGTCAGCAGACGAAGCATGTGAATATCATCTTATTGATGAGGTGATAGAGCAAATTCCCACGGGCTAATAGTCCTTCACGGTGCGTGAGGCGCAAGGAGGCGCGTCATGAAAAAAACTTTATCTCAATTGGTGACAGCCTGCCCATATTCGGTGGCATTACTCATGTGCCCGATAGTATTGATTTGTGGCTGTAAGAGTGATGTTCATCATCAACTTCTTGAGCGAGAATTGCGACTCCAAGAAGATCAAATTTACTGCCTCCAAGACAAATTGCAGACGCAGTACTATGAACTTGACACGCTAACAGATGAGAACACATCACTTCGTAAGCAGCTTGGAATCATTGACGACTCTTCATCAAATACCAAGTTACCGGCTCCGACATCTGCTCAACCACTCCTTGTGCCTCCACAAGTTGATGTACCGAACTTTGATGGAGGTGGTAGTAACTCGAACAGTAATGGTCCAGTCTTTGGAGCAGATCCTCCATCCACATCGGGGAGTCAGAAGAGCTCAAACAATCTTCCTAATCCCAGTGGAGATATGGCACCCCCTACCCTCGAAGGCATTCCACCGCTGCCACAGGATTCGAGTAAGCGAGGTGCGTCTCGACCTATTCGCCAACTTTCTTTTGCCGAAAGCGTCGGTCACCAATCAGATCTAACGCACCTCGTCATTAATCATGAAAAAACTGTGTGTTATGACGCCGATGGTGATGGCTTTCCCGAGGGTGTAACGCTTGTCGTTGAACCACGGGATGCTGATGAACGTCTTGTCACAACTGCCGGAGACATTTACGTGGCTGCATATGAACCAACGGCAACTGCACAAGAGGCTAGTCTAGGGCGTCAGTTTGCAGAATGGACAATTCCTGCAGCCAAAGCTCACCAGCACTTTAGACGTACATCAAGAGCCCGTGGGCTTCATTTCGTGCTACCTTGGCCAACTACAGCACCAGAGAGGACTCCTATTCGGATTGCAGTACAGCTGACCCAATTCGATGGCTCAACAATTGAAACGGAAGCTATTGCTGAACTGGACTCCGCTTCTGGAAAAATCCAATAAAAACGGCCGACCTCTTTGAAAGAAGGGCCGGCCGCTCTTTGAATAATTTCTAAACGAGGCTTCTTACTCAAAGCCCTTTTGATTCCAAGAAATTCAGTAAGTCGGCAACGCGGTTCGAATAACCCCACTCGTTGTCATACCAGCTTACGACCTTCACAAGATTTCCAAGGCCGATGGTGTCAACAGCGGAGAAAATTGAACTATGCGGATCTCCTCGTAGATCAGTTGAAACCAACGGCTGTTCAGAATACCTCAGAATTCCCTTTAATGGACCTTCTGCAGCTGTCTTCATGGCAGCATTGATTTCTTCTGGGGATGCCTCCTTGTCCAACGTTGCAGTAAAGTCAACAACGCTCACAGTTGGCACCGGCACGCGAAACGCCATACCGGTAAACTTGCCTTGTAGTTCAGGTATGACAAGACCGACTGCCTTCGCAGCACCCGTTCCTGCTGGCACAATGTTCAAAGCGGCTGCTCGTGCATCACGCAGATTGCCAGCAGCTGTATCGACTGTTTTCTGAGAGTTTGTATACGCGTGGACCGTAGTGAGCAAACCTCGATCAATACCAAACTTCTCATGAAGAATCTTTGCTACGGGGGCAAGACCGTTCGTAGTACAGGAAGCATTCGATATGACATGATGCTTTGATGGGTCATACATCTCATCATTGACACCAAGCACGATCGTGAGATCTTCATTTTTTGCTGGAGCCGAAATCACCACCTTTTTTACACTGTCTCGCTTGTGGGCGACCGCCTTGGTTGCGTCAGTGAAAAAACCCGTGCTTTCAACAACAATATCAACATTCTCTGACCCCCATGGAATTGATCCCGGATCCCGCTCTGCAAAAACCTTAATGGTTCTGCCGTCCACAACAAGATCATTCCCATCAGTTCCTACTGTCCCTTTGAATGGACCGTAGTTCGAATCTAGCTCGAGAAGATGAGCATTCGTCTTGGCGTCTGTAAGATCATTGAGGGCAACAATCTGTACTTCACCATCAAGGCCAAATTTTTCATATATCGCTCGAAATGTGAGACGTCCGATACGACCAAAACCATTAATGCCAACACGAATGGACACAGCAAAACTCCTATAACGAGTCGTCAGATCGGCGGTTGTCAGAGTGCCTTCGGGCACAGCCACCGTAAAGTTTCTCCGGCCGGACTATACACGCGCACCAACTCCTTCTCAATCACCCACAGGTTTTGGCGGGTCACTACACCAATCAAAAGTTTTTGCCGTCAAATTCTTGAGAAATCGCGTTCATCGTCTATCCTCATCTGGCCAGGAGTTGGCGAAAAGGAGTTTTTCTCCACAGAAAGGCCGCCGCGAAAAACTCCTTTTGACACCACCTCGTGTTCCAGCGATTCTTTGTCCATGAAACAAACACATTTAACGACCCAAAGCCAGGTTGAGAAGTCAGCTGTTCTTGAACTGCAAGATGTAAAAAAATCTTTTTCTGTTCCGGGTGGTGATCCTCTCCTGATTCTTGATGTACCATTTTTCCAAATCGCCGCAGGTGAACTTGTTGCGCTTGAAGGCCAAAGTGGTTCTGGCAAGTCAACACTTTTAAATGTCGTTTCTGGCATTTTGCGTTCTGATAGTGGTCAAGTCCTGATAGGTGGTCTCAATATCGTCAAACTAGCTGAGCCACAGCGAGATCGGCTGCGAGCTGATCGAATCGGTCTTGTATTTCAACAATTTAACTTGCTTCCTGGATTCACTGCTCTTGAAAACGTACTCGTTGCAATGAGCTTTGGATCACAAGCATCGAACAAGGGAAGGGCTGAGTCACTCCTTGAAGCTGTTGGTCTGGCTGATCGTTTTCATTACAAGCCAGCAGCTCTGAGCATTGGCCAACAACAACGTGTTGCAGTCGCCCGCGCACTTGCGAATCGTCCACGAGTTCTTCTTGCCGATGAGCCTACCGCAAGTATTGATCCTTCCCATCAACAACAGGTTATTGATCTCCTCCAGACGACCTGCCGGGAAGAAGAAGTCGCTCTCTTGGTTGTCACCCATGCCCCCGAAGTGGCAGAGCAGTTTCCAGTACGCCATCGCTTGGAAGATTTTAATCGGGCTGCGGCAGTTCATCCAACAACAAGCGGAGTGTATTGATGAGTTTGCTTGGCATTGCATGGAGAAACATTAAACAGCGGGCACTTCCGAGTGGCCTCACTGCATTATCGATGTCTCTTGGTGTTGCGCTCGTCGTGGCAACCTTGATTACAGGTGGTGTCGTCAAGCAAGCCTTCGAGTCTGGTGCAGGCTTGGGATACAACATGATCATTGGCGCAAAAGGGAGTCCGTTACAACTTGTGCTCAATAGTGTTTATTTGATTAGTAAGCCGATTGAAAACATTTCGTGGGCTACATATGCAGAATTTTTGCCCGCTCATGACCGTACTGATGGAAAAGATGGGACATGGGCAGCGAGTACCCAGACTGCTGTTCCAATCTGCATGGGTGATTACTTTCGTGGCCACCGAGTAGTTGGCACAAATTCTACTTATTTTGATCGACTCACTCGTGGCAATGGTGAACCTTTCGAGTTTTCTTCAGGGATAAACTTTCACGATGAGGATCTCTACAGTGCTGTTTTAGGAAGCCAGGTCGCACTTACGCTGGACCTACAAGTTGGTGATAAGATTGCACCAACACACGGTGCTGATGATGGCAAGGTCCATGATCCATTTCAAATCACTGGAATTCTTTCCAGAACCGACACTCCCATTGATCGTGGTGTATTTGTCAACATGGAAGGCTTTTATCTACAAGACGGACATGCCAAGCCGATTGATTTGAGTGAAATCGCTGAGCAAGCCGACCCCACCAATGACGACTCGCCCGGTAAAGGTCTTCTTCCATTTAATCAACGAGAGGTGACCGCCATTTTGCTTGAGACAGCTGCTCTTCCTGGTCTCCCAGCAGAACTCACAGCAATGGGACTCCGAAATGCAATCAACGAGGGTCGCGATGCGCAGGCTGCACTTCCAATTGCTGAGATTCGTGTACTCCTTGATCTTTTTGTTACACCTCTTGAGTTGCTGCTGCTATTGGTCACCACTCTTGTCGTGATTGTTTCTGCAATTGGCATCCTCGTGAGTATGGTTGGTTCATCTCTTGAACGAAGCCGGGACGTGGCAATCATGAGGGCGTTGGGGGCTCGTCGCAGCGTTGTTCTGGCAACAGTACTTATTGAAGCTATTCTCCTTGCTGTTGGAGGAGGAATCATTGGATTGCTTCTTGGGCACGGCACAGTCGGACTCATTGGTCCCTGGATAGCAACGAATGCAGGTGTTACAGCCGGATTTTTATCGTATACGACGGCTGAACTGCTCCTTGTACCTTTTCTCATCGTACTTGCGATTCTGGCGGCATTATTACCAGCTGTGGCTGCTTATCGCACCGACGTCGCCCGATGGCTCGGTTAACGCAAAAAACGTAGAAAAGCGAGCATTCTTCTCCACCTTGATTCGGCATCACGATGTGTCTTATATACTATGGTTATGCGAATTCCGGTCTCCCCTTTTGCTCGAATCTCTATTCTGATGCTTGCCATCAGTTCATTGTTTATTGTGGCACTAGAACAATCTCTTGCCTGTCCTTTTTGTGCCGCCGTCTCGTTAACTTTCTCTCAGGAAATCAACCAAAGCGAAGCTGCCGTCATTGCACGCCTCGTTGAGCCACCTCCCGCATCTGCTCTGGGACCCAATGCCGAGGGTCCATTACCACAGGCGAAATTCGAGGTGGTCGATGTTCTCAAAGGAGAGGACCTTCTGCGGTCAACTAATTTACTTGATGCGGAAACTTTGATTGATGCAATTATGCTTGAGGCGACCACCCCCGGGGATCTTTATCTGATCATGGGAATTGAGCCGCCTGAATTCATTTGGTCGAATCCAATTGCCATCAATGAGCGCGCTGTTACGTATCTTAAGGACCTCGATGAACTCCCTGAATCTGGTCCGGATCGTCTTGCTTTTTTTCAACAATATCTCGAAGACAAGGATGATGTGCTTGCTCGGGACGCATATGACGAATTTGCGATAGCCCCATATGACGATGTGCGTGGCCTTGAGAATAGAATGGATCCGACTGCACTACTCCACTGGATAGAGACGCCAAATATTCCATCAAACAGGCGTCGTTTGTACGCCACAATGTTGGGCATATGTGGAACACCCGCTGATGCATCTGAAATAGAGAAAATTCTTCTTGGTGAAGACCTCGGTGATGATGCCTCTGATCTGCGAAGTGGTTTAGATGCGTTGATTGCCTGCTACGTTGTGCTCGTTGGACCAATCGGTCTCGATCTCATTGATAAACTTTTTCTTGATCGTAGTTTACGGGATATTCCATTCACAGAAACGTATGCCGCGGTTATGGCACTTCGTTTCCTTGGTGAAGAATCAGAAACGATTCCACGTGAACGTGTCCTCGAATCTCTACGCTTATTGCTCAATGAACCAAAACTTGCAGACCTTGTCATTGCTGATCTCGCTCGCTGGCAGGATTGGTCTGTGATAGAAAAGTTAACAGCCATCTACGTGGACGCCACGCCCGAAAACATTTTTGTGCGCGAACCCATCGTAAACTACATGAAAGCGTGTCCGCTTCCTGAGGCGGCTCGTGCTTTGGTAAAACTGCGTGAAATAGATCCTGAAGCCGTTCGCAGAGCAGCCACATTAGCTGGTCTTGCTGGCCTCACAATAGCCACTGAAGAAGATCCTCCTACGGAGCAACCCTCCACCTCGCCCGTACGTGTTGCTGATGTTGTTGCAGATGATGTCACTTCAGATAGCTCAATGGTCGTGAGCACGGGCTCACAGCCAGCGGCAGAAGAGTCTCCGCCGAGTGATCATCCGATTCTTCATGCTGAGAATGAGCCATCTACAAAATCTCTGCTACGGTGGGGTTTTTGGCTCGCTCTTGTTGCGATTGTGGCTTTTCTATCTCGCTATCTTCTTCAGCCAGGAAAACGGGACGCTGCTGGTTAGAAAACTCCAGTTGCGATACAGCAGTCATGAAAAAAGGACTTTTTGATACTCCTCCAAAAGCTACTAAACGTCGTTCTGAAAATAACGACGATCATGCCTACAAAGCTTTGGCTGGAACATCAATTGCCGCAGCTACCCTTGCATTTCTGTCACCACTTGCTTTTGTTGACTGGTGGCTGCTCACCGTACCTACGGTTGGTTTTTGTTTAGGCCTCGTTGCCTTACGAGACATTATCAAACGTCCTGATATTTTCACCGGTAAGCGGCTCGCCAAAACAGCTACTATTTTTTCATTTGTTTGCCTTGTTGGCGGAACGATATATTTGTCATGGATATATGCTGCTGAACTGCCTGAAGGGTTCGAGAGAGTTCATTATGGCATGTTGGAACCCGCTGAGGGTTCACCAGCGGCTTCGATACCTGACTCTGCGCGGTCTATAAACGGTCATAACGTGCTCATCAAAGGCTATATGTATCCAGGAAAAAAACAATTTGGGATTCGTCAATTTTTACTTGTACGGGATCAAGGAGATTGCTGCTTTGGAGGTAATCCAAAAATTACTGACCGTGTTCTTGTCCACCTTCGAGATGAAAAGGGCATGTCGTTTAGTTCTCGTCAGAAAAAACTTGCTGGCACATTCACCGTTCGTCCAACTGTTGGCCAGGATGGTATTGAGGGGGGAGTCCTTTATCATCTTGAGGAGGCATTTCCTCGCTAAAAGTTTTGTCGCTTGCCTCGCCCTTTCATTTTTTTCAGGCTGTGGTCAAGATACGAAAGCACCGCTTTCTTTTGATGAAAAAGATCTACCAGAGACTCAAGATCCTCGGTCACGGCAAAGACAGAGAATCAATCGAAACGGTATTCGTGAGATATCCTTTGACGATATTGTCTTCGAAATGGAGGAGGGCAACCCTTTTTCCCAAGACCTCTTACCAGAGCGAGTCACCTCTTTAGTGGGACAGCAGATTCGGATTCGTGGTTATATTCTTCCGAGTTTTCAACAGACTGGCTTAACCCAGTTCGTCTTGGTTCGAGATAATATGGAATGCTGTTTTGGCCCTGGCGCAGCGTTATACGATTGTGTCGTTGTCAAAATGCTTCCTGGCAAAACAGCTGAGTTTTCTATTCGTCCTGTAGCTGTTACCGGAACCTTTGGTATCAAGGAATTAAAAGGCCCAGACGAAAACCATCTTGCCGTTTACTCGCTCATCGGAGAATCTGTTCGATGAGCGGCTTGAAGAATGTCATGTTGTCGATGGTGTGGATACTTTCAGATACTGTACTTCGTAGCGTAAGCTCGACTCTCTTCTTACTCTCAACTCTCACTTCGATAAGCTCAGCATGTCCATTTTGTGGCCCTGTTGAAACACCACTCTCCTATAGTATCGCTCGATCAAGTGACGTTGCCATTGGTGAATCTCTCTCAGAGGCAGTTGCTAATAGGCAAGGCCAACGACGTCAGTTCTTTTCTCTTCTGTCGAGAATAGTTCCCACATCTCCAGGTAAAAAAATAATCTCCGTAGAGTCTGCGATGCCCCCTGTAGAGGCTGCTGTTGAAACAACTTTTTCTGGAACTGCTTTACTTTTTAATCTTCCTGCGGTTGGCTGGACAGCGATTGCTGCCGATGAAATGTTTATTGGCTACACCCTCCAAATACCTCCGTTAAAGCAACGAATTTTTAAGGATAAAAATCGTCTGGAATGGTTTGCGCAATGGCTCGATCATCCCAATCAGGCTATTTCGAAAGATGCCTATGCCGAATTTGCCCTCGCTCCATTTCAGGAAGTTCGTGACTCTGCTCATGCGTTTTCTCCGGCAGAGGTTGTCGATCACCTGCATGAACTGTCTCTTCAACAGCAAAGGCGTGGATTCTATGGAATGGTAGCTGGTGTACTGGCTCGTCAATCGCCCAAAGGGTCTCAGTCATCATGCAGGAATGCACTTATTCATATAATTACAGAACACCAATCAAATGATTTTCAGGCCGGCCTCGATGGCATTATGGCTGGACTATTTATTGCTTTAGGAAAACGGTCTTTACCGGTTTTAGAACGTCAAGGTCTCTTTGAGAATGAGGCGAGCCCTGTCGATCAGCGACATCTTCTTCAAGCATTACGCTTTTGCTGGGAATATCCATCTGACACTGTTCCTCGAACAGAAGTCGTCTTCATCACCCGGAAGCTCCTTCCCGTGCCGCACCTCACACGTGAGGTGATTGTTGACTTATCACGGTACCAGGATTGGGACTTTCGCAACCAGATCGTTGCGATGTGGGATACTCTTGGTGGTGAGGGCCCACTTATTCGGCCAGCTATTGTTGGGTATCTCTTGGCGTGCCCGTCAGAAAAAAGTGCTTCTCTGCTCGCTCAGCTCAGGGAGAAAAATATCGATCTGTTCGAAAAAGCTCAACAAGCGGCGGCGATACCCTTTCCTGCTGCTGCACCTTAGTGCTTCTTCAATCGTACGTCGAACGATTAAAAATCATGACCGAAGCTGTGAGATAGACATCCAGTTTTTACTGCAGTTGCGTCTCAGCAGCAGAGTCCGGATTTATAACTGCAGTAGCCGCTGGCGTCACTGGCTCTTGCCAACCGGTTGTGACAATATCCGCATCTCTCTGTTGCAATCGCTTTGTCTCGTCTGCGGTTGAAATCGAATTGATAGCTGATTTCTTTGTCCCTTGAAGTGACGACAGGTTTATCTCTTCACCTGGGAAGCCATGTGCCGCGGCTGGAAAACTTGGTGTATCATTTGGTATTGGTGTTGGGAGTTCTTCAGCATTGAAATCTCGAGGCAATGTCGCCGGCAATTCACGAGTCGCGGGATCGCGTGGAGGCATCTGCTGCGCATTCGCCGCTGCACCAACTGCATCAAATTGTTGTGTTATCGGACCACGACTGAATACTCCAGGACGAGAATGGCCATAATCTAGATAGAGACTGGCATCTCGCTGACGGGCTCTTCTATGGGCGTCAAAATATGCCTTGCCTGGCCATGGTCCTTCTGAAAGAAAGACACCGTTATATTCAAGCAGTGATCCCTTACGGAAATGGAACTGTGCAATGGATCTGTTGTAATCAACAAGCGATCGGAAATAGGCGCTTTCTGCCTGGGCTCTTCTTCGTTGGGCGTCGAGCAACTGATCAAAGGTTGTTGTACCGGCATCATACGCGGCTTGTACTGCTTCAACCTGTCGCTCAGCAGCTACACGTCGATTAAAGTTCGTCTGTGCGAGGGCAAAGTTGGTGTCAATATTTCATATTGCTTCGACCAGAGCATGCGAGACTTAAAGCTCCTCATCTTGAAGTTGAGCACGGGTCTTTGCCAATTGCAGTTGATGATGCCGCACAGTAGCCAGTTCTCGCCGAAAACCGAGGGGCATCAAGAATTGGGCACCTGCCTGCCATTCCTGAAATTCTCCATGCAGTAAGGTGGCGTACGCATTTGTTCCTTCAAGAGGATCTGCTCCGTTTGCACCGTATGAATTGTTACCACCAAGTAAATCATTACCCATACCCAGAAATCGCCATCTTCCGACGAGGTCCAATCGTGGCAGGATAAGATTCTTCGCTGCTGTCAGTTCAAGTTCTCGCTGCTTGATTCTCCATTTTTGGCGACGAAGTTCAGCTGAGCGAGACAGTGCTTCGACAAGAGATTGCTGCCAATCAAATGTAACTCTCGCAGTTGTTGGCTCATCAGCCGGTCGTATCAATCGGCCATCTGAGGATGATATCCCCATCATGTATCGCAGCCTATTCTCAGCACTGAATACCGAGTTGAGCGCCTGCTCAACTTCACTGCGAAAGAAAAAGTATTGTTCTCGAGCCTGTGCTTCCTTATCTGCCTCACCGCCACGTGATTGTTCCACATAAAGTGCGTGTACGCGACGCCATGCTTCAAGTGCACTATCACGACCAATTTTTCGAGCCTCTAGATCCCGGAATGCAAAGTACAGTTCCCAATAGGCCTGTTCGGTATCACTAATCAGATTTCGAACACCAATTTCGAAATCAGCAAGTGAAATATCTGCATTCACACGGGCAAGCAAAACACCACGAAAGTTAGGTCGACCATAAAGATTCTCAAATGCGTCTGGGCCTGCAATTCGGTTGTATGTGAGGCCTGCACCTTGGAGGAGTGGCTGCTGAAATGAGAAGTCGTAGTTGGTTGACCATGTCGATGGGACGCCCGCCTGTCGAATCGGTGAATTATTATTGTCGTATAACGTCTCGTTCGCGAGTCCAAATGTCGCACCAGTTGCTGTTCGCTTTTGTAAACCAGTGGTCCAGTTTCCTGTATCACCCAACAGGTGCTGCTGAAAAATTATTGTTCCAGGGCCACCTACATTTTGTGGCCTGTCCTGCCGTTCCCACGTTAATGAACTCGACAACTGCACATCGAATTGCGCGAGTGCGCTTTCGACGCCACGAAATGGATCCGTTTCAACAAGGGCTGGATCATAGACTGTCGGAGTGAGATCTGGATTGGTCAAAAGTGAGACTGGTGGCTCGCCGGTCTGGGGTCGTGGGCCTCCAAAACTACTAAACCTTCCTCCAAGGTTGCGGAGGACTTTGCCATTTTCGAGAGCGGTACGAATCGCGTCCTCAAGCGTCACTTCCCAAATTTCTTCAAAATTTGCGTTGGAGAGTGTGAGGGGTTCAACCGTTCCTGCTGCCTCATCGAGTGGGTCTTGGCATGTGTCTGGGTATTCAATTTTCTGAACAGCGCCAACATAGTGAGAAAGATCCCCATCCTCGAAAAAATAGAATGGTTGCCGCGGCGCACATCCACTCGCTGCAATTGCCATACAGCTGAAAAGGGTGCCAATTTTTTGAAGCCAGCTATTCACGGAGATTGTCTTTATCAGGTTCGTTAATCAGCGTGCGAAGTATGACTTCTCGTCACAAGCCTTCCCACGTTCTGTTGAACAAACTGACGCCCCGCCCTGGAGGGAAGGTCTTTCTGAATATCAAACCAGCAAGTTTTCCCTTGCGTCTGAAACAACAGAAAGTCTTCTGAGTACGACAACCCCCCCGGATCGTACCCACGTCTTGCACACCCCAGGGCGTAGCGTCAGCACAATTCATATCGACGACTGGATCGACAAACTTGTGCTAACCGTTATTCTCGACCTGTTTTTATTTCCTTCTGCGAAGAATAGGAGGTTTGGGAAGACCACTGAGAAGACGTCCGCACCCTAACCTTTCCAGCTTCATACCAGACAAAGCGTGCCGAACAATCTTTGGTCTTTTCTACAAATTCGCAGCCGGCCTGTGGACCAAGCACACTCAGAGTAGTTGCTAAGGCATCTGCAGTGGTTGCATCTGGTGCAATAACCGTCACACCTGTGGGACCAACCACACCAATACCGGTCCTTGGGTCGACGATGTGACTATATCGTATTCCCTCTATTTCAAAAGCTTGGAACGCATCCCCAGAGGTTGTCACAGATGCATCTTCAAGTGTTACGACAAGTGGCGGCAGTCCTTCAGATTTGTTTTCTTTTGTCTTCCTGCCAAGTGCATCTATTTCTATCCGCCAACCGTCTGAATCTGGTGGCCTCCCGATGACACCTATATCACCGGACGCATCAACCATTGCAACTGCAATATCATGTGCTTGCACGATGTTTAATGCCTGATCGATTGCAAATCCCATACCAATACCACCAAGGTCAAGCCTCATATCAGGTTTGAGAAGACTCACCTTGTGAGTATCTTCGATCCTGAACGCCTCTGGGCCTGATGCACTGCGTGCAGCTGCAAGCTGTCTAACAGAGGGCATGTGCCTTGTCTGTCGTGCTTTCCGCCATAAGGCAGTAAACACTCCAACCGTTGGATCAAAAGCTCCCTGACTCCGATCACGCCAAGCAGCGGCCTGGACGAGAACTTCCCAGAGATCTGGACTTACTTGTTTCGGACAAGGTGTTGGGGCCAGAGCTGAAAGTTGGCATAGTTCACTTGTTGGTTGATAATCAGACAAAACGTTCTCAAGACGGCTGACTTCATCGAGTGCTGCTGTAATTGCTTTTTCAGCTTTGGGCAATGTCTCTGTGAATACTGTTACAGTCCACCCTACACCCATACACCTCCTGGTACCCTGATAACGACTCGGTGAGGCTGCATTGGCTGGATTTTGCGTAAGAAGGATGACAAAAATCAGTATCCGTGACACCATCTGGGCTGAACAACTCGCGCCATTGCGGTAGAATCGAAAGCGTCTTCGGCTTGAGAAAAAGATCACGTGTATGTCCAAGCTGTTGATTTTTAAAAAAGGAACATCCGATGGAACCACCGGTCACGATTACCTTTGACTGTACACCATTACGAAGCGTTTCTCGCTTCGACGTGCCCTTAGATGCGTCCCCTGCATTTCGAAAACGCCTAGAACAGTTCCAGGCCGCCGTCACAAAGCACGGTACTCGTAACACATATTATCTTACCGATGCCGAGTGTCAGTTTCGATTTACAAATAACCCAGAAATTGGGTGGGTAAAATTTATATTCGAGGGCACTGTCATAACAAATGACAATGACAGTCAAACCATTGGTAGTGATCTCACTATTTGTTTAGACACAGAGACGTGTGATTGGCTCACACAACCAGCTGTTGAATGGCTTCAAAACACCGTTGGTCACGCAGTCGAGATTGAATTTAATCGTTATATTGCAGCAGGTGATCTGTCCAAGGCAATAAATCGAATTGAACGAGATCAAGCTGCGAGTGATGCTGCCGGTGGCTTTCTTGGCATGAATCTCTAGAAAATATTTCACTACACGGGCTCTCTTCCATAGAATTTTATGTCTGAATCTCCAAAATCTATCTGTCCAGTATGTGGTGGTGACACACATGAGATTCGTGCCAAACTTCACTGCCGACAATGCGGAATGATTTTGGAAACATGCTGTGAAGGCGGCCCTATGGGCGCTCGTCCATGTGACCAACAATCGACATACCCAGTAGATTCCGAACAACCTGAAGATTTCAAAACAGGTTGAGTTTTGTGATTAGGAAAACTCGATCTTTCTTTCGGGCACTTTAAAACAAAGTGATTCTTTTTGGTGTCGTACGTGGCATCACGAGACAAGGTTTTCGGTTCTGGTTGCCTTCAAATTCCGAAAGCAACGAATAGGCCGCTGTCATGAACTGTACTCGAGCAGATCATGACTCTTAACAATATGCATAGAAGGGCTTATGCGGTGACGGAAACGCAAAAATTTCATTTGTTGCTGTGGATTACAGGAGCGTGTCTTTTCTGGAGTGGCAGTGTGGGCCTCTCACACGAAAGCTCGGCACGCACGGACGTTCCGATTGAGCACCGCCAAGAAAACTCTGATCTCTCTCAGAAAAGTTTGCAAACGAATGCAAAACAAACTCCTGTCCGATGGCACGATGTAACAGAAATGCAGGATATTCACTATACAAAGTGGCGAATGGAAGAGCGCACGCTCTCATACACAACAACAAAACACGTGCCCCACACAGAACGTCGATCAAAAAAATACACCATTATGATCCCTGAAAATCGGACGCAAATTGTGCAGTTCGCAACAACAAAACATCGTCCCGAAAGTGCGCTTCAAGACTATCGGGTCCGAATTCCCTTTCAGGAAGAATTTGAAAAGCAGTACACCGTAATGATTCCAGTTCAGCAGGAGCGAACAACCAGCTGGACTGTGAAGGTGCCATACACTGAAACATTTGAAAAAATGTATACCGTGATGGTACCTGTTCAAGAGAAGAGGGCCGAAGAATATACAGTCAGAATCCCTTTTGTAGAAAAGCTTGATGAAACAT
>JAQWMC010000061.1 GCA_029246985.1 Pirellulales bacterium
GCCGCCCAGGATCAAACGAGACGCCCGCGTAGCCAGCAGCAGAGACAATTCGGCCCCAATTCGGGTCTGCGCCGGCAATCGCGGTTTTGACCAAGGGGCTATCGGCTATTGCTCGGGCAACTCGGCGGGCGTCCTCCCGGCTTTCGGCACCAGTGATCTCAATACGTATGACATGAGTCGCTCCTTCTCCATCATCAGCGATCTCTCGGGCGAGCGCATCACACGTTTTCATGAGAGCAGTCTCAAATGCCTCAAGATTTTTTCCTGTGAGAGGTTCTCCTCCGGCAGCACCGTTTGCGAGGAGCAGGACAGTATCGTTGGTGCTCATGTGACCGTCGACGCTCACGCAATTGAAAGAAAGATCTGTCGCTTGATTCAGGAGACGCTGCGCATCTTCAGGAGTAATCGCAGCGTCGGTGAGAATGAGGCCAAGCATGGTAGCGAGTTTCGGTCCAATCATGGCTGCGCCTTTCGCAATACCAAGCATCCGATACATTTCACCCGACGGAGTTTTCCCGAACGCTTCACCAGCAAGTTTGGGGCGGGTATCTGTTGTCAAAAATCCACGCGCCGCCCGTATGACACTTTCCTCATCTGCTGCCAGTTGGTTGGCCACAGAGCGGATGCCTGTTTTAATTGTCTCCATTGGAAGAAATTCACCGATAATGCCTGTCGACATGACGAGAACACTGCTCTCGATGCTACCGATTGCCTCTGCAGTCAGGGTTGCCATGGCGGCTGTATCGGATTCGCCCTGTGTGCCCGTGCAGGCGTTTGCATTACCGGAATTGACTACAACACCGCGGAATCCAGTTCCAGGGGTGCGATCGCGGTCGAAAGCAACAGGAGCCGCAAATACAAGATTCTGAGTATAGACACCAGCCGCTGTCGCTGGTCTGTCAGAGACAATCAGTGAAATATCTTCTCGGGTCGGATTGCGCTTCAGCCCGGTGTGCAATCCGGAAACTTGAAATCCTTGGGGAAGCGGAGGAATCGGGCCGGAGAATGGGGTTTCAGCAGGAGCCATCGGCAGTTTGTAAACAATGGGTAAGGGGTTAGAGCAGACCTGTCGTCTCTGGCAGAGCATGCATGCAGTTTAGGTTTTGTACGGCAGCACCGGCAGCTCCTTTTACAAGGTTGTCGAGGCTGGAAATGAGAATGAGTCGACCGCGGACCAGCCGAGCAGTCAGGTCGCAGAAGTTTGTGTCGACGGTGTCTTTCGTGCCGGGTAGATGGTCAACAAGTCGAATGAAATGTTCTTGTCCGTAGGCCTGCTGCCATGCGTCGTCGATATGTTTCTCAGTGACACCGGACGCAGGCTTTGCGTAAATGGTAGCAAGGATCCCACGATCCATAGGGGCAAGTTGTGGGGTGAAAATAACCTCTGGCTGCGTCGTTGCATGCCGGGCAATGATCTGTTCAATCTCCGGTGTGTGGCGATGACGACCAACGTTATATGGCGAAAGACTCTCATTACACTCGGGATAATGAGCCATGAGCTTTGGATTGCGACCAGCTCCACTTACGCCGCTTTTGGCATCGATAATAATGTCATCGCTCTCAATGAGTCCGGCCTTGATGAGGGGAGCAAGGGGGAGGATGGCTGCTGTGGCGTAGCAGCCTGGGTTGGCGACAAGAGTAGAGCCAGCAATCTGAGATCGAAACAACTCAGGAAGTCCATAGACAGTTTTGCCAAGACGGTCGCTGTCGATGTGGGGTTGCCCATACCACTCTTGGTACGTGGGGGCATTGTCTAATCGATAGTCTGCACTGAGGTCTACTACTTTGGAACCTGCGTCGAGAAGAGTTGGAACGACTGATGCACTTGCACAATGAGGCAGGCAGCAAAAAACAACGTCTGCCCGCTGTGCTATCTCTTCGGGCTTCAGGTCTTCAAGCGGTAGGTCAAGCCGTGCAACCAGACTTGGGTGAACGCTCGAGACAGGTGTATTTCCCTCCTGCCGGCTTGTCACCGCGACGATTTCGACGTTGGGGTGCCGGAGGAGATGTTTTATTGATTCAAGCGCCGTATATCCTGTGGCGCCGAGGATAGCAACTTTAATCACGTCAGTGCTGTGCAAAAGGGGACAAGAATCAAGGAAGTACAGATTGGCTTGAGCCAACGTAACTCTAGCATAACAGAGGAACTCAGACGAAGTCGGTTAACAGCCTAATTCACTTTTGCCAGAGTGTGAAGCAATCAGTTTGAGGAGCCAGCGAGCGACCGCTATTTTTGTCCCTGCCTGCTGCCCAACCAGTTTGTGGGAGTGGTCATAGACGGTGACCGCAGTTGTTGGGGTGTCTAATGCAGTCAGATCATTCAGCACAATAAGGTCACATTTCTTTGCAGTAATTTTCTTCAGTGCTCTCGCCGGGTCACCATCTGGCTCGAGCGCAAAAGCAACCATCCATTGGGAGGGCTTGGCCTGTCTCGCCAATGTCGCGATAATGTCTCGCGTTGGCTTGAGATCAAGTACAAGGCCACGCTGCCTTGGGAGTTTCCCCTTTTCCCGCTGTTTCGGTTCAAAATCACACGGTGCGGCTGTGGCGATGACGCCATCGACGCGAGGGAGGAGCGTGAGTGACTTCTTGAGCATGTCACCAGTCGTGATAGCCGAGGTCACTCGGGCTTCCGCTGGATACCGGACGCTTACCGGGCCGCTCACGATACTCACGGTGTTGCCTTTTGCAATGGCAGCCGCTGCGAGTGCGGCAGCCATGCGGCCACTTGAGGCATTCGTCAGGAATCGGACATCATCGATGTAGGCGCGAGTGGGGCCGGCTGTGATAAGTATGTGTGCCATTGTTTTTTTATGACTGAACCTGCTACGAAGTGCCAAAGGCGGTCTCGATGGCAGTTGTTATCGTTTCTGGTTCTGCCATGCGGCCAATGCCAGTTTGACGACATGAGAGCCAGCCTGATGTTGGCTGAATAAAGCTGACACCGTCATCTGTCAGTTGCGAGATGTTCCGTTGGACGGCAGGTTTCTCCCACATGGCTGCATTCATGGCGGGAGCCATGAGTACTGGGCACTTGGCACAAAGAAGAAGTGTTGAGAGAAGGTCATCAGCCAGGCCAGATGCTGCCTTTGCCAAGATGTCTGCTGTGGCCGGTGCAACGACGATCAACTCGGCACGCTCTGCCAATTCAATGTGTGCACCTAAGGGGAAACTTCTGGGATCAAAACTACGAGAGGCAACGGGCCTCCCGGTGAGTGCGGCAAAGGTTGCCTCGCCGATAAATTTCCGCGAATTACGAGTCATAACAACCGAAATATTTGCAGAACGCTGGATGAGTCCGCTAGTCATTACGGCAACTTTGTACGCCGCAATGCCGCCACCTACGGCTATGACTATTTCGCGGTCTGCAAGTGGATTCGACACGACATATTCCATCAACAAGAGAAGTGATCAGAACGTCTGATGCTTCAGAGGGTACCTGGCAGGCGCAGCAACGGCAAAGACTCTGATCAAAAGCTGGCGTCGAAGTCGATTGGTGCTCCCGCTTCAGGTGATTCACCAGTAATTCGGAGGTTCATTGATGTATCGAGGAAAATCTTATCCTGCTTAATTTCCTCGATAACAATCTGCATCTTGTCATTACTATCAATGTCGACGAGCGGGCGGCCGCCAGCATTGAGAGCAACAAGACGTTTCTGGATGAGTGTTGACAGCTTGAAGCGTCCACCAACTTTGTTCACGATTTCTTCTTCACGGAGGTCGTCGATCATATCGAGATTGCTTTCTGTGGGGCTGACGTAACGGTTTGGTTATTTAAACAGAAGCTGTTTCTGTTGAGTCGTTTGAAAAACCAGCTTCGGTGAGTATCTTTTTTATGTTTGCAAGGGCGTCTTCTACTAAATCATTAACGACCCGGTGTCGGTAATGCCCGGACTGACGAAGTTCACGGTGAGCAACTTCTAGTCTTCGTTGGATTGCCTCTGGGCTTTCAGTACCACGGCCTCGAAGGCGCTCTTCAAGATGTGCTGGGTCGGAAGGCTCAACAAAGATTGTTACCGCTTGAGGATACCGTTCCAAAATAGAAAGGGTACCCTCGACGTCAATTTCAAGAATAACCCATTTTCCATGGGTGAGGCGAGGTGTGACCTCATCTTCCAGCGTTCCGTACCAATATTCCCGGCCATATACCTGGCAGCACTCAATAAATCGGTCTGCTTTTTTACTGGTTTCAAACTCTTCTGGAGAAAGGAAGTGGTAGTCGACTCCTGGCGTTTCTCCAGTACGCGGCGGCCGTGTTGTCGCAGAAATACTCGGAATGAGTGCCGAGAAGTCAGTAAGGAGTCGGCGGAGAAGTGTGGACTTCCCGACGCCCGAAGGGCCAGAGAGAACGACGAGTTGACCTTCAGCTTGACTCATCGTAATGTTCTACCCCACTATGAGTAGCCTTGGAAAGTGGCACCTCGGCAATGCGGGTATTTCTTGGGCGAGGCTACTCGATGTTGGCGGCCTGTTCACGGATTCTTTCCACCTGCGACTTCAAGTCAACGACTGCATGGGCGATAGCAACGTCAACTGATTTTGACCCGATGGTATTGGACTCACGGCCAAGTTCCTGAGCCAGAAAGTCGAGACTACGACCAGGTGCGGTGTCATGGAGGAGGCTTCGAAATTGCTCAACATGGCTTTCTAGCCGCACCAATTCTTCTGAAATGTCAGATCGATCGGCAATGAGGGCAACCTCACGAATCACGTCGTTGTCGTCCAGCCGTGTTTGATGTGTTTCCAGAACTTTTGCGACACGGGCAAGAAGGCGTTGTCGGTGTTCAGCAACAACTTCTGGTACACGTTTACGGATCTGCTGCACAAGGTTCCCGATTGCAACGCAGGCTTGTTCGAGATCAGTAACCAGCGCTGCCCCTTCGGACTGTCTCATGGTGTCGAGTTGACTTACGGCTGCTGAGGTTGCAGCGGCAACAACAGGCCATGTTGCTTCAACAGCTGATGCATCCGGAGGAGCATCAAGTAAGACACCGGGGAGTCCCAGAAGCGGATCAATCGTTGGTGGTGTTGTGATCCCGCGCCGATCACAGAAAGATTCCCAGTCATCGAGGTACGCGCCGAGTTGATCTTGGTCAAGCCGACGACCCGTCGGAACAGCCGACCCACTCACTTCGAGGGTTATTTGAAGACTCCCTCGCTTGATGCGTTCGCGGATCAGTCCTTCAAGCCGTGGCTCAAGAAGATGAAAACCTTCCCGCGTGCGAATACTACATTTGAGATGGCGGTGATTGACACTGCGAATCTCAACCCTGCAGGCGACGCCCTGATCATCGGCGAAACCTTCGCCGCATCCAGTCATGCTGCGGGCCATGGTCGTCCTCCAGGTTTACTCAGCCGACTTCTCAGCCGCCGGAGACGGTACAGGCGAAGCGTCAGGTTGTGACTCGTTTGTGGGGTCTAATGTGGCAGAAGAACCTTTTTCATCAGTCGTGGCGCCCGATTCTGATTCGCCGCTATCAGTAGGAGTCTCCGCAGAATCACTGCTTGGCTCCGGAGCTGCCTCCGAAGGCATTGCTTCGGTTGTTCCGAGACCTTCCATTGATTCTGGTGCCGCCGCCCCCAGATTTGTACTGAAAAGTGACTGCTGCGTCCCAAGTACGTTAATTGAGAGAATGCAGAGCAAAATCCAGAATGTAGCAACGCCAATTGTGATCTTTGTGAACAAGTCACCAGCTTTGGTACCGAATGCACTTTGGCCACCCATGCCGCCGAGTGCACCGGCAAGTCCACCTCCACGTCCGCGTTGGATGAGCACCAGCAGAATGAGAAACACTGACGTGGCAACGAGCATGAATCCAAGAAAAAAGCGAACAAACATGAACATTGCGAATGAATTCTCCAAAACAGCCAAGCGGCCAACGGGCGGAAACTACACTGTAATGTATCGTGGGCAGCCATTCTGGGCTATCCCGATGACACGAATTAGCTGGCGTGAGCAAATTGTTCGGCAATTGCCAGAAAGTCCTCAGCTTTGAGGCTCGCCCCTCCAACCAGTGCCCCGTCAATATCGGGCTGTGCTGCCAGAACGCCGGCGTTATCGGGTTTTACGCTGCCGCCATACTGGATTACCACCTGACTGGCAGTTGCCTCATCAGTATGTTCTACCAGCTGCTTACGGATCAGAGCGTGAACTTCCTGAGCCTGTTCGGGTGTCGCGACCTTTCCAGTACCGATTGCCCAGACAGGTTCGTAGGCGATGATCGACATTGCAAGGTCCGCTGCACTGAGCCCAACAAGGGAGCCCGAAATTTGTTTTGTGACAACTGCTGCCGTTCGGCCTTGTTCACGTTCTTCCAGAGTTTCACCTACGCAAATGATCGGCGTGAGGCCCGCAGCGAGAACGGCTTTAGCTTTTGTGTTGACAACACTGTCTGTCTCACCAAAGAGTGTTCGTCGTTCAGAGTGCCCAACTATGCAGAATGTGCAGCCGACGTCGACGAGCATTGCAGGAGCAATCTCGCCTGTATAAGCACCCTTGGGTTGGTCGTGCAGGTTCTGGCCACCAAGAGCAACACCGGACGGGCCCACCCCATCGGCCAGTTCAAGTGCTTTTGCAACTGGTTCAAGGTAAATTGACGGAGGGCAGAGAATCAGGTTGCAGTCGCCGCAGGAGTGGGCACCAGTCGCCACAGCTTGAGCGAGTGCGACCGCTCCAGCGTGGTCAAGATTCATCTTCCAATTTCCAGCAACAATCCTGCGGCGGGTAGCCATTCTCACTCCTTGGTTGTGGTGCTATCAATGTGATCGGTTGATTCAAGAGTCGCAGTGTAGTGCGAAAATACGATACGCACTAGACGTCGCTGGTATGCACGGGATTGCAAATTTCCTCAGCACCGAAATCAGTGCACTATCCAACCAGACTCGCCCCTGCATAGCTGCCGAGGATGGCAACTCGGGTGCACCGCTTTTCAAGCGACGCGATCGCCCGCCGCACACGAAGATCATCACGGTGACCCTCGAGTTCGACAAAGAAAATGTAGCCTCGTTTTTCGCCCGGGAGAGGAAAGGACTCAATCCAGGTTAGATTGAGCTTTTGCCGCTTTGGTATGGCAAGCGCATCAGCAAGTCCACCTGGACGGTGTTTGATTTCAAACATTAAGGCAGTTTTGTCTCGGCCGGTCCGTTTGGCGTCGGCATGGCCGATAACAGCAAAACGGGTTGTATTCCCAGCGATATCTTCAATGTTTTCAGCCAATATGGATAAGCTGTGATGAACTCCTGCCTGGCGACTTGCTATTGCCGCAGACTTTGACTCACGAGCTGCTTTTTCGGCAGCTGCGCTTGTGCTTGTCACCTCAATCAACTGTGCATCAGGAAGGTGTCTCGCCAACCAGTTCCGGCATTGCGAGAGTGCCTGTGGGCGACTGTAAACCTTCTTCACGTCATGACGTTCGCAGGCCGCAAGAAGATTATGGTGAATGCGTAATGGCACTTCAGCACAGATTTTGACTGACATGCGCGCCAAGTTATCCAATGTGTCAGCAATTCGCCCATCGGTTGAGTTTTCTAGAGGAACAACACCGTAGTGTGAATGACCAGCATGCACCTCCTCAAACGCAGCAGAGATGCTGGATACTGGTACGAATTCAACCGCATTTCCAAAACGATGAAGAGCAGCAAGATGACTGTACGTCCAGGCAGGACCAAGATGAGCTACCCGTAAGTGCTGCTCAATGGCACGAGAACCTGAGATCAGTTCACGAAAGATTGATTTGAGGCTGTCGTCGGCGAGTGGCCCTTCATTTGCTGCTGCTACCCGGTCGAGGACGAGTTCCTCCCGGGATGGATCATATGTCAGTTCACCACTTGCCGATTTGAGGTGGCCGATATCTCGGGCAACATCAGCACGCTGATTCATGAGGGCAACGAGTTCATGATCAATCGTATCGATCCGTTTCCGTAAGGTCGTCAGACCAGGCTTTCTTTGGGCGGTCTTTTTGCGGGTCGCTTTGGTCTTGTGTGATGCCATGATGTTCACTTCTTGAACCGGAAAAATAACAGGGTTGTGTACACACCATACCCCACTGGACAGTCGAGTGAGGCCACTCCGTGAATGGAGATTTCAAGAATCCCGGTTCCGCGAGGGAGCCCGTCAAAATGGCAGTCTCTGGGAGCTGGCAACCACATATTCTCAACTCTACCGTCTGAATTCCTTCCGTAAATACGCTGTTTTATTCGATTCCTCGTTCTGAGGGTGCAGAAACGAGTCTTTCGAAGCTATGGCACGGGCTTTGCAATATTCTCTTGACGTCAGGGCAGACCGACAAAACCGGCCCCGAGCCGCGGTCGGCAACCGCAGCAGGCCGGCCCCCGGATACGGAAGCACGGTAGACGGTCGTTCGACGAAGTAGAAAAGCGTGCACATCGAAGGAGGAACACAAGACATGGCAACAAAACAGGGCGAAAAAATAATTGGTATCGATCTGGGAACAACGAATTCAGTTGTTGCAGTTATGGAAGGCAAAGAGCCAAAGGTCATTGCTAACAAAGAAGGCAACCGCCTTACTCCGAGTGTTGTGGCCTTTAACGATAAAGGTGAAACACTCGTTGGTGATATCGCACGGCGGCAAGCAGTGACGAACCCAACGCGAACAATTTATTCAATTAAGCGATTTATGGGCCGTCGTCACAACGAGGTGGCGAGTGAAGAAAAAATAGTTCCTTATGACGTTGTTGGTGGTCCGGAAGATTATGTCAAAGTGAAAGTGGGTGACAAGGAGTTCACACCGCCTGAAATCTCTGCCACGGTGCTGCGGTCTCTCAAAGAGTCAGCGGAAAGTTACCTTGGCCATAAGGTCAATAAGGCAGTTATTACAGTTCCGGCATACTTCAATGACGCACAGCGACAGGCCACAAAAGACGCGGGCCAGATTTCTGGCCTCGAGGTCATGCGAATCATCAATGAGCCAACTGCAGCGGCACTGGCCTACGGCCTTGAGAGTAAGAGTCAAGAAAAAATAGCTGTCTTTGATCTCGGTGGTGGAACGTTTGACGTTTCCGTTCTTGAAGTAGCTGATGGGGTGTTTCGTGTAATCAGCACCAATGGTGACACACACCTTGGTGGCGATGACTTTGATCAGACGTTGATTAATCACGTTGCCGATCAATTTAAAAAAGAGCAGGGCATTGATCTGCGGGATGACACCATGGCACTGCAGCGGCTGCAGGAAGCGTGTGAAAAAGCGAAGAAAGAATTGAGTTCCGCACAGAGTAGCGACATCAACCTACCTTTTATTACCGCGGACGCCTCAGGACCAAAGCATCTTCAAATAACCATAACCCGGGCACAGTTTGAGGAAATGTGTGACGGACTTGTTGAAAGATGCCGAGGCCCCGTTGTTCAGGCGCTCAAGGATGCCAAGCTCGACCCAAAAGATATTGATGAGGTTGTCCTCGTTGGTGGTTCGACACGAATCCCCAAGGTGCAAGAGCTCGTGAAGAGTATTTTTGGCAAGGAGCCTCACAAGGGTGTGAATCCCGACGAAGTCGTCGCACTCGGTGCTGCAATCCAAGGTGGGGTGTTGGCTGGTGACGTTCAAGATGTGCTTTTGCTTGATGTGACACCACTGAGCCTTGGTATCGAGACCGAAGGTGGATTGTTCACCAAGCTTGTTGAACGAAATACCACCGTGCCAACAGAACGAAAACAGGTCTTTAGTACGGCAGCTGACAACCAGACTGCAGTGACAGTCAGTGTTTATCAAGGTGAGCGGTCGATGGCAAAAGATAATCGTCTGTTAGGCCAGTTCAATCTGGAAGGAATTCCTCCAGCACCTCGCGGAACACCGCAGGTTGAAGTGAAATTTGATATTGATGCAAACGGTATTCTCTCGGTGAATGCAAAAGATCTTGGATCGAACAAGGAGCAGTCCGTTACGATCGAGCAATCAAGCGGTCTCAATGAAGAAGAAATTGAGAAGATGCGTAAGGATGCAGAATTGCACGCTGAAGAGGATAAGCAGAAGCAACGGTTAGCTGAAGTTCGGAACCGTTCCGAGGCGCTGTGTTTTCAAACAGAAAAGCTCATTAAAGAAAATGATGAGAAGTTGTCGGATGCTGACAAGGCTCCGCTTGAGGCCGCGATTGCGAAAGCTCGTGAAGCAGCCAAGGGTGAAGATGCTGATGCTGTCCAATCATCGCACGATGCACTCGAGCAGGCTTCCCACGCACTTTCAAAAGTGTTGTATGAGTCTCAGGCGACGGATGCAGCTGGAGGCGAGCAGGCAGGTAGTGAACCAGCCGGTGCTGCCGCAGCTTCGGACGACACCATCGATGCCGAGTTTGAAGTCAAGCAAGACGACGAGTAAACCGTGTAGCCGGAGGCGCCCACCGCGGTGCCTCCGGTCGACATGCGCAGGGGATGTGCAATCCGGAAGAACTATTGAGAGCGTTGCTGCGCGCTAATGCAGTTTGAAGGGAATGAACTGATGGCATTTCGATTCGAAAAATTCACAATCAAGGCTCAGGAGGCGGTCCAGCGTGCGGTAGACTTGGCTGCAGACCGTGGTAATCCACAGACGACGCCTGTGCATCTGTTATTCGCACTGCTTGCAGAGCAGGAAGGGATTGTGCGGCCTTTGCTTGAGAAGATCGGCGTGGACCGATCGCATCTCGAACGAATTATTGAAGCCGAGCTCTCACATCTGCCAAAGGTTGCTGGTGGAGCACAACCGCAGCCTGATCAGGAACTCATTCAGGTTTTTGAGATCGCAACGTCTGAATCGGGGACAATGAAAGATGACTTTGTCTCGACGGATCACCTTCTCATTGCGATTTCCAAGGCTCCATCCAAGGCGCAGAACGTACTGAAACTTGCCGCGGTCACTGAAAAGGATTTGTTGGCGGGATTGCAGGCGGTGCGTGGTAGCTCACGTGTGACGGATCAGAGTCCAGAAGAGAAGTTCCAGGCACTTGAGAAATATGGCATTGATCTTGTGCAGCGAGCGAGTCAAGGAAAATTAGATCCAGTTATTGGACGAGACTCAGAGATTCGTCGAGTGATCCAGGTGTTGTCGCGACGTACGAAAAACAATCCGGTCCTGATTGGTGAGCCAGGGGTTGGGAAGACGGCAATCGCTGAGGGGCTTGCCTTACGAATCGTTCAGTCTGACGTTCCGGAAACATTGCGGAATCGGCAGGTGATAGCGCTGGATCTCGGTGCGCTTATTGCCGGTACAAAATATCGCGGAGAATTTGAAGACAGACTCAAAGCAATTCTGCGAGAGGTCGAAGCAGCCGCTGGCAATGTCATTCTTTTTATTGATGAACTCCATACGGTTATTGGCGCCGGTGCAGCTGAGGGTGGGTCTGACGCAGCGAATCTGCTGAAGCCCGCGCTTGCGCGTGGGGAATTGCGGTGTATTGGTGCAACAACCCTTGACGAATACCGCAAGCACATTGAAAAAGATGCTGCGCTTGAGCGGCGGTTCCAGCCGGTGTTTGTGGGTGAGCCTTCTGTCGAGGACACAATAGCGATTTTGAGGGGCCTGAAGCCACGGTACGAAGCTCATCACAAGGGTGTGAAAATTAACGACTCAGCACTCGTGGCTGCGGCTGAGTTGTCCCATCGGTATATTGCAGACCGCTTTCTGCCGGATAAGGCCATCGACTTGATGGACGAAGCAACCAGCCGTATTGCGATGGAGTTGCAGAGTGTTCCAAGTGAAATTGATGAGGTGCAGCGACGCCTTGTGCAGCTTGAGTTGGCGGGCCGACAGCTTGCGGAAGAAACAGAGTCACACGCCAAGGATCGGCTTGTTGAGATTGAAGCCGAAGCTGCATCGCTTCGCCAGAAATTAGCGAGTCTTCGTGAGCAGTGGGAGGCGGAAAAATCTGGCGTGGGCAGCGCGCAGGAACTCCGGCAGAAGCTCGAAGAAGCCCAGCTTGCTTTTGATCAGGTGAATGTTCAAGTGAATGAGCGTCAGTCACTTGGTCAGGCGGTGAGTGAGGAGATGTATCAACAACTCTACGAGCTTGATGTGGCCAAAAAACAACTGGCATCGCGTCTTGAGCAGGAAGAGGCGGATAAAGAAGCTGCCGAGAAAGATTCTGGCAGAGAAAAAAAGCCAACAAAGCGTTTACTTCGGCGGGCTGTTGGCCCCGAAGAGATTGCAGAGGTTGTGAGCTCTTGGACGGGCATTCCCGTTACGAGGCTCGTTGAAACGGAGCGAGCAAAATTGCTTGTTTTGGAAGACCGGCTTCATCAACGTGTGGTTGGTCAGGACGAGGCTGTGGAAGCAGTGAGTAATGCCGTTCGGCGAAGTCGTTCCGGCCTGCAAGATCCGAATCGTCCAATAGGTTCGTTTATTTTCCTCGGGCCGACAGGTGTAGGGAAAACAGAACTATGCAAGGCGTTAGCCGAGGTTCTTTTTGACGATGAGAACGCGATGGTGCGAATCGACATGAGTGAATATATGGAGAAGCACACGGTTGCGAGGTTAATCGGTGCGCCTCCCGGGTATGTTGGCTACGAAGAGGGTGGGCGGCTGACTGAAGCCGTACGCCGTCGTCCGTACTCAGTTGTATTACTCGATGAAATCGAAAAAGCGCACCGGGACGTTTTCAATGTGTTGTTGCAGGTACTGGATGATGGACGGCTCACAGACAGTCTTGGTCACACTGTCGACTTCACCAATACTCTTGTTGTGATGACAAGCAACGTGGGCAGTCAGATGATTCAGGAGATCACGAAAGAAAAGGGCAGCGACGAAGAGATTCGTGAAGCTGTCCAAGAGTCACTCACAACACGGTTTCTACCAGAGTTCCTGAACCGAATTGATGAAACTATTATCTTTCATCCGCTCGATGAGCGGCACATTCATCGCATTGTGTCGCTTCAATTGGAACAACTTGTCAAGCAGGCTTCGAAAGCTGGCATTTCACTGCAGTGCGGCGAGGCCGTTGTGGATGAGATTGCTCGTTTAGGCTACGACCCGGTGTATGGTGCGAGGCCCCTGAAACGAGTCATCCAGCAGCAACTGCAAAATGAGTTAGCCAAAGAGCTACTAGGTGGAGTGTTTACGGAAGGCGATTGTGTCACTGTTGACTTTGATCAGGACGAGTTTCTTTTCAGCAAGAAAGTCGACTGAGTTGTCTTAAAGCCGTTCGCCCAGCCTGAAAGAAACTTAGGCGTGACCTATGCTTTTCCATCCTCAATGCCAAGACGTACAATCAGGTCTTCACATCCTGGAGTCATTTTGCGAAGTTTCTCTGCAATGACCTGTTTCTCACTGGTCGTCGCCTTCGGCAATTTACCTTCAAACTTTGTTACCTTTTTGCGCCGATGACGACGGCGTTTGACTTCCTTCATGCGATTGCTGATACCACCCATCAAGATTCTCCTAGAGTTTTACGTAAATCATACTGTAAAGCAGGAAAGTTCGGTCGTCAAAGGTTGCCACTGTGGCTCGGACGTGAAGCGATGTAGACTTTGAGGCACCTGAGATGGTATTCCGACAGATGTGTCATTCGGACGGGTGGCAGAGCGGTTGAATGCACCGGTCTTGAAAACCGGCAGACGTGAAAGCGTCTCGTGGGTTCAAATCCCACCCCGTCCGCCTTGCGGCTTTAAAACAACTAAAATGTGGCTTCTACTCCATGGAGTCTTCGTAGCTAGCGGATGTTTGTTCCCCTGGCAAATGCTGGAAGCCAGGAGATTTTGGGTGCATCGAGTGGTCTGAGGATTCGGAAAAGCCCTGCATCATGTGAATACACGATTGACCGTCGGATATGACCCTAAGAAATTGATTTTGTCTATCTATCATAGGTAGTATTTCTACTACTACTACTACTAATTTACTTTTTAATTAGTTGTTTTTTCCGTCATTCAATGGAGACGTGCCATGATTACTTTTTCTTCTGGTCGGCAGCGGGTAGGCTTTACGTTGATTGAACTGCTCGTCGTCATTGCCATTATTGGGGTTCTCGTTGGCCTGCTCTTGCCAGCAGTTCAGCAGGCTCGTGAGGCCGCCCGGCGATCAAGTTGCACAAGCAACCTCAAGCAAATCGGGCTCGCCCTTCACAACTACAATGATGCGTTTAGGGCCTTCCCCCCCGGCGTCCAATGCGGCAATGGGAATGCTGATAATTCAGCACCAGCGGCGACGAATGGCGGGGGCTGGGCATGGTCCTCATTTATCCTGCAGTTTATGGAACAAGAAGTGTTAGCCTCGACTCTCAACGTGGGAGAGTCAAATCCTGTTTCTCCGACTGCCCTGACGGCGGGACGTACGAACATCTCGGGTTTTCGATGTCCGTCTGATGTTTCCCCCGATCGGAACAACCAGCGCGGCGCGTACATGAAACCGAACAAAAATTGGGATCGAGCCACATCAAATTACGTTGGCAATGCTGGCACTCGCAGGCTGAAAAACGGCCACGGCGGCCAGGATTGGTGCTGGAAAAATGACAACTCGACAAATGTCCCAGCGACGAAAAAACAATGCACGGGTGTACTTTTTATGAGAATAAAACTCAAAATGAGCGAAGTCACCGATGGCACCACACAAACGATTCTCGTTGGGGAACGAGACTACGAGAGCAGTAGTCATGGAAACCATGAGGCCGGTAACTGGTTGGGCTCGAATGGTGCAAGTTGGTGGTCACAGCCGCACCTCTACAACTGGGTCACGATTTTTGATGAGGCAAACTCGAATCTCCAGATAAATGACTACGATCCCGCAATGCCGGAAAACCTTCCAGACAATTGGCCGACCTCCGCTAACCTTCGGGAAGCCGGTGCTACTGACTCTTGGAGCAGCGCCCACTTTGGGGGAGCACAGTTTGTTTTCTGCGACGGGTCTGTGAGAATGATTTCGGAAAACATTTCTGACGCTACGCTTGCCAATGGGTGCAATCGCAGCGATGGCAATGTAATCGTCTTAGACTAATAACGACTCAAAAGGTCTGCTGAATAGCCCCCGGGCTTGATCTTGGTGCAGGCAACCTGCTGGCCGCCTGGTTTGTTGCAAGGGTCTACACAATAATCGTCCTGTATCGTTTAACTTAAATACAACCACTACTGGCGAAAAAAATTCCACGGTGACTCAAACCAGAAGACAATGCATGACCCGGTTTAGGATAAGGCTTGCTTGTACGTTTCTATTTTGCGGGTCTGCGACCTTCTTTAGCGGCTGCGGACGATCGGGCGAACCTCTAACTGCCAAGGTCGAGGGGACGGTCACCCTTGACGGTACGCCGGTCAAGGGAGCGACTGTTACCTTTGCCCCCTTAAACGGTCGAGCATCCAGCGGTCAGACGAATGAACGTGGCGAATATGTGCTGACTTTTAAAAGAGGAATTCCGGGCGCTCTCCACGGTAAGCACCAAGTAAAAATAACAAAGTTTGTTGCTGATAACTCCAAACAAGCAATTGCGTTTGCAGCTAACTTGCATGCGAAGCAGAAAAAATTTGATGAGTCGCGTGGATTTATTCCAGATGAAGATGTAACCGTAGACCCCAAACCAAAAATGACCGGTATGGAATCAGCCAACATTTTGCCTGCACAGTACGGTGGCACAGAGAGCATTCTCACCGCAACGGTTGAACCAGAAAGCAATGTTCTGAATTTTACGTTAAGCACTGATGTTGGAAAATAAGCGCGCTCGTGATTTCCAAACAACCGTCTCAGCAAAAATCCCACGACCTTGAAACGACACAAGGCCAGGATTGTTCTACCTTGATTCACACCTTTTCTTGGTGGCTTTTTCATCGCTCACTTGAGAGTTGTGGAGCAAACGGATTCGAGCCCCAATTTTCTCTTTGTCATTGCTGACGATTGTACATTCCGTGACATCGGTTGTTGTGGAGGTCAGGCAATCACACCCAATAGTGATGTGCTAGCAAAGCAGGGCATGCGCTTTACGCAGTGTTTCCAGCAAGCACCAATGTGTTCACCCACACAACATACGATCTACACAGGTATTTATCCTGTGAAGAGTGGTGCCTATCCGAATCACACGTTTGTCAAAGATGGTACGAAGAGTGTTGCTCACTACTTGGAGCCTCTTGGCTATCGAGTTCATCTTAGTGGCAAGACGCATATTAATCCCAAGAGTTCCTTTCCCTTTGAATGTTCAGGCAAAAAGAATCCTGATTTCAAAGCGATCGATCAATTGTTGACCGAATCGAGCCGTGACGGGACACCGTTTTGTCTTTTTGCATGTTCCAATGAGCCTCATGGGCCATGGAATAAAGGCGATTCGTCACAATACGACTCATCGACCATTACATTGCCACCCTACTTCGTGGATACCAAAGAAACTCGTGAGAATATGGTTGACTACCTCGCTGAGATCACCTATTTCGACGGACAGGTAGGTGAATTGCTTACGTTGTTGGACAAGCATGGAATTGTAGAAAACACCATGGTTGTGGTTGTCAGTGAGCAGGGGTCAAGTTTTCCATTTGGTAAATGGACCTGTTATGACACCGGCTTGCAAAGTGCTTGTATTGTTCGCTGGCCTGGTCAGGTGAAGGCAGGATCAGTTACGGATGCCATGGTTGAGTACGTCGATATTGCACCAACCTTCATCAATGCAGCAGGAGGAGCCCCTAAGGCCGGCATCGATGGTGTGAGTTTTGTTCCCGTATTAAAGGGTGAAATGCATGCTCACAAGCGTTTTGTGTTTGGCGAAATGACAACTCGAGGAATAAATAAAGGGTCTCCTTACTTTGGTATCCGTTCGGTTC
>JAQWMC010000062.1 GCA_029246985.1 Pirellulales bacterium
ACCGCCAAAAGCACCGTGCCAATACGCACAATTACATTGACCTCGATAGAGCGATGTAACAGCTTGTTGGTACGCAGTCTTGTCAGTGATTGACTCATCAGAGAGGCGGGCAAGCCGATTGCTTACCACCATCATTCGAGCGTACATCTCATTGGCTTCAGGATAACGATACCGAAAGTTTGTCCAGGAGCCACCGCGAATAAATGAAACAATACGTGAGTGGTTTGGGTCACTTTGTGCATTTTGACGTGCTTCAATACACGCGACTTGTTGTTCGGGTTGAAGAGCCCATTCAGTCATCTCCCGATAACTGCATTCTGGTAACCAGATTGTTCCACCCGGTGGATCACTTCGAATCACATCAGACGGCAGAGACATCGTGATCCATTCTTGATTTGCTTCAAGGAGACCAAAGAACCGTTGTAACCAACCATCCTGGAAGCAGGTTTTTTGAGTACCCGGCCAGACTCCAAATTTCTCTCCGTCATCACTGAAGACAGCCAATGCGCCCTGTCTGCGCGATGCAAGAAAACGGAGATGCTCAATGGTGGCATCTGGGGATGCGAATGGAATGACATATCGCAAATGTTCACTACCTGGAAATACACCAATGGTGCGACCATCGGACTCAGTGACCCAATAACGATCAAGTTCTTCGTCACGGAGCCCAGCAGCCTTGAAGTGGAAGTCGTCGAGAACAGTCCACTCGATACCAGCAGTTGCGAGATCGGCTGTCATGCTCGAATCCCAGACTCTTTCGGCAACCCACATGCCTGTGACTGTGGTCTGGAGACGTTGCTCGAGCCAGTGGTTGTACCGACGAATCTGGCCAATTCGGTCGCGCGAGGGCAACATGGCGAGTATCGGTTCAGAAAATCCACCACCAACAATTTCAACTTGTCTTGCTGCGGCTAAGGAAGCCAAGCGGTCGAGATATTCAGGATGGTTGATCTCGAGCCATTCAGCGAGTGGTCCACTTGTGTGTAATGCAATCCGAATAGCCGGATGTTGCTGCAGTAAATCAAGAAAAGGGAGATAGCTTTTTTGATAGGCATCTTCCATAACATCATGAAAGTTCCCAACAGGCTGATGGTCATGGAGAACAAAAACAAAGCGAACAGCGGGGTGCATACGTAAAGCATTCCAGAGGCGATGAGAACTCCCTGATTTTCATGTTTTCTGGAACCCGCGCCAAACGCTATTAACAGATTCTGAGAAGCACGTAGCCGTACCAGCGTAAAGGTCATACCGGCTCTAGGGACTAGGAAAGTTTGCCGGTGTCAGGATCCATGTCTGGGTTGCTCGGACTCTTTCCAAGAACCGGTTTCACGAAGCAAACCTGCCGCTCGATCAGGGGGAATTGTTGAGATGTGATACCCGGTGCCGAGTTCAAATCCGGCAATGGGCGCAATCCGTGGGAGAACTTCAAGGTGCCAATGCCAATGAGCAGCAGCTTTGTCGAGTAAAAGAGATGGAACAAACGGAAATTGATGAAGCCACCAATTGTAGCTCGCGTCGGGTATCAGGTGATTGAGCGCTCCGACAAATTGTTGGGTAAATCGTGCAACTTCCTCCATCTGACTATGGGGCTCAGTGTGGAGAAAACAGGAAGGTTCATTACGAATAAGCCACACCTCAAAAGGTTGGCGAGGTGCTGATGGAACGATCGCCACGAAACTCTTATACGTGTGAACAACACGGTTCTCACTCTCCGCCTCAAATAAAATGTTTTTGAATAGGTTTGGTTGACGAATGACCTGCTGACATTTTGTTGAGATCGTTGGTGGTGTGCGGTCAATTGCAATCAGTTGGCTGTGGACATGTGCCAGTGAAGCTCCTGCCTGAATGCCACCGTTTTTGAAAAGGGTCGCCCATGCGATTTCAGGATTGGTAGCGAGCTGCTTCATTCGCTGCTGGCAGAGTTTCCAGACACCAACCCAATCATCAAAAGGAACTTCAAGAACCGACTCAATGTGGTGGGGTGACTCGATGATCACTTCATGAATACCCGAGGCATGCACGGATTTTGTCGTTGGTATATATGTGTCGGCATTATCGCTGCCCTGCGTAGACGACTTCATCTCAACAACAGGATAGGCATTGGGAATAACCCTCGATTTCCAATCCTGAGAGTCGAGCGTTGGCCACTGTTGAACTGGATCTGGAGTGAGACGTGCATTCTCTATACAGAACGGACAGTCTGCTTGCCGGCAATTCAAAAGGGTATTCGGGCGGTCAGCACGTCGTGGTGCGAGAAAAATATTCCGGTCTGCAAGAGGGTCATAGTGAACGGTGGGATCTCTCGAATGATCGAATGAGAAGGACATGCGTGAACCACTCGAATGAATTGGAAAGGGGAAAACGACCCTCTTATTGAACGCTACAATCGTCACCCGTACACTCAGAGCCTATAACAAGTGGGTTACAAAGCGACACTCATCAGAGTGCATCTCGGCAAAGACGTATACACAGATTTCTAGACATTCGGAGAGAACACCATGCTTACAGTTGGCGACGAGTTTCCCCAGTTTTCTGTCCAAGCCTGTACCGGTACGGAGAAGGAAGACATCAAGTTGCTCACATCGGCTGACTACTCAGGAAAGTGGACGGTGTTCTTTTTTTACCCAAAAGATTTTACGTTTGTTTGTCCTACGGAATTAGCTGAGTTTAACAAGCAACTCAAATCATTTTCGGATCGTGATACGAGTATCGTGGGTGGCAGCACCGATAACGAATGGTGTCATATGATGTGGCGGCGATCACATGCAGATCTAAAAGATCTTGCATACCCTCTGATTGCAGCACAAAAGCTGGGCGCTGAACTCGGTATACTCGAGGAAACAGAAGGGTACTGTCAGCGGGCAACATTTATTGTTGATCCGAACGGCGTGATCCAATGGGTTGATGTGAATCAAGGGCGCGTTGGCCGAAATGTAGCTGAAGTCATACGCGTACTTGATGCTCTTCAAAGTGATGAATTGTGCCCGTGCAACTGGAAGAAGGGCGATCCATACGTAAAGGTCGGCTGATTTTTTCGTGGATGGGATTAGGTCGTTGTGCTGGCGAGACTTTCTATGCGTAGTCGACTCCGTTCTCATTCTTGGAAAAATAAGTTTGGTCACGCGTTGCGAGGCCTTCAACGCGCTTTTCGCACGCAACATAGTTTTGCGATCCACATATTCATTGCATGTGTTGCTGTCGCTGCTGCCACTGTGTTCAGGGTGACAATAATTGAATGGGGACTCATTGTTGCTGCCATTGGGATGGTGCTGGTTGCAGAAACATTCAACACAGCGATTGAGTCACTGGCACGTGCTATTGATACACAGTTTCATCCACGATTACGTGATGCACTGGACATTGCCAGTGCGGCCGTTCTCTTGGCGTCAGGAACTGCGGTTGTGATCGGGCTTTGTATCTTTGTGCCGGCACTCTACAGATTGTTTTAGAGCGTCTTGTAGATCACTTTACTTTTGGATGTCGTAGCAGAACATATTGTCTCCGTCCCGAATGTAGAGCATGCCATCCACAATAACAGGGTGTGCCCAGCAGGGGCTGTCGCCACTATCAGGAATCTGAAAATACGACACCTCTTCAAAAGCGGCCGGATCTGCTTTTACGAGAGCAAGGATCCCATTTTGGTACTGTACATAGAGGTGTCCATCGGCAGCAACAATGGCTGCTGATTTCTGTCCACCAACAGTACTCCGTTTCTTCCATACCACATCACCCGTCATCAATTCAGCACAGATGATAATTGGCTGGTCATCAGCACACCCGTAGAGGTGATCGTCGATGAGGACCACTCCTCCATGCTTATTCGCCAATTCTTTTTTAAGAGGAAAGATCTCCTTTGAGGTCACTAAACCACCTGCACCAGGCACTTGCTGAATGAGCGATCCTCCTCTTTTATATCCGGCTACAAAATAGACAAGGTCGTCTTTGATAATTGGCGTTGGGATAACGGCCGTTGTCTTTTCAATTGGGAATGTCCATTGGAGTTCACCTGTTTCAGCATCAACTGCAAACGCTCCAGAGGCAGTCGTTTGCACGTATATTTTTTTGCCAGCAATTTCACTGATGACAATTGAGGCGTGGCCGGCACCACGATCTTCTGGAACGGCACACTTCCAGATGATATCGCCGTTATTTTTATTAAGAGCAACCATCGTCGTTTGGCTACCGCCTGGTGTACAGACAAGTTTGTCACCATCAATGAGAACAGATTCACTGTATCCCCAATTATCACCTTTTGTGCCACCCAAAGCGGCCTTCAAATCAATTGCTTTTCCAAATGTTCCGTTCTCGGCCTCACAGCCAATGAGTCTGCCATGCGGTGTGATGACATACACGATGCCCTCAGCAACGGTTGGTGTGCTTCGAGAACCCTGCCAGTCATCTTTTCCATTGTTCCAAGCATCACCTGTTTTCGTATGCCAGATTGGTTTCCCAGTGGTACGGTCAAAGCATGAGAGGTATTCATCAGCATCAGATGCAGTTGAGGGCCCATCACCCAGCGTAAAAATCCTGTCGCCCACGATAGCCAGACTGGCATAGCCACGGCCGGCACCAGCTGAACGCCAGACAAGCTTTGGGCCTTCATCAGGCCACGATTCGAGCAAGTTGGTGTCAGGAGCAATGCCGGTACGGCTGCTGCCACGAAAGGTTGGCCAATCAGTTGCCTGCGCTGCTTGAAGAAAGAAACAGCAGAATAGAACTAAGAAAATATGGTGAAAGTTGCTCGGGAAGAACCGCATGAAATTTTCTCCAGATGTGTCGGCCGAGGCTTCGTGCACCGGCAAGGTGTTGATTTAGTATGACGATTCTCGATGTATTCGACCACTCACCAACCACGTCAATCGGATACATTCGATAGTTAAATTAAAATGTTGGTCTCATTGGCTCAAAGCCACGTCCATTCATGTACAGAATTATGTAACGAGCACGGGCAATCTTACGGGTGGAGAAAGTACACCACACATTTGTGCGTCCAATAAAAGAGTCATCACAAATCCGAAGACTGATTCACGATACAACTGACGTTTTCGTATCTTTTTTCCGGCCAAACCACATGATGACTGAGTAAAAGACCGGCGTGAAGAAAATACCGAAAACAGTAACCCCAAGCATGCCGGAAAAGACTGCTGTTCCAAGGGCAACACGCATCTCAGCACCAGCACCTCGGCCAATGAGTAGCGGCACAACGCCAAGAATAAAAGCGAGAGATGTCATCAATATTGGCCGTAAACGTTGGGTTGCTGCTTCGAGAACTGCCTGTGTGCGTGGAAGTCCGTCAGCCTCACGCTGCTTGGCAAACTCAACAATCAAGATTGCATTCTTGGCTGCCAGACCAACAAGAACGAGAAGCCCAATTTGAGTAAAAATATTGTTATCGCTTCCAGCAATCCAGACTCCTGATATTGCGGCTAATAGACACATTGGAACGATCAGGATAACAGCAAGCGGAAGGAGCCAGCTCTCGTATTGAGCAGCGAGTACGAGAAAAACAAAAAGAGTACCCATTGCAAAGACAAAGCTCGCAGTATTCCCGGCAAGTATCTGTTGTAGAGACAGGTCGGTCCATTCGAAGTCGATCCCTCGCGGAAGGAGTCCTTGTCCGTCCGGTGGTTGGCTCGCTAGCGTTTCAACCAGTGCAATGGCGTCACCAGAACTTGTTCCGGCGAGTGTTGATCCTGAGAGGTCTGCCGATGGTGCAAGGTTATAGCGCGTGACAACAGCTGGGCCGCTTGTTTCCTCTACTGTCAGGAGGGTTGCCAGCGGTACCATTTCCCCGTCAGAGTTGCGAACTTCAAGTCTCCCAATGTCTTTAGGAAGCATCCGGAAAGGAGCATCGGCCTGAGCCATAACCTGCCAATTCCTTCCAAAGGCCGTGAAGTCGTTGACATAGGTACTTCCAAGATAAACCTGAAGTGTCTGATGAATAGACTCAATTGAGACACCAGCAGATTTTGCTTTTGTACGATCGATATTGATAAACAGTTGTGGCTGGTTTGCCTTGAAACTGGAAAAGAGTCCGACGAGTCCGGGTTGTGCTGCAAGTGCATCAGCCAGGCCGGCAGTTGTTTGTTCCAGTTCGGACGATCCATGACCTGTGCGGTCACGAACCTGTAATTTGAAACCACCTGTGTTTCCAAGACCATCAATGGGTGGCGCATTAAAGACCACACAGCGAGCATCACGGACTCGATAGAAATCTTTCCGTAGTTTTCGTGCAATTGCAAAAGATGACTGTTCTGAGTGCACAGCCCGACTTGCAAATGGATCAAGAATGACAAACATGCCACCAGCATTCGACAGACTGACGCTGGATAGTAAAGAATAACCAGAGACAGATATCGTATGCGCAACACCTGGTGTTTTGGCAGCAATCTTCTCTAATTCAGCAATGACTTTGGCTGTTCGTTCATGACTTGCTCCTTCAGGGAGTGTCGCATTGACGAGAAGATATCCTTTGTCCTGTTCTGGGATGAATCCAACAGGAACAGTATTAAAACCAAAATAGGTAAGTCCCATCAGCGCGATGTACACCCCGACCATCACGATGCCAATTTTTAAAAGAAGTCCAACGACTACTCCATAGACTCCCGTTGTAACATCAAAAAACAGATTAAAGAGTTTGAAAAAACCTGCCAGCAGCATGTTGAAAAGGGGTGCAAGAAAAGAGCCGCAAACAAAGCCAACACCAAATATACAAAGACGGAGGGCCCAGATAGTAAGAACTGGTTGGGAGCCATCAGCCAAACCAGTCCAGACAATAACGAGGTCTTCAGCGAGCCAGATTGTCATTAAGCCAAAGAGAAGACCAATGACAATGAAAGGCAGCGGATCATTCCGTTTGTGTTTTCGGTTCGTTGCATCTGACGCATCGTGACTGGTGAAAAGAATAGCTGCCAGTGCGGGAGAAAGTGTAAGAGAATTAATCGCTGAAAAGACTGTGCTGGCGGCAATCGTGATAGCAAATTGGCGATAGAACTCACCACTGATACCGGTAATAAAAGCTGTCGGCACAAAAACTGCTGCAAGAACTAATGCGATTGCAATGAGTGCACCACTTACTTCACGCATTGCCTGTCGAGCAGCCTCACGTGGCGGAAGTCCCTGACGAATCAACCGCTCAACATTCTCTACCACAACGATGGCATCATCGACCACGATCCCAATAGCAAGCACGAGTCCAAATAGTGATAGGTTGTTCAGCGAAAAGCCAAGGCCGGCCATAACAGCAAACGCACCAATCAAAGAGACCGGTACAGCAATCATTGGAATCAACGTTGCCCGCCAATTTTGCAGGAACAACAGAACCACAACAAAGACAAGGATGACTGCCTCAAACAGTGTCTTGATGACCTCTTGGATACTTTCCTCAACAAAAACAGTTGTGTCATAGAGCACACCGTAATGCAGTCCGGCAGGAAAGTTTGTAGCGAGCCTTTCCATTTCGTTACGAACTCGTTTTGCCGTTGCAATGGCATTTGAGCCGGGTCGTTGATAGATCGCTATCGTAATGGCCTCGCTACCATCAACGCTACTCGCCGTGTCCTCATTTTTTGCACCAAGTTCTACTCTACCAACATCACGAACGCGAACAATCTCTCTGCCAACAGCAGGTGTGCCTTTTGTTGCATTTGATTCATGACCAGTCTTAATGATGACGTTTGCAAATTCCTCTGGGTCCAGTAATCGACCTGTCGTGTTGAGAGGTACCTGGAATGCGATTCCTGGAGTAGCAGGCGGTTGACCAAGCCGCCCGGCTGGCACCTGAATATTTTGTTCCTGCAACGCTTTGACAACATCACCCGCGGTCATGTTGCGTGTTGCAAGTTCATCTGGATTGAGCCAGATTCGCATGGAGTAGTCTCGAGCTCCAAGAAACGACACATCGCCGACACCATCAAGCCGTGCAATTGCATCTTTTACTTGAATCAAGGCGTAATTACTCAAATAAAGTTGGTCGTATTTGCCATCTGATGAGAAAAGATTGACACAAAGGAGAATACTCGGTGATTTCTTTTTGGTAATTACACCCTGACGCTTTACCTCAGCAGGAAGTTTTGCTTCCGCAATAGCCACGCGATTTTGTGTGAGCACTTGAGCAAGATCGATATCAGTCCCAAGCTTAAATGTGACATCAATAACAGCTTGTCCATCACCAGTACTTTTCGATGAGATGAACAGCATTTCTTCAACGCCGTTGACTTCCTGTTCAATAGGAGTTGTCACAGTGTCCGCAACGACTTGGGCAGAGGCACCGGGATACACAGTTTGAATGGAAATCGTTGGCGGCACGACGTCTGGATATTGGCCGACAGGAAGTCCTGTTGCAGCAATACCACCAACGATGACAATCACAAGTGAAAGTACCGTAGCAAAGACCGGCCTGTTAATAAAAAACTGGCTGATCACGGTTGCACCACCTCTTGCGCGGTTGGAGACACGTCAAATTCTTCAAGAGGCTGCACAACACTGCCTTCACGAGCTCGTGACATGCCCGATATGACAAGACGATCGTTCTCACTGAGACCCTCTTCGATGACGCGGAGCATTCCGTCTGCCGCCGGAACGCTTCGTCCGGTGGTCACAGTTCGATACTCTATTCGATTCGTTTCACCAACAACAGCAACATATTTACGACCCTGATCAATACCAAGGGCTCGTTCTGGGACTAACATCGTGCGTTCTGGTTCGGCAGTTGTCATCTGTACTCGCATGAACATGCCAGGAGTAATTAGCTCTTCAGGATTAGGTAGCAGGCCACGGCATCGCACAGTTCCAGTTGTCGGTTTTACGCCAATGTCGACAAAGTCAAGAATTCCTTTGTGTAAAAAGAGTTCTTCCGTTACAAGGCGTGCCGACACAGGGATCTCAAGTTCTTTGATATCCCTCCAGGTGACGGCCTCACCACCACGTTTTGCGATTGCTCGTTGCCGAGCTAAGAGAAGTGCACGTTCATCAGTGTCAAAGTACACCTCGATAGGTGATGTGGTGACAACAGTTGTGAGCCGAGTGGCCGAGCTACCCGTTCCTGTAACAAGGTCTCCAACATCTACTTCACGCGTGCTGACTCGACCAGTAAGTGGTGAGATAATCTGGCAAAATTCAAGGTCGAGTTCGGCCTGAGCTACAGTTGCACGAGATTTATCAAGCATCGCATTTGCGACATCCCGCTTGGCAACCAGTATCTCGTATTGTTCTCGAGTCACGACTGCTTTCGGAAGTAGGTTCTTGTACCTCGCAACTTCACTCTCAAGTTCATTGAGTTCGGCAAGAGCTTTGGCAACATCAGCCCGAGCCTGATCACGAATAACAAGATACGGCCGCTGGTCAATTGAAAAGAGTGGGTCTCCCTTGGTAATTCGCTGACCATCACTGAAATGAATCTCTGTGATAAATCCTGAAACGCGCGCTTTTACCTCAACTGTTTCAACAGCGGCAGCATTTCCATTAAATTCCAATGGGTTTGTAAGATTCTGAATACTTGGTTTTGTGACGACTACTTCAGGGGTGGGTGGCTGAACAAGTGACGGAGCAGGCCGTTGGCACCCAGTGAATACACAAAGCACAAGTAATAGCAGTCGACAAAAACAGCGCGACAGTCGATAAACAAACACGAAGTGAGTACTCCCAACCTGAGAACTAAGTAGCTGGATCAAAGAGTACCGATCTTACACCGTGATGGTGTCTGTGACCTCACCTTCCTCAAAAACCCTATTATCGAATGCGGCAGAGTATCTATGGCCATGCTGTCACGCCAGAATGGATGATATTTCGAGCTACACGGTGCGATTCGGAGTGGTTGGCGTGAACTCTCGATTCTGGCGGGTATGATAGAGGTGCGTATCAACAACTCTGGTAACTGAGTCGGTTTTCATTCCCCCTCCCCTCCCTGGAACAAGTCCGTGGCAGATTCACATTCCTCATCAGATGCCCTTCGTCTTTTTGCGCCTCGTACCTCGATTGAACAAGTTGAGGAAGGAAAAGAACTCGCACCTAAGTTTGATGAAAAAGGCTTTATTCCATGTGTCACAACAGATCATACGTCGGGTGAGTTGCTGATGGTAGCCGTAATGAACCAAGAGGCACTCGAGAAAACAATCGTAACTGGGGAGGCACATTACTTCAGCCGGAGTCGTCAGTGTCTCTGGCATAAGGGAGCGACAAGCGGGCTGGTCCAGAACGTTGTCGAGATGAGGATTGATGATGACCAAGACTGTATTTGGTTGCGGGTTGATGTCGCTGGTGGTGCGAGTTGCCATGTTGGGTATCGGTCCTGCTTTTACCGAAAAGTTCCAGTGGGTGTGCAGCGAGACAGCGGTTCGGAACTTGAGTTTATCGAGGCCGAGAAGACATTTGATCCACAAGAAGTCTACGGTGATGCCCCCAATCCAACGCAGTTGTAGTCCAGTGAGTGAATAACAAGGTAATTTTTCTATGGCTGATGTATCTACAACACAACTTGCACTCATTCGCCAGTTAAAGTTCTGTGCTGGTCACAGGCTCTACCGGCACGAAAGCAAATGTGCTTTTTTTCACGGGCATAATTATCGTGTCGATCTTGAGGTGGTTGCCGCAAAAGGAGGTGACGAAGTCGATGAAGTTGGTCGCGTTGTAGATTTCTCACTTATAAAAAATCGAATGCTTGGTTGGCTTGACGATCACTGGGATCATGCGTTCCTGATCTATGAAGAAGATAAGAATGCTCTAGCCGCTATTCAGATGGTGGAGCCAGTGAAGTATTTTGTCATGCCCCATAATCCTACGGCAGAAAACATGGCGAGATACCTTCTTGAGATCGTTGCCCCGCATGTCTTAACAGACCTTGGTGTCGTTGCCCGACAGGTTTCTCTGTGGGAGACCACCGAGTCGTGTGCCGTAGCCACACGTCCTGAGCATTCGATGGCTATTGGTCCAGCCATGCCCAGGACTGCCATTATCAAAGATAGTCGAAGTTCGGTGACGTCATGAGTACTTCAGAACCACGTGGAAGTCTGGGACGTTTCCCAATAACTCGGCTTCGAAGAAATCGGCAGCATGAATGGCTTCGAGATATGGTGGCGGAGACGAGGGTGTCACCGCACGATCTCATATGGCCACTGTTTGTACACGACAAGGCAGAGCGTGAACCCATTGTCGCAATGCCTGGTGTTGATCGTTTGCCAATTGAAGAAGTTGTCAAGGCGGCAGCCGATGCAAAGTCATTCGGCATACCTGCAATTGCTCTGTTTCCGGTTGTTGCTTCAAAGCAGAAGACTGTTGATGGACAGCATGCTCTTGATCCAGAGAATCTGATATGCCGCACCATTCAAGCGGTACGAGCTGAAACGGGTGATGATGTTGGTATTATCTGTGACGTTGCACTCGACCCATACACAACACATGGTCACGACGGACTGCTCAAAAATGGCCGTATCGTAAATGATGAGACAGTTGCTGTGCTTCAGCAGCAAGCTAGAGTGCTTGCTCAGGCTGGTTGCCATATCGTTGCACCATCAGACATGATGGATGGTAGAGTGCGGGCGATCAGAACCGCACTTGATGAAAATCAACAGGAAGAGGTTGGTATCCTCTCTTATGCAGCAAAGTATGCATCTGCATTCTATGGACCTTTTCGTGATGCGCTTGGCAGCCATGCTGCCCTTGATACTGCAAAATCGCTTGGCGTTGCAGATAAGAAGACGTATCAGATGGATCCAGCAAACACAGACGAAGCGATCAGAGAGGTTGCCTTTGATCTTGACGAGGGTGCTGATTTAATCATGGTTAAACCAGCCATGACATGTTTGGATATCATCTATCGGGTCAAGCAGACCTTCGGGGTTCCCACACTTGCCTATCAGGTGAGTGGAGAATACGCCATGATTCAGGCAGCTACAGCGAACGGCTGGCTCGATGGTGACCAGGCTGCATTCGAAGCAGTTCTCGCAATAAAACGGTCTGGAGCCGACGCGATACTGACCTATTTCGCACCAAAAATCGCCCGACAGTGCTGAAACACGTGACGGAGCTGGAACCAGATCAGGCCTTTCAGAAGGTTTTTCAATTTCTGGACGACAGGCTCGTGTTGACGGCAACCGGTTAAATTTCTCATGATCTGGGCATCTTGGAAGTGGACAAGCAGTTCAACTTCCATTGAATAATTCAAACCTGTTTTCAAAAAACGATGGTTTCCGTCGTCTTAGGAAGAAACCTCCCTGAAAGGATGCTATGCACGCTTCACGCATTTTGGCCCTCAGCCTCGCAATGTTCGGATGTCTTGCCCTCATGCTGTTCCCCGTTTCAGCTATCGCACAAACCCCTTCGGCAGTTGATACGGAATTAGAGCGAGTACGTGGCAATTGGCGAGTTGTTGAACTCGTTGAAAATGGACAGGAAATCCCAGACGAACAGATGCAGTACTGGCTTCCTGGAGGTGGAAATCTGGAAATTGTTGACTACACAATTCTTTTCTCAGACCCAGTTGGTGGAAGCAAAACGACACGTGAGTTCCGGATTGATCCAACGTCCTATCCGAAAAGAATTACGATAAAGAATAAGGATACAGAAACAGGGAAGGGTATCTATAAATTTGATGAGGGCAAACTCGTCGTCTGTTTTTCACGAGACGTCTCAAAGGTACCTACCGAGTTTGGTGCACCAAAAGATTCTGCACGAGCTCTCGTCGTGCTGGAAAAATATGAGCCCAATAACTCAGCAACCCCAAAGGGTGCCCCACGACCTGCTCCTAAGCCAGTTCATGATAATCCTCCTGATATGAGCCAGTGGCAGAGTGCTAAGCCAGCGCCTCCTCCGGCTGTCGTGCCAGGTGGCGGTGTGACATCACGTGTACTGACTGACGCTGAGGTTCGGGAAATGGCTGTTGGAACGTGGCGTATGACAGACACTGAAGGATCGGTTGACATTACGTACAACGTCGATGGAACGTTTCAGACCTATCGGTATTATCAGATGCTTCGAAACTTTCAATCAGTATTTGTACCGACTCCGATTTCTAGTGGTACATGGATGATATCGAATGGTCGGTTGATTACACACGTAACAGCCTCGTCACGAGTTGGTCTCACGAATCAGACGCTTACGCCTGCAGTTCGTTCAATCTCTCAGACGGACCTTATCCTTGTTGATAATTTTGGTCGTGTGTCGAGGTCTGTGCGAGTGCGATAATAAGCTCTCGATCAAGATCTTACTCGCCAGCGTTCTAAAACAGCTTCCGCAGATCAACTCGTCGAAATGGGTGATCTGGGGAAGCTGTTTACTTTTCTTGTGATGAGCCCGAATGCCGCGAAGCTACCAAACATCACCAGTTTCTCCCGTTTCAAGCAGACACAGATCAGACTACGGCTGGCAAAGTAACGTAGTTTTAACGTTTATGCCGATAAAAAAAGCATAAACATCATTCTTTAGGCAGTGTGCTCATGTGAGATGCCTCGAGCGCTAGTCGAGGAAGGCCCAGTTGTGATACGACCGGGAAAGAGAGAACGTCTTTTCGCAAAACTCTGTGGAGCAGTGTGCGCACTTCTTCTGTTCTCTTTCTTGTCGTCCAACACGCTTGCTTTACCACCAGACGATCAGTTCCCGGCAAGTATCATTCGCGAAACGCAATTCGAATCTGTTCAACTTCAGCCTGAGGAAATACCGGCACCACTGCCTCAGGAACCGAGTGAACCAGAGAGTCTGGTGGAACCAAGCGACAGCCAGACAATTCTTGCACCAGACCAACCTGGAAATATTCAACGTGGTGCGGGTCAACAATTTGGTGGACTCTCTGATCCGAACGATACCGTACTGGACCCCAATCAGGTCGGTAATCTCATGACCCGACTTGATGCTCTTGAGGGTGGTGGCGAGAGCTTGCCAATTGTGCGACTCAGTGGTTTCTTTCAACTCGATAGCGGAATCTACAGCCAGAATACTCTCGCACGTGCTTATTTTGGAGACATGCTAAACGGTGTTGGTTTCCGAAGAGCCCGTCTACAGGCAATTGGAAAAGTTACAGAGACAAATGCATTCAGTATTGAAATGGATTTTGGTCAATCAGGGAAACCCAGCTTTCTTGATGTTTGGGGTGAGCAGTCAGAGCTTCCGTATCTAGGAACAATCCGTATCGGTCAGTTCAGGCAACCCGGTACCATGGATAGTTGGACAAGTGTTCGACACCTGAACTTTCTTGAACGGTCAGCTCCATTTATGGCTCTTGACCCTTTCCGCCGTGTTGGCATTATGGCGTATGGGATCAGTGATGATGAGCGTACGAGTTGGGCATATAGCGTCTATGGAACTGGACTTACCTTTTATAAAAATGGTGCCCAAAGCAACTATAGTACGTTTGGCGACAATCAGACCGGAACACAGATTAGCGATCAAGGTGGAGTTACTTTTGCATCAAGAATTACGCACCTTGTTCATTATGATGAACCCTCTGACGGGAGATATTTCCTCCATGTTGGAACGGGATTCATCTACGCTCAAATCGGGGGTGATTCTGACTCATTTGGAACTTTTGCAAAGAGTTATCGATCTCATACGTTTCCAGAGTTTTTTGTCGGAGACATATCAGCAGGTGGAAAGATTACTGCGGCTGGAACACCAGTAGTGCTTGATACGGGTCGTTTTAAGGCAACACATTTTAGCCTTTATCATCTTGAACTTGCGTTCAATCGTGGCCAGTTCAATTTTCAAAGCGAAGTCATGTTAGAGCCCGTACAACAAGCAGTTGGACCACTTCTTCTCCAGTCCGGCGCATACATGCAGTGCGGGTATTTTCTCACCGGAGAACACGCAAAATATCTTAAGCAAGCCGGTGTTTTTGATTACAACGTGAATCCTTTTACGCCATTTTTCGGGACAGGCCGCAAAGGACGTATCCGCGGTTGGGGTGCTTGGGAACTTGCGTTTCGATGGTCATATGTTGATCTTACAAATCGTGACTATGACCCAGCGAACTATCTCCCAGACCCAGATGCAATTTTAGCACCTAATCCGCAGTTTGGTGTTCTCAACCAGTCAACGGTAGCGCTCAATTGGTGGTGGAACCGTTCAATGCGTGTGCAATTCAATTGGATTCATAGCATGCCATCGTATACGGCACAAACTACAGCCTTACTTCCTCCGACGATTACAGGACCCGTTCCCTTCGATATTTTTGGTGCACGATTTCAAGCCGAGTTCTAGGAGTCATCATGCAAAGAATCATATTCATTATTTTATGCATTTCTTTTAGCAGCGTATGTGCTGATGAAAAGAAGGACAGGCCAAATAACCATGATGGTCATTGTGATCTCTGTGGAAGTTGTCAATGTATTCGTCGCATGCCCGTTGCGAAACCAATTATGAAAGAGGTAAAAAAAATATGTATTCATACGAAGTGTGAAGACGTGATCATACCGGGCCCAGCTTGTCTCTGTGGAGAAAAGCACGGAAGTGATGAATGTGGATGTTTTTGGTATCCGCTTTGGAAACCAACGTGGGCGAAAGTGATAAAAAAAACAATTCCGGTAACGACTGAAGTGATACGAAAAGTTCCTAGTTACGAGTGGGTCATTGAAGAACGGTGT
>JAQWMC010000066.1 GCA_029246985.1 Pirellulales bacterium
ACTCCTGGTGTTGATATCGTGATTGCTGAGGATAGCCGCATTCAAGCAAAAATCCTTGAGCGGCGGCTTACGGAGGCAGGCCACCGTGTTCGGTGGGGCGCAGATGGGCAAGCTGCACTTGATCTTGTTCGTGACCAGACCCCAGCTATTATTGTCTCGGATATCGAAATGCCAACGATGACGGGATATGAGTTTTGCAAAGCCGTCAAGCAAGATACTCAATTAAAAAAAATTCCTTTTGTACTCCTGTCAACACTCTCTGATCCCCTCGACATTATCAAAGGCCTTGATGCGGGAGCCGATAACTATGTAACCAAGCCTTATGAACCAGATTATTTGATTGGGCGTATTCATTCTTTGCTTGAGACGCCACTTGCGGTTGATGAAGCAGCTGATCAAACAATCGATGTTGCGATTGCTGGGCAAACATTCAAAGTCAATGCTGGGCGTCAGCAGGTTTTGAATCTCCTTGTATCAACTTTTGAAAACGCAGTAGCCAAGAATCATGAATTGATTCAGGCCAATCAAAATCTGGCAACAGCAAAGGACCAACTAGAACAGAACAACCAGGAACTAAGAGATCTCAATCAGAAGATAGCCAGTGCAAATGATCAGATGACACGAGATCTCGAGGCAGCAGCACGGGTGCAGCGAGCGCTTTTACCAGCAGAAGAAACACTTCAATTTGACTGTGGAGATGTGGCCTGGCGATATGTTCCCTGCCAGGGTTTAGCAGGTGACTTTCTCAATGTTTTTCAACTTGATGAAGATCATATCGGCTTATTTGTTGTTGATGTGAGTGGCCATGGAGTGCCCTCGTCCTTGCTTTCAGTGACGGTTGGAAGATTTTTGACACCAAAAGCATCAGACAGCTCTGTTTTGGTACGCATTCGTGAAGATGGGTCAACGGAAGTCGTTTCACCGGTAGAGGTTGCTACTGAGCTCAACCAACAATTTCAGTCACAGGACTTTTCTGAACTGTATTTTACATTTATCTATTGCGTGGTTAATTCTAAAACAGGAGAGATGCGGTATACAGCTAGTGGACATCCCCCATTGCTTCGTATCACAACTGCAGGTGAAGCTACATTTGAAACACTCCATAGTCTTCCGGTGGGTTTTTTCCCCGAGGCCGAATATGAAGAAAATACAATCCAACTTGAAAAAGGAGACCGAGTGTATCTCTACTCTGACGGAGTTACGGAGGCAATGGATAAGGACCTCGAGCAGTTCGGAGACGCGTCATTAAAGGAAGTCATTGGACTGAATCGTTCTCGCGATCTTAATGCTGGCGTGGGAGAGCTTCTGGAGAGTATTCAAGCCTGGTGTGAACCCAAAGGTCCGTTAGACGATGTCTCGATTCTTGGCTTTGAATGGCGAGGGCCATCTTCATGACTGCTCAGGCCTGTAGTAACTACACCCATTGCCTATGAGTCGTTCGTAGCCGGTATTCAAACCAAGCATGGTCTCTGCACCACCAAGAAACAGTGCGCCATCCGGGCGGATCGCACGAGACATTTTTTCGAGTACCTCGCCTCGGGTCTTGGTGTCAAAATACAGCAGGACATTACGCAGGAAAACAATGTCATACGGCATCATGATTGGCCATGCATCAGTGAGGTTCAGCTGGCGGAATTCCACAAACTGCCGACATGACTGAGTGATACTCCAGTTACTTTGGAATGGCTGAAAATATTTAGTGAGAAGCGGCTGTGGGAGGCCACGGACGATTTCAAGTTCACTGTACACACCTTCTCGGCCCCGATCCAAAACTACATTGGAGATATCAGTAGCAACAATACGAACCTTCCATGATGAAAGGAGATTACGAAAATTCTCATTCAATAGTATCGCAATGCTATATGGTTCCTGACCTGTTGAGCATGCTGCAGACCAGATTGTGAGTTGTTTTGTAGCAGCTCGTTTCTTTATGAAATCAGGGAGGATACCTTTTAAGGTTTCAAAAGGAGTTTTGTCTCTAAAAAAACTTGTTTCATGTGTCATCATGGCGTTCAGGACATCATTCTCAAGAGGACTGCCACTGGCAGTCTGAATGCGATCAATGAGAGTGTCGAGGCTTGGAAGTTTTCGTTGTCTGACAATCGGTAAGAGGCGGGCGACAACGAGGTACTGCTTGCTTTCGTCAATGATGACGCCAGTTTTTTTCTTGAGCAGCCCACGAAGGTAAGAGAACTGCGGTGGGCTTACCTGCATGTGTAAAAACTCATCTCGTAATTCAAGAAATGAAGAAACTGGGAAAGATTACTTCTGTTGTCGACAAATTCGCATGGCAATATCCGGCCCAATACGATCGAGAGAAAGCACTATATCGGCAAGGCCTGCTCGAACAACATGACCAGGCATGCCCCATACAACACTACTTGGTTCGTCCTGAGCAATGATGACACCACCCTCCGATGAAATCATTTTACATCCCTGAAGTCCATCATTCCCCATGCCAGTAAGTACAAGAGCTAATGTGTCGGAATGAAATATTTTGGCAGCGGAGCGAAAAAGTACATCAGCTGATGGTCGGCATGAATTCTCAGGCGGCCCATTATGGAGAACAAGTTTGGCTTCTTTGCCATGTTTTTGAATTTCGAGGTGCGAGCCTCCAGGAGCTAGGTAGATGTGTTCTGGTTTAAGGGCTTGCCCATGATGCGCTTCACTCACCCTATGTCTACACATTTTGGATAGTCGCTCAGCAAGATGTCCGGTGAATTCCTTTGGCATATGCTGCACAACCACAATAGGTGGAGCATCTGCAACGGTTAGATGGGGAAGAATGTCTGCGAGAGCGCTCGGGCCGCCAGTTGATACGCCAATAACAATTACGGAGATATTCTGTGATTTCTTGTTACGAAGTGATGGGATCGTTGATTTTGTGGAGGCCGTGTTGTTGCCACGATCCTTGTTTTTGGCGGGTGGCCGATAGACTGCCCTGAGCTTTGGGACTAGCTCAGACTCAATTCTCGCCACGATACTATCTTTGTCTGTAGTAGTTGGCTTGGCGACGTAATCGTTGGCACCAGCAACCAGTGCTTCCAAGGTTGCCTTCGCTCCTCGCTCGGTAAGGCTTGAAAACATTACAACAGGCAGTCGCAGATATTTTTTCCGAATGTGACGAAGGGTCTCAATACCATCCATGACAGGCATTTCAATATCAAGAAGGACAATATCAACTTGCTCTTTTTCTAAAAAAGTCAGTGCTTTTTCACCATCTGCAGCGGTCCCAACGACTTTGATACCAGGTATCTCACGCAGTGTCTTGGAAAGTATTCCTCGTATTGCTGCGGAGTCATCAACTAAGAGAAGCCGAATGGGTTTTTTTTCTAAGTCGATTTGAGCATGTTGATTCGTGTGTGAATCAAGTGATGAAGAAGGCCGAGGCTCTGGCTGCTGTTCACTCTTTTTGCTTGTCTCTTGAGTCAGGCCAAGGGTATTCAGTCGTGCTATAAGTTCGGTTGGCGTAAACGGCTTTGCAATAAAGTCTGTCGCACCGAGTCGCATCGCTGCTTCGATACTTGCTTGTGTCGAATCAGTAGAAATCATCACAACAGGAAGATTTTTATACTGTTGGCTCCGACGAATTCGACCAAGCAACTCAAACCCATCCATTTCAGGCATGTGACGGTTGAGCGTTATAAGCGCCGGGCGAGGCATGTGGGAAAGCCTGTCGAGCGCCTCGACTCCATTTTGGGCTTCAATGCATTGAAACTGTAAACCATTCAGTACTTTCGTAAGAATACTGCGTACGGGTTTTGAATCGTCAATTACAAGTGCGTGCACGGTTTCAATCCTAGCGGGTCTGCTAGAGCAATAAATAGACTTTTAAGTCAATCTAGAGTTCAGTGTTCTGGCGTAAATTGCATCGCGTTATCTCAAACAGTTTAGCAGCCGTTCTCGAGATTGTCTTATCGTCTGTATTCATCAACCAATCGTTGGAGTCCTTGAGCCATGCGTGAAAGTTCCTGTGCAGAGTGCTGGGTATTGTTCGCTCCCTCAGCAGTATTTTGTGCAGCATGAGCCACCTGAACAATATTCTGTGCGATCTCAGTGGAGCCCGTTGTTGCCTCTCCAATATTTCGACTGATTTCACTCGTCGTTGCAGACTGCTCTTCGACAGCAGTTGCAATTTTCGTTTGTAGAAGATCAATCTTTTCAATGACGGATGCGATTTCACTGATAGCCGTCACAGCTTTTTCAGTATCAGACTGCATCGCCTCAATTTTCGTTCCGATGTCTTCTGTTGCCTTAGCTGTTTCTCGAGCGAGTTCTTTGACCTCATTTGCGACGACAGCAAATCCTTTTCCCATGTCGCCTGCACGGGCAGCCTCAATTGTTGCATTAAGCGCAAGCAAATTCGTCTGTTCGGCAATAGTAGTAATGACTTTTATAACTTGACCGATTTCGCTACTCGACTGTCCTAGTTCATCCATTGTCGAGGATGTTTTTTGAGCCATGTCGACAGACTGTCGAGCAACTGCGGCAGCATCCTGCGCACTGCGAGCAATTTCATCAATATTTGAGACTAGGTTTTCAACAGATGATGAGACAAGTTTAGTGTTACCGCTGACTTGTTCAGCTGCCGAAGAAACTAGGTTTGCCTGGGCAGTCGTTTCTTCAGCAGTCGCACTCATCTGTTGGCTCACACTCGTCAACTCTTCAGAAGAGCCTGCTAGTGCATTCGTATTATCTATGATGCCACTTACCAAGGAGGCTTGGCGACGGGCTTCCCTGGAAAACCGGCGTGAAATGCTCACCGAAACAAGCAGAACGCCAATGGTACTGAGAATAAAGATCGTTATGGCGTAATTAAATAAATTACGTACTGGTTGAAGAATCTCAGCCTTATCAATTTCTGAGATAAGAGCCCAGGTGACATTTTTATCTCCACCTCGGGAATCGTGGTGGACAGTTATAGGCTGCCAAGACGAGAACACATCGGAACCACGGTAATCCTTTATTTCGGCTGTCCCAGATTCACCGTCATCTAAAGCGGAGCGAACAGCGACAGTGTCTACTCGCACCTTTGGGTTCACAATAGTTGATTCAACACCAAGATCGTCAGGGAACCGTGATTGGCTTCTAAAAAGACCATCATCAGCAACCGCATATGTCTCACCAGTTTCTCCCATTCCTGTTGTCTCACTGATGATTGACGTGATTTTGTCAACGGGGAGTTGGAAGATAACGGCCCCCTTCAGCTCTCGGCCGTTATAAATTGGTGCAGCAATAAAGCTTGCTGGTGCTTCGTATGACGGTAAATATTTTTCAAAGTCTGCGAAGGCGACAGTGTCACGACGGCCACCGCTTACAGATTCTTGGAAAGATCTTGCAAAATTTGTGCCTGCAAAAGATCCAGTCTTCAGAGATGTGGCAAAATCTAACTCCTTAAAGACCGAATAGACAATTACTCCATCAGAATCGACAAGGAAAAAGTCATAAATCCCAAGTCGTTTTAAGAAATTTCGGAAGATAGGGTGATATAAGGAATGAGCTGCTGTGTATGAAGACCCATCATCTGCAGCATTTAATAATTCTTTTGAACCGAGAGGATTTTCATTCTTCCGGATATAAAGATACTGAAGGTATGCTGATGAATCCGAAAGGTTTTCGAGGAAACTCGTAGTTGGTGGCTCGTTTTCGGTTTGCCTCATGTATTCATTTGAGAATTCACCCGTGTAGTAAGTCGAGAGACTTTTTCGAGCATCTTGAATCGATGATTCCGTAAGATTGTCATCACTCTCAATTTTCTGAAATCCAGTCGCAAAGGCTTCAAGTGCTTCGAGAGTCATTCTATTTTCAGCAGTAATCTTGAGCTGTTCTTCCATCGAAGAGAAATAATTATCAACAGCTTTTGCGGTGATTGTATTGACCGTTTGTAATTTGCGTAGTGATTGGCCTTCAATTGCTTTTGCTGCTGACGAATAGGTTGCATACCCCATGAAGGCTAAGGGCAACATGGAAACGGCAAGCAGTGACCAAAGTAGACGATCTTTGGAAAACCCAAGAAGCCTTGACATCAAAGTGGTTTTGTCAGCGTGAGTGTCGTCACGGGTAGCGTGCAAGTCAGAGTTCGTCATGATAGTACCGTTCAATAGGTAAGGAGGTAAGTTGTTTATATTTAGCCGACAGACTGTGATTCGGTTCGAATGTCCAATAGATTTTTGAGTATTTTCTCTGGTGACAAAAAGTGTATTAACTGATCAGTGTCAGGGAGCACACCTTCGAGAACGCTCGAAGAGTTATTGGTGGGCGGGGTAACTTGACGAGGGTCATAAGCCTTCACGTCGAGGAGTTTATCTACTAAGAAGCAGTACCATTCGTTATTGACATCAACTATGAGACTGATCTGCTTGATCGAGGGTGGAACAGTAGGGAATTCCAAGAAAAGCCGAAGATCTATAGCTGGGACGATTCGTCCTCTAAGGTTGAGGAGTCCGGAGATAGCAGGTGAAGCCAAAGGGACGTTGTTGATCACACCTCTTTGAACAACTTCAGTTACGTTATCTGCCTCAACAGCAAAACACGTATTTTCAATAAGAAACGTACAGCATCGTTTTTGATCCGTGGTTTCTTCAGGCGTGTTCATAACTTTGGAATTCATGAGAGAGGGATCTCCTCTGACCACTGACTTGCGGCAACAATATCCATTACTTCAGTTGCGCTGCCTCCAACCAGAAGAGTACCTAAGAGACCTCTTTTCGTTGCTGTCTTCTCAAGTGGGCCATGACCTGTTTCAACATCAATTATTCTGCGAACGGAAAGTGCCTTATTTCCTAGTTCATTCGGAAGGATAATGCCCACTAAAGACGATCCGTTAGGCTCTTTACCGAGTTCCTCCGATGTGTGTAGGATCCGATCGGGGTCAATGAGTTGCGTCAGTTCCCCATTCCGTTTTACAAAACAGGCATCTGCGGCAGGATCAATTTCAGACTCAAGGAAATTTTCGAGGCGTTGCACCTGGTTCAAAGGAACAGCAACACGGTGGCCATTATGAGTTTCACACACAAGGTATCGAGAGGATTCCTGAACGACCTCTCGAGGTTCTTCGGATGTGCTTTGGAGATCACCTGCCCGACGAGTGAGGGCTGGAATATCAGCGGCCATCGTGATTCCACGGAGATCAAGGATGAGGACCACGCTCCCATCACCCATAACGGTTGCGCCAGAATAAATACCCATCGGCGATAAAAGACTACTTATTGATTTGACAACAATAAACCAGAGGCCAGTTGTTTCTGTAGCATGATTGTGTTGATTTTCAGATGTCGTGACAGCATCTACCACTAAACCAAATTCATGGTTATCTACTTTGACAACAACAACAGTGCCAGAGGTTGGCCGTTTTTTCCAGTCGCGAAGTCCGAGCCACCGGTCAAGGTACACAACTGGAATGAGTCGATCGCGTAGTCGCAAGACGGGAGCACCTTCAAGTCCATCAATCATATGACTCGTGCTATTTTTTCTAAGAGCCACAAGTTCTTGAATGTACGGCTGCGGTATCGCAAGACGTTCGCCACCACTTGAAATAATCAGAGCAGGTATAATCGCAAGAGTGAGTGGAATTCGCACACGAACGACAGTCCCAACACCACGCTGGCTGCTGATATCAATAGTTCCACCGATAGATTCGATATTTGTACGGACAACGTCCATACCGACACCGCGACCAGATATGTCAGTCACGGCGTTGGCCGTTGAAAAGCCGGGTTCAAAAATAAACTGAAAAATTCTCTCATCAGACATGGTGGAAGCCGCATCGTCCGTGACGAGCCCTTTTTCAACTGCTTTTTTACACACAGCATCGACTGAAATACCTGCTCCATCATCCGACACCTCAATAGTGACTTGGCCACTCTCCTGAAAAGCGCGTAAAGAGATTTCTCCCGAAGTGGACTTGCCAGTCACGGATCTCATGTCTTTTGATTCAATGCCATGATCTATTGCGTTTCGAATGAGATGAGTAAGAGGATCACGTATTTTTTCAATAAGAGTCCGATCAAGCTCAGTGTCAGAGCCATCGATATGAAGATTAACTTTTTTGTCGCATGCTGCTGCTACATCACGAACAATACGGGGAAACTTATTGAAAAGTTGGTCGATTGGGGCCATTCGTGTTTTCATGGCTACTTCTTGTAGCTCGCCGGTCACTGTGTGAATTCGATTGACTGCGTCTAGTAATGCAGGTTCATCGGTAGCTGTTGTTCGCAGTTGATTACGGGCTAGAACGAGTTCACCGACGAGATCGACGATGGTATCAAGCAGTTGTACATCGACTCGTATAGTTGCGTCGAAAGTGTTACTCGAACGAGTACTTTCTGAGCGTGAAAGAATGTCATGGCTTACTTCAGGCGTTAATTTGTCGGCTTCAGTTGGATCATTTGAGGTGGTTGATGCGACGGGCCTTTCTTCAGGAGCCGATACCGTGCGATCATCTGGTTGATCGGACTGATTTGCACTAGAAGATGGTGATGGAAGACGTTCTTCTGTTTGATTATTAGGAGCATCATTAGCTAATAGACAAGTGGCGTCCAGTTTCTGACAGAGATCCGGGAAGGCACCATCGCCTTCTTTACCAGTTGACTCAATAGCCGATAAAAATGTTCGAATGGCATCAACGAGTTCAAGAAGCAGGGACGCCAGTTGTTCATCGAAGTGAAGTTTTCCATCACGAAGGAGGCCAAGAAGATGTTCTCCGTGATGTGACAAATTGCTTAGCTTTGTAAATCCGAAGAAACCACACGTGCCTTTTATCGTGTGGATTGTCCGGAAAATACTCGCCAAACGGTCGGGGTCGTGAGGGTTCTTTTCGAGCGCAACGAGGTCCTGATCGAGCTGGTCTAGGTTTTCTGACGCCTCGATTAAAAATTCTGAGATGAACTCTTCGTTGTCAGCCATAAAGAAACGCTACAAATCTTCTAAATGCGTTGCAGCAAGAGCCGTGTCACCCACTGCTTCATCTCAACGATACATCGCTAAATCGGAAAGTTGATGTATACAGCAAAGTTTTTGTAGCTGATGGAAAACGACACAATCCCTACGACTAGAATAAGTAGTAGATGTGGATGTTTGTTCTATTTAAGAACATTCAAAACAAAGAGGTCTATGAGACTCTCTTATAAAATTTAGTGGCGACAGGAATTTGCTTCACAGCAAGCGTGCTTTTCGAAGCACGAATGTCAACGTAGTTGTGATGATAGCTGAAACGATCCAAAACATCTTGTATCCATGCACCCACTCGGTTTCCGGCATAACTTCAAAGTTCATTCCGTAGACACCACATAGAAAAGTAAGCGGCAAGAAGATAGTGCTTACAACAGCTAGGCGATTCATTGTCAAATTTGTGCGATGTGTCATCACTGTGAGAGAAAAATTCATGGCACTCTCAAGAATTTCACGGTTTGCGGTAATGTCAGCAAGAAGCCGCTCAAGTGTGTCAATCATTTTTGCGAGAAACTGTAGAGTTGCTTCACTGACGAGTGTTGTTTTTCTGGAAACTAACTCTTCCAATACTCTACGAGCAGGTAGTACTCTTTTTCTCAACGCCAGAAGTCTGCCAGAAACATCTGCTAATTTAGTAAGTGTTGCTTCGTCTGCAGCCCGCCGAAGTGCGATTCTGGTTGCTTCAACTTCTTGATCGAGACATCCCTGTACAGCCAGGAATTGTTCAATTTGTTTATCCCAAAACTCATAGAGAAGAAAGCTTGGTGTCGCAGCATGTTGTTCAAAGTCTCGGATATAGTCACGACGAACTGCGTGTAGGACGCCGCAAGAGCCTTCGGAGAATGTTGCAAACAGGCCTTCAGTAATAACAATATCAAGCACTTCACTTATGATTGTCTTTGATCTGTCTCTTGCCCCTACAAGGCGGATATGCAAGGCACTATCGGTTCTATGTAGCGATGAGACCTGATCGTCTGTGTTCTGTTGATACTCAGAGCTCAGAATTTTCAGAACCGGCGTTTGGTTAGCTAGACGTTCCGGCAACTCTTGTTTGAGATCAGAATATTTCTGGTCCCGGAGGTTTGTGTCTATCCAGACAAAGCGGCCAGCCGCAATTGATGAAGAGACTTCGTCAATTGTGATAGCACCGTGTGACTTGTCACGAAAGTCGAGGAACTCAGCACAGACGGCAGAATAGGCTGACATGGTGGTGTGGGGCATTTCTAAGGTGTGAGCGGTAACCATAAGGCTCTCTTGACCCTTCGTATGAAGCATATCAGGGATAAAAATACCGCGCACAGATGGTGCAGTCCAAGTTCAATATTTGTGTCAGGGGCGAGAATAATATGCTTATTTATTGAGAATTGGTGTCCCATTCGGAATAGATCGAGCTTTATGATCTTCCTTCCGCCCACTATTCATGAGACGTGCAAAGACGATGCACATTGTTTGGAAATTGGATTGAGCGGCGAAAGGCAAAGACATTAAATAATAAAAGTATGGTTCCTTCTTCTCAGTCAATGAGTCCATCTGACGACACAGCTGATATTCAGCTTGGTATTTCTCCAATCCTGCGAGATGCGAAGTCTCATTCGAATGAGGGGAAATGGGCTGGCTATAATGCTGTCATCTTACTGGTGAGTCTCATTGCTATTGGCATGCTCGCAATCGGTGTCGTTGTGGAATTGACGCCCTCAGCGAGATCCTTACTCGCGTATGCAGATCTTTTCGTTTGTGGCGTGTTTTTCATTGACTTTATTGTAAGTTTGATTCAAGCCCCGAACCGCTGGAACTATTTTTTTACATGGGGATGGATAGATCTTCTTTCATCAATTCCTATATTTGATTCAATGCGGTTGGGTCGAGCGGCCCGTATAGTTCGAGTAGTCCGAGTTATTCGAGGAATTAAGGCCACGCGTTTTTTAGCATCACTTATTTTCCAGAACCGTACAAGAAATGCGTTATTGGCCGGCAGTTTTGTCGCAGTTGTCGTAATTTTTTCATGTAGCTTTGCGATTTTGCAGTTTGAGGGAGCTCATGGGGGAAACATTACAACAGCTGAAGATGCTGTCTGGTGGTCAATCTGTACGGTCACAACGGTTGGCTATGGAGATCTCTATCCAACAAGTTGGGAAGGAAGAATAGTTGCATTTATTTTGATGGTAACAGGTGCCAGTTCATTCGGTGCTTTATCGGGATTAATTGCGGGACACTTCTTGCAGCATGAAGACGACCACCAAGATGAATTAAGAGACCTTACTGCCCAAGTGGCATGTCTTAGGCAACTGATAGAAGAAAATGGATTGCCAAGGTCCTCTTCAGCCGGTCCTGCTTCAGCAAACAAACAAGTTGTTGAAGATCAATGTCGAGCTGCTTGACAGGCTAATGAATAGAAGACCGTGCCGCGTCGATCCTTGCTGCTTGTTTTCCGGTATGACCCTCGTGAATGCGACCTAAAGCCGTGTAGAGATCTGGTTGTCGAGCAAGTCCGAGCAAGGAATGTGCTGTGAGGTACGCAATCGAGATTTCAAGGACGCAGTCGTAGGCACCGGTAATTTCAACCGCCATGATTGTAGCTGTCAGTGGAGTGCGAAAAAGAGCCCCGATGCTTGCCGCCATACCAGCCACAAGACAGACAGAATGAAAATCAGCATCAACACCGCCAACCATAAATGCATAACTTGTTGAGAAAGCCTGTCCTGAAAGTACGCCAAATAATAAGGCAGGAACGATCAGGCCACCGGGGGCACCGGTTGCGTAACTGATTGCACTCAATGGAATGCGAGTAGCCAAAATAAGTATTGCTGGGAGAAACGGTAGCGAATTCTGAATAGCATCTTCAAAAATCGTGTGGCCAATTCCGAGTACTTCAGGTTTCACGAGGAGAATGACTCCTAGGAGGCACCCCCACACGCCTGTGAGCAGAATAAGTTTATTTGGATGGTGATGAAATTTCTGAAAACGTTTTGCAATAAAGAGGAGAAAAGTTTGAAATATAAGACAGACAATTCCAGTACAAAGACCAACCAGAGCAAATGTTGGTAATTCCTGCCAGTCACGAAATCCTTCGAGTGAGATCGGCAGTTCAAGAACCGTGCCGTGAAAAAATCGACATACCCAGTCAGCGATTGCGCAAGCAAGAATTGTTTCGAAACAATTGTGAGCATGAAATGGTTGCTTGAGGAGCTCAAATGAAAAGACTACACCCGACAAAGGTGCATTGAAGGCCGCAGCCAAGCCGGCTGCAGCACCGAGTTCAACTGCCCGTCTGCGAAAATACACTAGGCCAATTCCGAACTGCCTGAGGACAATTGCAGACATCGCACCGATTTGAACACTCGGGCCTTCTCTGCCCAGTGGCATACCAGACGAGAGAGC